>NZ_JBEYUP010000004.1:0-408048 GCF_040643575.1 Streptomyces sp. NPDC047108
GGGGGTGCGGTGTGCGGCTGCGCGGCCCCCCCTACCACGACGGGGGTGGGGGGGGGCGCGAGGCGGGCCCCACCGCCGGGCCGCCGGGGGGGGCCCCCGGGGCCCCCCCCCGCGACCGTATGTCCATGGCACCGCCTCACGGCGCGTGCCGCACCGCTGCCTCACGGCGGCGGTGCCTCACACCCGCCTCCACTGCCTCCACGGCACGCGTCTCGCCTCCACGGCACGCGTCCCGCGGCCATGACGCGCGGGTCGCCTGCCGCACGACGCGCAGACCGCCGCGCGTACGCCGGAGTCAGAGCCCGTGCTTGCGGTTGTCGCGCTGCGCGGGAGGCAGCGCGGGCGGACCCGCGCGGTGCTGGCCCCGTCCCCCCGAGTCCCAGCCCTCGGTGCGCTCCCACGAGCCGTGGGGCTCGCGGTTGCCGAACGGCTTGAACCCGAGGTCCTCCTCGCCCGATCGGTCTCCGGGCAGCGCCTTGAAGGAGCGGCGGTACTCGGCGTAGAGCGCGTCGTAGATGGGTGTGGCCGACTGGTGGCCGCTCGCCGGTCTGGCGTCGTGTGGATGACGCATGCCGGGGATGTGGCTCTGGTAGGGAATCCGGGCAGGGGGGTCATATGCGTGCACATAGGTGCCAACGACCTCCGGGCCGCTCGGATGCGGCCGCGCCCCGAAACCCCCTGATCGGCGCGGGGTGAAGGGAACGGCTGACCGGACGGAACGGTGCTGGCCGTTCGCCGGTCCGCCGTCCGGGGTCCGGGTCATGTGCCCGCCAGGGGCATGACGGCGGCCACCAGCTCACCGCGGGCCGCAGCCTTGTCCAAGGCGTCGCGCAGCAGGTCCTCGCGCGGCTGCTGGCCGATCGCGCCGACCGGGGCGGCGAACACCAGCACCTTGGAGGACCGGTTCACGGCCGTACGCCAGTTCTCGGTCACCAGCATCGGCTGGTGCGCCTGCCACCAGGAGACGGGCTGGCCGCCGCCGGTGCCCGGCATCAGGATCGCGTGCAGCTGACCCATGGCCAGAAGGACGGACCAGCCGGGGAGTTGGGCGGGGACGTTCTCCACGTCGTGCACCGGCATGAAGCCCTGCTCGATGAGGAGCGGCAGGAACTCGTCGCCGGCGCCGTCCGTGCCCGGGCGCGCGATGGGACCGGTCGGTTCGACGACCAGAGCCGGGAAGAGCTGGCCGCTCACCAGGACCAGCCCGCTGGTGACACCGATGACCGCCTGCCGCGGTTCGAGGTGGAAGTCCTCTTCCTGGTGCGGCTCGTGGCGGAAGTCCTCGTCGTGGAGCGGCGCCTGACCGTAGTCGTCCCCGGCGCGCGGGGCCGGGGCGAGGACCTCGGGGCCGTGCGCCGCGGGAACCGGCTGGGGGTGGTACTGCGACTGGGGCTGCTGCGCGGCACCGGGGTCGCCGGTGATGCTGCGGACGGCGCCCTGGAGCTGCTCCTCGGAGACCGAGACGACCTGGGACGGGATGCAGCTCGCGTGGGCGAAGGCCAGGACCGCCGTCTCGTCCCCGACGAACAGCACGGTGCTGGTGCGCTCCTGCGCGGTGTCGCCGGGGGTGCGGCAGGAGGTGCAGTCGTAGTTGCCCGGGGCGTTCTCGCCCGCGATCAGCCGGTCGGCTTCTTCGTCACCGATCTCGGCGCGTACGTCATCGCTGACGTCGAGCATGCGCGGCACTGGAGGGCTCCTCGAACTCGGGGATGGGCGCCGGTGAAGAGGACCCGGCTCATAAGAGGACAACGGGTGATCTGTGGGCGGAGTCACGCGCGCACGCCCGCGGAATCGGCGCGTCGGGTGCGGAGCGTGAAGGCAGGCCCGGAATGCATCACTCCCCGTCAATTCCTGGGGATGAGTTGATGGTTGGCGCTGGTGAGGTGAACCACACGACGTGAGGTGATGTGGAGGAAATGGCAGGACATCAAATGATGTAGTGGGTGACCGGAAGTCGCCGCTACCTGAGGTAACCCGCAACTGGCCTGGCACAACGGGGAGTTGTTTGATTCCCGCCGAGGCCGCTGCCTAGATTCTCCGGCCGTGTGCACCGAGCACCGCCCGGGAACGCCCGCCACCCGCGCCTCGCACCACCGGCGCGACAGCACCACCGCAGTACCTCCCCTCGGCGGGCGGGGTGGAACGGCTCGCCGACGCCGGACGCGTACGGCAGCCGGCCCGTCCAGGGGGCCCCGGGTTCGTGGAGAGGGAATACATGTCCAAACGTCGTCGTGAGACAGCAGCGCTCGCCGGGGCCGCCCTGATCGCCGCCCCGCTGGCACTGCTCGCCGCCGCCGGCCCGGCCGGCGCGGCGGACACCGGAGTGTGGGACCGCATCGCGAAGTGCGAGAGCGGCGGCAACTGGCACATCAACACCGGCAACGGCTACTACGGCGGGCTCCAGTTCGCCGCGAGCACCTGGCGCGCGTACGGGGGCACGTCCTACGCGCCGACCGCCGACCGGGCGAGCCGTGCCCAGCAGATCGCCGTCGCCACCAAGGTTCAGGCCGCCCAGGGCTGGGGCGCCTGGCCCGTCTGCGGGGCCCGCGCCGGAGCATCCGGCGACGCGCCCGCCACGTCCACGCCCGCGGCCTCCGCGCCGCGGTCCGAGATCGCGGCGGTGAAGCCCACCAAGCCGTCCGAGCCGCGCCAGGCACCCGCCCGCTCGGACGGGCACACGGACCGCAGCCAGGGCCGCGCCGACTACACGGTGCGGCAGGGCGACACCCTCGGCTCCATCGCCGATGCGCACGGCACCACCTGGCGCCGCGTCTTCGAGGCCAACCGCGCCGTGATCGGTGACGACCCGGACCTCATCCTGCCGGGGCAGCCGCTCGCCCTCTGATCCGTCCCGCTCCACCAGCCTCACCACGCCCCACCCGGTCCCGCCGGACACGTCTCGCGGGACGGCCGACCGACGTCCGGCGGACTGTCGCATCGTCGGCTTGTCGGATCGTCCGACCGGGTGGGGCTCGGTGCGTCCGAGGGCGCGGCTCCCCGGAAACCGCCCAGGGGTCTGCTTAGCGTCTGGCGGCATGTCCCATGTTCTGATCGGCAGGTCAATGGTTCTCGCCCTCGCCGCGCTGATGTCCATGGCGCCCGGAGCGTCGGAGGCCGCCCCCGGCGGTTCCGCCGCGGACAAGTCCCCCGACGAGGTGGAGACGAACGGCAAGAACGGCACGGACGGGAAGTTCGTCAGGCCGGCGGGAGCAACCATGAGCGTCATGGGCCTCCTCGCCACCGACGGCGGCACGAGCGTGGCGAGCGGCACGAGCGGCATGGCCGTGAGCGCCACGGGCGACGCGGTCCGCCGGAGCGACGGAAGCCCCCGGAACGACAGCAGCGAGCGCAACGACAGCAGCGACCGCAAGGACACGAGCCCGCGGAACGAGAGAAGCCCCCGGAGCGAGAGAAGCGACCGGAGCGGCCGGATCGGGAACGACAACGACGGGAACTCCGGCGGCTCGGGCGGTACGGCCGTCTGGGACCGCCTCGCCCAGTGCGAGAGCAGCGGCGACTGGCACATCAACAGCGGCAACGGCTACTTCGGCGGACTGCAGATCCACCACCGCACCTGGGTCGAGCACGGAGGCCTCGCCTTCGCCGCACGCGCCGACCTCGCCACCAAGCAGGAACAGATCATCGTGGCGCGTTCCGTCCAGGCCAGGCAGGGCTGGAACGCCTGGCCGGTGTGCGCCAAGCGCGCCGGAGCCGCGTCGCCCGTCCGGCCCGCCACGCAGGTGGACGCCGCCCGGGCGGTATCGGGCCGGGTCCACGTCGTACGGTCCGGCGAGACGCTGTCGTCGATCGCCCGGCGCTACCGCGTCCCCGGGGGCTGGCAAGCCCTCCACCGGGCCAACGCCCGTACGGTCGGCGCCGATCCGGACCGGCTGACTCCGGGGACGAGGCTGCGCGTGCCCGTGGCGAAGCAGGCCGCACGTCCCGCCGCACGTCCCGCGGCCGCCGCACGCCCGGCGCGGAAGCCCGCGGCCCGCCCCGCGGCGACCGCCCGTCCCGCGGCCGCCGCCGAACCGGTACCGGTCGTGAAGCGTCCCGCGGCCCCGGACCGCACCCCGTCACCGGCCGTCCCGGTCGCCGCTCATGGCGTCGGAGGCGCCTGACCGGTCGTCAGCCCTGCCGTCCGCCCGGCCGGTCCGGGTCCGCAGCGACCGGTGGCTCCTCCGGGATCTCCCCGGGTTCGCCGCTGAGGACCACGGCACCGCGCCGCAGCACGTGCACCACGCTCGCCTCGGCGCGCAGCGCGGGCGGCAGGGACTGCTCCGCCACCACGACCGTCCGCCCGGCCGCGGCCGCCTCGCCCAGCAAGGCGTACGTACGGGCGGCCGTCTCCGGCGACATGCCCTGCGACGGCTCGTCGAGCAGCAGCAGGCGCGCGGGCGACAGCAGTGCCCGCGCCACGGCGAGCATCCGCTGCTCGCCGCCGGACAGTGTGGCCGCCCGGCGGTCGAGAAGAGGCCGCAGCGCAGGGTAGACCCCGGCCACCGCCCGCCCGGGGCCGGTGCCCTGACGCGTCGCCAGTGCCAGATTCTCCGCGACCGTGAGCGAGGCGAACACGGCGCGCTGATCCGGTACGAACGCGAGCCCGCGCCGCGCCCGGACGAAGGCGGGCAGGCGCGTCACGTCCGTGCCCCGCCAGTCCACACGGCCCTCGGCCAGCGGGACGGTCCCGGCCAGCGCGCGCAGCACGGTCGTCCGTCCCGCTCCGTTGCGGCCGGCGAGTACGGTCAGCCGGGCGGTCGGCATCGCGAGATCCACGCCGTGCAGCGCCTCCAGCGGTCCGTACCGGACGCGGGCGGCGCGCAGCGCGATCTCCACGCTCATCGGGCGCCTCCTTCGTGCACGGCGCGGATCCGGATCCTCATGGCGCCGCCCCCGTACACCGCACGGAGCTGAGTCCTCGTGCCGCGCCTCCTTCGTCCGGCACGCGGGGCCCCGGTCCTCATGGCGCGGCCTCGGCGAGCACCCGCCGGGCGGGCCCCGCGGCCACGATCCTTCCGGCCTCCATCGCGTAGACGGTGTCGGCGAGACCGCCCACCAGGTCCAGGTCGTGCTCGACGATCAGCAGCGCCATGCCGTCGGCCGCGAGCGCCCGCAGCACGCGGGCCAGCGCGGCGACTTCGTCCGCGTCCAGCCCGGCGGCCGGTTCGTCGAGCAGCAGGGTCGTGGGCCCGCCCGCGAGGGCGCGGGCCAGTTCCACCCGGCGCAGCGTGCCGGTCGGCAGCCCGGCGGCGGGCGCGTCGCGCACCGGCCCGTCGAGGCCGAGCAGCCGCAGGGCGCGCCCCACGGCGGCGGGGTCGCGCACCCGCCCCTGCTCGGCGCCGATCCGGACGTTCTCCGCGACGGTGAGGGAGGGGAACACGGCGAGCTGCTGGAACGTACGGGCGATGCCGAGGCGGGTACGGGCATGGGCGGGGCGGCGCGTGATGTCACGGCCGCCGAGGACGACCCGGCCCGTCCGGGGGCGGAGTGTCCCGGCGAGACAGTGGAACAGGGTGCTCTTTCCTGCCCCGTTGGGGCCGATGAGCGCGGTGACCCGGCCCGGGGGCACGGCGATGTCCACGCCGTCGAGCGCGGCGAACCCGCCGTACGTCACCCGCACTCCACGTGCCGTCAGCCGCCCGCGGGGAGGAGCAGCCGCCGCGCGGAGGCCTCGATCCGGTCCGGTTCCGGCGCCGGAACCGCCGGGGCCCGCGTCTCGACGGCCCGCGTCGGGACGGCCCGTGCCGGAGGCGCGGTCGTCCGTGCCGCTGTACGGTCCTTGCCGGTACGGCTCCGGTGCCGCGTCCGGCCCCGGCCCTGCCGCTCTCCCGTCTCCCGCCTGCGCGGCGGAACTCCGCGCGCCCGCGCCCGGACCGGAGGCGGCCGCGACGCCCGGCGCCCCGGCAGCCGCCAGGCGCGTGGCGACCCGTACGCCCAGTGGCGTCAGGGTCGCCCGCCCGCGGTGCGGTGCGAGACGGGCCGCCGCCGAGCGGAGCGCGCCGGACACACCGTCCGGGAAGTGGCCGACCAGCACGGCCAGAAGGCCGATCAGCGCCGCGGCGACTCCGCCCCGCGCGCCCGCGTCGAGCCCCACCAGCAGGGCCGCCGCAAGCATCGCGCCGAGGAGGCTGTCCGCGCCGAGCACCACCACGGCCGCGAACCACAACAGGCTCCGCACCGGGTCGAACGCCCCGGGATCGAAGGCCCGTACACCCATGCCCAGCAGGCCGCCGCCGAGCGCGGCCAGCGCCGCACCGGCCACGAACGCCCCGATCTTCAGCTCCGGCACCTGCACCCCGGAGGCCGCGGCGCCCGGCTCGTGATCGCGCATCGCGGCCAGCGCACGGCCCGCGCGGCCGCGCCGCAACACGGCAACGAACGCCAACGCCCCGCCCAGCAGGGCGAGTTCGAGAAGGTAGAACGCCCGGTCGCCGTCGAAGCCCGCGGGCCTGCCCAGCGTCAGGCCGGACGTCGCGTACGGCTGGACGAAGACGAAGCGGCTGACCGCCACCCCGACCGCCAGCGTCACCAGCGCCAGCGCCAGCCCGTGTCTGCGGATGGCCGGGCCGCCGGTCAGCAGACCGAGCGGCGCGACCAGGACGACCGCCACGCCCAGGGCGAGGAGTTCGGGCAGTGCGGGCAGGCCGGGGAAGCGCCCGGCCGCGAGCAGCGCGGTGAACAGCGCGCCCAGACCGGCGTACGCGGCCTGGCCCAGGGAGATCTGCCCGCCCATACCGGTGACCACGACCAGCGACAGCAGGACGACCGCCAGGGCGGGGACCTCCACCGCGGCGTACAGGTCCCGGCCCGCCAGGCCGAGGGGGAGGAGGAACAGCACACCGCAGACGAGCCACGCGGCGCCCGGATGCTTTCCGCGGCGCCGCCGCCCCAGCGGAAGTGCCGATTCCGTACCGGCGGCCAGTCCGCGGACTGCGCCGACCGCCGGCAGCGCGAGCGCGGCGACGAGCAGGGCGACGACGAAGAGGTTCGCGCCGATCGCCTGGACCAGCGGCTCCGCCCAGCCGCCCGGATGGAGCCGGGTCATCTGGCTCTGCGCCACACCGATCGCCAGCGCCACCAGCACCGCCACGGGCAGGCTGCGCATGGCCGCCGCGACCGCGACCGCCATGGCCTCCATCACGAGCAGCGGCAGACCGTACGGGTCGAGACGGACGTACGGGGCCAGCAGCACGCCGGTGAGCCCCGCCGTGAACGCTCCGAACGCCCAGCCCGCCGCCGCGACCCGATCGGCGTCGACCCCGCCCAGCACGGCGAGCCGCCGGTTGTCGACCACGGCCCGCAGCTCCCGGCCGAACGGCGTCCAGCGGGTCACCGCCCCCACCCCGGCCGCGAGGACGACGGCCGTGCCGAGCTGCACCCACGGGTCCTCCGGCAGCAGGACGGGGGCGTCCGCCCGCGCGCCCGGGCCCCAGACTAGTGTGGCGCCGCCGACGAGGAGGACGAAGACACCGAGGGAGGCGACCAGGGTGCGCGCCGGTCCGCCCCCGGTGAGATCACGGGAGCGGGAGAGCGGGCGGAAGACGACGGCGTCGAGCAGCAGGCCGATGCCAGGCGCGACGACGAGCAGGCTCACGGCCGCGGCCACCGGGACCGGCCACCCCCACCCCACCGCGCACTGCCACATCACGTACGCCGTGACCATCGCGACCGCGCCCTGGGCGAGGTTGAGCACGCCGGTCGCGCGGTACGTGACGATCAGCCCGATGCCGGTGAGCGCGGCGGCGCTGCCCACGGCGATCCCGGCGAGGGCGAGTTCGTACGTGAGCGAGCCCACGGTCACGTCTCCGGCGGGGTGCGGCCACCGGGCCGGGCCTCACCGCTGCGCGGGTCCGGGCCCTGGCCCGCCGTCCCGTCGGCGCCCCCGGAACTGTCGCGTCCGGAGTCATCGCGCCCGGGGTGGGGTTCGGCACCGGTGCCGGGCTCCGGCCCGCTGCCGGGAGGCGGACCGCTGCCGGGAGCCGGCCCGTTCCCGTTGAGGTCCGGTTCGCAGACGGGGCATGCCTCCAGGTCCCGCTGCGCCAGCTCCTCCGCCGTGACGGGGGCGGCCTCCGGTTTGCCCGCGGCGAGCGGGCAGTCGGGCCGATGCAGGAGTGTGCCGCCGGGGAGCGCGACGAGCGGAGGTTCCCGGCCCGCCCCGGACCCGGTTCCCCGGCCCCCTCCCGCCGCTCTCCCGCGGCCTCCCCCCTCTTCCCCTCCCGCCCCGCCTCCCTCCTCTTCCTCCGTCCCGGCCCTCCCGGCCGTTTCCGCGGCGCCCTCCCCTTCTCCATAGGTCACGAGCAGCCGGTGCAGTTCCTCCACGCGTTCCCCGGCGGCGTCCCGTTCGCCGCGGGCGAGCAGCACCGCCCCCGCGACGATCAGAGCCGCGCCGGGCACGGTGCAGGAGGCCAGGTAGGGGATCTGCCGCTCGGCGAAACGCTCGCCCGACACCCCGTACCAGCCGGCCACGCAGAGCACGGCGCCCGCGGCGAGCACCGGCCAGCCCGCCCAGTGGGGGACTCTCGCCCACGCGCGCTGTCGTGCCGTCCGCATGAGGCCCCCTCGGGGTTCCATCGGTCGGGGTTCCATCCGTCGTCCCGCGGAGCCGCCGTGCCGAAACTCGTGCCGGGACATACGTCATGCCGGATCTGCATATTTATCGCCAGATAGGTTGCACTATGCCCCTCGGCGTCACACCCTGAAAGCATCGATCAGTACCGGCCCGACTACATCTGGTGGTGGTCCAGATGGTCATTGGCGGACATGCACGGATGGCGGCGTGGGCTGCGGCCGGAATCCTGTTCGCCGGGGTGGCCGCCACGGGGTGCGGGGACGGCGGCGGGGGGAGCGAGCCGTCGCCGACGCAGACCCGGAGCGAGACGCGCGAGCAGAGCCCGACGGGGAACCGTCCGTCCGATCCGACAGCGGCGGAGAAGGAGATCCGGCAGAACTGGGAGACCTTCTTCAGCGCGGACACACCGCTCGACCAGAAGGCCAAGTTCCTCGAGAACGGCGACAAGCTGCAGCCGCTGCTCCAGGCCTTCAGCGGTGACGCGCGTACCCGGCAGGTCGGAGCGGACGTCACGAAGGTGACCTTCACCTCCCCGACCGCGGCCGATGTCACGTACACCCTCACCCTCCAGGGTGCGACCGCACTGCCCGATGCCCGCGGATCGTCCGTCGAGCAGGACAACGTGTGGAAGGTGTCCGTGAAGACCCTGTGCGGTCTGGTGCAGATGAGCGGCAGTGACGTTCAGGCGCCGGGTTGCTGAGGGCGACCGTTCGGCGGCGCACCCGGAGAGCACGTCGGCGGCCCGCGCTCGGGCGCGCCCGAGCGCCGCGGCATCCCACCCCCGCGCCGCGCCCCGTCCTCTGACCCGCTCTCGCACCTGGGCCGCCGCCGGCACCGCGGCGTCCCTGGCGGCGGTGCTCATCGTGACCGCGGCCTGCGGAAGCAGGCTGCCCGAGAGCGAGTTCGGGCAGCGGCCGAGTGCGAACGGCACGGCCTCACCCGGCACCGGCACGGCCCACGGCCCGCCCGTCAAGGTCGGCATCATCACCAGCGCCACCAGCGCCGTGGGCGGCGCCGCCTTCACCGGACCGCGCGACGGAGCCCGCGCCTGGTTCGACGCGCTCAACGCCAGGGGCGGCATCAACGGCCGCCCCGTACAGGTCCTCACCTGTGACGACGGCGGCAGCGGCGTCGGCAACAACGAGTGCGTGCACCGCCTCGTCGACGAGGACAAGGTCTTCGCCCTGGTCGCCACCACCGCCCTGGACTACGCGGGCGCGCCCCGCGTCAGCGCCGAAGGCGTCCCCGACATCGGGGGCCAGCCCATCGGCCCGGCCTACGACACCTACCCGCACCTCTACAGCATCTACGGCAGCCAGGCCCCGCGCCGCGGCGAGCCGGGCTGGGACGGCAGGCTCTACGGCGGCACCGAGGTCTACCGCTGGTTCAAGCGCGAGCAGGGCGCCAGGACCGCGGCCGTCGTCTCGTACAACCAGGCGTCCTCGGCGGCGTACGCCCAGCTCATCACCCGCGGACTGAAGGCCGAGGGCTACAAGGTGGTGAACGAGGAGGTGGACTTCGCGCTGCCCAACTTCCAGGCCGTCGCCGCCGATCTCCGGTCACAGGGCGCCGACCTGGTCTTCGACGCCATGGACACGCACGGCAACGCCCGGCTCTGCCAGGCCATGGACGCCGTGGGCGCCAAGGTCACGGCCAAGGTGACGAACGTTCAGAACTGGTCCGACTCGGTCGCCGAGGACTACAAGGACTCGCCGACCTGCCGCAACGCCCTCTGGGCGACCGGATCCAGCCGTAACTACGACGACACCGGCAACGCCGCCGTGCGGGCGTTTCGGCAGGGTATGCGCGGGCACGCGGGCGGAGACCGGTTGTCCCAGTGGGAGTTGGAGGGGTGGGCGGCCGCGATGTGGTTCACGGATGCCGCGACATCGTGCGGCAACCGGCTGACCCGTGCGTGCGTCGAAAGGTTCATGAACCGCGGCGTGCCCTGGACCGCGGACGGGCTGTTGCTCCCCGCGAGCTTCACGCCGGAGGACGCGCCACCCAGGACGCGGCGCAACTGCCTCTCCGTCGCCCGTTGGAGTGACGATGCGCACGACGGACGGGGTGGCTGGGTCACCCAAGGCGGTGACATGACCCGGAACTGCGTCACGGTTCCCCAGCTCCCCTACCGCCCGTGATGTAGCAGTGGAGACGACGAAATCTCGGCCGGGGTTCCACAAAACGGCTCTCGAATCCGTATCTCTTGTGGAACAAGACGGTGATAGAGACCAACCCTGACCATGGCGGACCGGTCTAACCCTTCGGTAGGCGGACGAGCCGGGCTGTCCGCAGGAAACATGAGATACGGGGACGGATGCACATCTCATTTCTCATCCACAACGCGTACGGAATCGGCGGAACGATCCGTACGACGTACAACCTTGCCCGCACCCTTGCCGAGCAGCACGACGTGGAGATCGTCTCGGTCTTCCGTCACCGCGACGAGCCGGTGTTCGACACCGGCCCCAAGGTGCGGCTCAGTCACCTCGTCGACATCCGCAAGGACAGTCCCGGATACGAGGGGGACGCGCCCGAACACCGGCGTCCCGCCCGGGTCTTCCCGAGGGCCGAGGGGCGCTACGAGCAGTACAGCGAGCTCACCGACCAGCGGATCGCCCACCACCTGAGAACCCTCGACGCCGACGTCCTCGTCGGCACCCGCCCCGGACTGAACGTCCACATCGCCCGGCAGGCGCGCAGCGGACCCGTACGGGTGGGGCAGGAACACCTGACGCTCGACAGCCACTCGGCCGACCTGCGCAGGGAACTGCGCGGTCTCTACCCGCGGCTGGACGCCGTCACCACCGTCACCGAGGCGGACGCCGGCGCGTACCGCGGCCGGCTCCGGCTGCCCGGCGTACGGGTGGAGGCGGTCCCCAACAGCGTGCCCAAGCCCGCGGTCGAGCCCACGGACGGCACCGGCAAGTGGGTCGTGGCCGCCGGCCGCCTGGCCAAGGTGAAGCGCTACGACGTCCTCATCAGGGCGTTCGCCGCCGTGGTCGAGCAGCGCCCCGACTGGCGGCTGCGGATCTACGGCGGCGGCGCCGAGAAGGACAAGCTGCGCCGGCTGATCGACGAACTCGGCCTCTACAACCACGTGTTCCTGATGGGTCCCGCCAACCCCATCGAGGCGGAGTGGGCCAAGGGCTCCATCGCCGCGGTCACCTCCAGCCTGGAGTCCTTCGGGATGACGATCGTGGAGGCCATGCGCTGCGGACTGCCGGTGGTCTCCACCGACTGCCCGCACGGCCCCGGCGAGATCATCGAGAACGGGGTGGACGGGCTGCTCGTCCCGCCGCGCAAGCCCGAGGCAGTGGCCTCCGCCCTCCTCGACCTCATCAACGACGACGCCCTGCGGCACCGCATGGGGCAGGCGGCCCTCGACCGGTCCGCCCGCTACGACCCCTCCCGGGTCGCGGGACGCTACGAGTCCCTCTTCTCCGACCTCGTCGAGCAGGCGGGCCGCGGCAGCACCCGCGCCCGGCTGCGCGGTTCGCTGCACCGCACGCGCGGCGCGCTGCTGGGTGGGGCGTACGCCGTCCGGGACGCCGGGCGCACCGTGCTGCGCAAGGGGCGGCCCGCATGAACACCTCCGCCGACCTCCCGACAGGGACCGGACGCGACGCCGCGCAAGGAGGCGCGTCCGGGAAGGGACGCGCGTCCGGGAGCGGACCCGCTTCCGGGGCGGATGCCACCACCGAGAGGGCGCCGGACACCCGGACGTCCCCGACCACAGAGATGCTCCGGACCACAGAGATGCTTCAGACCCCCGTGACGTGCGAGACCGGAACACCCGAGGAGTGCTCTGACGTGTCCGTCCCGCCGCGACGCTCCGACTGCATTGCGGACTCCGCCGGAGGTCTCACCTTCGACCTCGTGGACTGCGGCACCTCCGGAGGTGCCGACGGCAGTTGGGACGCGGCTCTGGTCCTGCGCGGGCGCGGCGCGGACTCCACGGCGGACGAGGTGCGGCTCCCGCTCGTCCCGGCGGGCGACGGCCGGCTGCGCGCGGTGCTGCCGAGCACGGTGGCGCTGCCCGAAGGCCGCTGGGACGCCTTCGCCGCGGTGGGCGGCCGCGCCTCGGCGGTGACCGTGGGCGAGCCGGACCGGCTGATGCCGGGCATCCTCGACCTCCGGTCCCTCGTCGACCGTCGGCCCGACACCGACCGCCCCTCGGTCGCCGTCCGCATCCCGTACGCCACCAAGCACGGCAACCTCTCCATCCGGAGCTGGCTGCGGACCCCGCACGCCGAAGCGGGCGAGATCCGCCTCATCGACGGGGTGATGACGGTCCAGGGCCGGCTCTACGGCATGCCGGCCGGGCCCGGTGCCACGGCCGAGGCGCGCTCGCGCCGCCACCCCTCGGTGGTGCGGACGGTGCCCGCCTCCGTGGAGGACACCGTCCGTCTCGGCGCCACCGGCCACCACTTCGCCTTCACGCTCGCCTTCAAGGAGCTGGCGGATGAGTGGCAGGGCGGACGCGAGCCGTGGGACCTGTGGCTGCGCCCCGCACCCGACGAGGAGCCGGTGCGGATCGCCCGCATCCTCGACGACGTGCCGGACAAGAAACACATCTTCACCTACCCCGTGCAAACCGTGACCTGCTCCGAGCACGGCCCGGCCGAGGCGGGCCCGTACTACACGGGGGACAACGACCTGGCCGTCCGGATCGCGCCCGCGGGCGAGAGCGAGGACACCGAGCCGAACTGACCCGCCCGAGCCGGGCCGGGACCGCCCCAGCGGGCGGAACTCCCGCGCGGCGGCGGCAACGCGTACGCAGAGGACGGGGACCGCGGACGGTCCCTGTCCTCTATCGCGTGGACACTGAGAACCATGTTGGAGACCTCGGCACGACTGCTCCGTCTGCTGTCCCTGCTGCAGACCCACCGCGAATGGTCGGGACAGGACCTGGCGGACCGGCTCTCGGTCACGACCCGGACCGTGCGCCGCGACGTGGACCGGCTGCGCGAACTGGGCTACCCCGTCCACGCCAGCCCCGGCACGGGCGGCGGCTACCAGCTCGGCGCGGGCGCCGAACTCCCGCCGCTGCTCCTGGACGACGAGGAGGCCGTCGCGGTGGCGGTGGCCCTGCGGACCATGGCGGGCGGCGGGATCGAGGGCATCGAGGAGACGTCGCTGCAGGCGCTGGCCAAGCTGGAGCAGGTGCTGCCGTCCCGCCTCCGGCGCCGTGTCGAGGCGCTGAACTCCTTCACCGTGCCGATGCTCGGCGTCCCTCGCGGCCCGAGGCTCGACGCCGGGACGCTGACCGAGCTGGTGCACGCCTGCCGGGACTGCGAGCGGGTGCGCTTCGAGTACCGCGATCACGCCGGTACGGAGACCCGGCGAATCGTCGAGCCGCACCGGCTGGTCTTCAGCGAGCGCCGCTGGTATCTCGTCGCGTGGGACGTGGAGCGGGAGGACTGGCGTACGTTCAGGGCCGACCGCATCGTCCCCAAGCCGCCGCACGGTCCCCGATTCGAGCCGCGCGAGCCTCCTGCCGAGGACCTCGCGCGGTACGTCGCGCGAGGAGTGTCCACCGCGGCGTACGCGGCGCGGGCCGTCGTGCTGCTGCACGCACCGGTCGAGGAGGCGGCCCAGCGCATCCGCCCGGCGGCCGGGCTCCTCGAGCCGGTCGACGAGCACACCTGCCTGCTGACCACCGGCGGCCCCTCGCTCGACGTCCTGGTGGTCCACATCGTGCTCATGGGCTTCGAGTTCGAGATCGTTGAGCCGGCCGAACTGAGCGACCGGGTCAGGGCGATCGCCGAACGGCTCGGCCGGGCCCTGGATGCGGGGACTCCGGCCCGCTGACGCACCACCCCGGCCAGTGCGCGGGCTTCTCGCGTCACTCCTCCAGCTCGGCGGCCTTGCGCTCCCGCAGCGGCATCTCGGGTTCCAGCGCCGCGACCTCCGGGTGGTGCAGATCAAAGGCCGGTGCCTCGGACCGGATGCGGGGGAGGGTGACGAAGTTGTGCCGCGGCGGGGGACAGGCGGTCGCCCACTCCAGCGACCTGCCGTAGCCCCACGGGTCGTCGACCTCGACGCGGGTGCCGTACTTGGCGGTCTTCCAGACGTTGTAGAGGAAGGGCAGCGTCGACAGACCCAGCACGAAGGACCCGATCGTCGACACGGTGTTGAGGGCGGTGAAGCCGTCGACGGCGAGGTAGTCGGCGTACCGCCGCGGCATGCCCTCGGTGCCGAGCCAGTGCTGGACGAGGAAGGTGGTCTGGAATCCGGTGAACAGCGTCCAGAAGTGCATCTTTCCGAGCCGCTCGTCCAGCCGCTTGCCCGTGAACTTCGGCCACCAGAAGTAGAAGCCCGCGAACGTCGCGAAGACCACCGTGCCGAAGACGGTGTAGTGGAAGTGGCCGACGACGAAGTAGGTGTCGGTGACGTGGAAGTCCAGGGGCGGGGAGGCCAGGAGGACCCCGGTGAGTCCGCCGAAGAGGAACGTGACCAGGAAGCCCGTCGCCCACAGCATCGGTGTCTCGAACGACAGCGAGCCGCGCAGCATCGTGCCCGTCCAGTTGAAGAACTTCACGCCCGTCGGCACGGCGATCAGGAACGACAGCAGGGAGAAGAACGGCAGCAGCACCGCGCCCGTCGCGAACATGTGGTGTGCCCAGACCACCATCGACAGCGCCGTGATGGCCATCGTGGCGCCGATCAGCGTGAGGTAGCCGAAGATCGGCTTGCGCGAGAACACGGGCAGGATCTCGGTGATGATGCCGAAGAACGGCAGGGCGATGATGTAGACCTCCGGGTGCCCGAAGAACCAGAAGAGGTGCTGCCACAGCAGTGCGCCCCCGTTCTCCGGCTGGAAGACCAGGGCCCCGAAGCGCCGGTCGGCCTCCAGGCAGAGCAGCGCGGCCGCCAGCACCGGGAAGGCCATCAGCACCATGATCGAGGTGAAGAGGGTGTTCCAGGTGAAGATCGGCATCCGGAACATCGTCATCCCGGGCGCGCGCATCGCGATGATCGTGGTCAGGAAGTTCACCGCGCCCAGGATCGTGCCGAAGCCGGCCAGCGCGAGGCCCATGATCCACAGGTCGGCTCCGACGCCCGGCGTCCGCTCCACGCTGTTGAGCGGCGCGTAGGCCGTCCACCCGAAGTCCGGTGCGCCGTCGGGGACCAGCAGCGCGCCCAGCACCATCAGCCCGCCGAAGAGGAACAGCCAGTACGAGAGCATGTTCAGCCGCGGGAAGGCGACGTCGGGGGAGCCGATCTGCAGCGGCATGATCTCGTTGGCGAAGCCCGCGAAGGTCGGTGTCGCGAACAGCAGCAGCATGATCGTGCCGTGCAGCGTGAACGCCTGGTTGAACTGCTCGCTGGACATGATCTGGAGCCCGGGGCGGGCGAGCTCGGCCCGCATCATCATCGCCATCACCCCGCCCGCCAGGAAGAAGAGGAACGACGTGATCAGGTAGAGGTGGCCGATCTTCTTGTGGTCGGTGGTGGTCAGCCAGTCGACGACGACGTGCCCCGGCTTCCTCACCGGTGCGGGTCCGACGCTCGCCTCCGCGGTCCGGCTGCTCATCAACGCCCCCTTGTGCGCTCGCCGTACGGGCTGGGCCGTGCCGGCTGTCGGGCTGGTGCTCCACCGCACGTTATGCCTCGAATGTCGGCTTGAGCGGGCAGCGCGCCGCTGCGGTGCTACGGCGCGCGAGGCGGACCGGGACCGGCGGGCGGCCGAGTGGGGAGGCGGTGCGGAGATGATGCGGAGGCCGTGCGCACGGGCTCGGCGGAGAGCGCCGAGGGATGCCGGGGATTTCTGATTTGTCTTTGCCGCCGAGGGCGTGCCGACTCTCCTCGCGCGGTGTTCCCGAACCGTCCGGAAACGCCGTCGAAGGCGGTGCCTGAATGTGCCTGCGCGGGGCCCGCGTTCGGAATTCCCGGAGAATGGGCACCTGCCGCGGTACCGGTAATGCGCGGGAATTCCCGGGGTGTTCTCGGGGGCTCAGGAATGCCCGTACGAGTGACGGCCAACAGGTGACGCGGGTCGTGCCCGCTTGTGACACAGCCGTGACGAGACCTCGATCGGCCGGTGGTCAGGGTGTGGCTTCCGTCTCACGCCGGCGGCGTCCTACGGTGGGCCTCATGAACGACACATCGCAGCATCCGGAGCCGGTGGACGACGACTTCGAGGCTTATGTCGGACTCGCGGCCGAGACCGCCGAGGCGCGGGCGCGCGAACTCGGCTGGACCACCGTCCGCAGCCTCCCGCCGGACGCGATCATCACCATGGAGTACCTGGTCGGACGCATCAACTTCTCCGTCAAGGACGGGGAAGTCGTCCGCTGCTGGAAGGGCTGACCCGCACCGCCGTACCACGGCGGCGCACCCGTGGCGGTCCGGGCATCACGACCGGCACGACGAAGGCCCCGGCGCTTCGAGCAGGAGCGCCGGGGCCTTCGTCCGTGCGGGATCAGGGTGTCCGTACCGTCCCGTGGTTCCGTTGGGCGCCGGTGATCCCGGCGCCTCCCTCCGCGGTGGTGCCTCAGCCGCCGGAGCGTCCGCGCTGGGTCGCGGGGCCCAACCCCGCGGTGCGCGGCGTGCGGTCCAGATGCGGCGGCCTGCGGCTCCCCGTCGGCGTGACGGGCGTGCGCTCGGACCGGACGGTGTGCGGCCGCGGCGGGTGGTGGAGCCGGGTGTCGGCGTTCCGGGTGGCCCGCTGGGGCACGAGCGCCGGGGGGGTGGTCGCGGCCGGTGCGACCGGGATCGGGACGAGCCGGCGACGGCGGCCGAGGCGCGCCTTGGCGGCGATGATCCACGCATCGGCCCGCGCGATGAGGGGCTCGAACCAGGGCAGGGCCAGCAGCACGAGCAGTCCGGCGGCCCAGCCGAGCAGGACGTCGCTGACCCAGTGGGTGCCCAGGTAGACGGTGGTCGCGCCGACGCCCAGAGCGAAGACGGCGGCCACGACGGACAGTACGCGGCGGGCCCGCGGGGTGGTGGCGAGGTAGGCGAGAATGCCCCAGGTCACCACGGCATTGGCGGTGTGACCGGAGGGAAATATATCCCCGCCGGCGAACATCTCGGAGGAGCCGACCGACGTCGCGTAGTGCGGCCCGAGACGGCCGAGTCCGTACTTCACGGCGCCGACCGTGACGTTGAGCAGGAGCAGTCCGGCGCCGAGCGCCAGCAGCGGGCGCATGGTCCGCTGCCGCCACGACCGCCAGCCCAGCCACGCGGCCACGAGCACCGCGGTGGGGCCGCGCTGGCCCATCACGACGAAGTAGTCCAGGAACGCGTGCAGCTCCGGCCACTGCTTGTACGGCCGGAAGAGCATGACCTGCCAGTCCAGGCGAACGAGGTGGTCGCTCACGAAAACGGCGGCGACGTTCGCCAGGTACAACAACACCGCGGCACCGAACAGCACCACGCGGTGTCGGCTCATCCGCGGGACATCGCGGTTGCTTGGTCGCTCCGGCTCCTGCTCCAGCCGGGCGAAGATTCGCTCGGTACGCACCCAATCGACGTTACAGGGGGTGAGCGGTGTCCCCGAACGAACCAGGGGGTTCGTGATGACCATGTGATGTGGCAGAAGCGCACTTCAGCGCCTTTTTTGAGCCCTGCGAACAAAACCGGGATGACGGTGTGGTGAATTTCTCAGGACTATTGCCGGGGCTTGTCTTTGTGTCGCTCGCCGTGTTTACCGGATCGTGGTGCCGAATTCTCCGCGGCGTTCCGCGACGGGTGCGGACCGGAGGGTTCCACCGCGCCGGACTCTCGTCGCGATCATGCGGGTGACCTGTGCGTTCCGGGCGCCTCTGCGACCGTCGACGCGTGGGGCCCGCCCGTGGGGCGATATGTGGACGGTGTCACCTTTGATGACACTCCGCCCATTCCCGTACACCTGTGCGTGAAGGTCGCCCGAATGTGCCGGGCGAGTCCGAGGTGCCGCTGTTGACAAAGGTGAGCCTGGCCACGCTCCCTGCGACCCGATTCGCGTAGTCTGGCGGCTCGCTCGCATTCGATACCGGGTTGCCGGGACCGCACTCCGCCCCGGGCCGTTCGACCGCGAGGCCAGACTGGGAGGTGCCTACATGTCCGGAACGACCACGGCCCGCGATCCGCGGGCGGCGGGCGTTCCCCGGCATCCGCGCGGCACGACCGGCGGTGCCAACCGCTGGGCCGTCCTCGTCGTCCTCTGCGTGAGCCTGCTGCTCGTCGCGCTGGACGCGACCGTGCTGCACGTGGCAGTCCCCGCCCTCACCGAGGACCTGCGCCCCGGCGCGATCGAACTGCTGTGGATCGTCGACGCCTATCCGCTCGTCGCCGCGTCTCTCCTGATCCTCTTCGGAACCCTCGGCGACCGCGTCGGACGGCGGCGCATCCTGCTGCTCGGCTACGGGCTCTTCGCCGTGGCATCGGCCGTCGCCGCCTTCGCCGACAGCCCGTCCCTGCTCATCGCGGCCCGCGCCCTCCTCGGCGTCGGCGGCGCGATGATCATGCCTGCCACGCTGTCGATCCTCCGCCAGGTCTTCCCCGACCGGCGCGAGCGCGCGCTGGCCATCGGCATCTGGAGCGCGGTCGCCGCGGTCGGCGCGGCCATCGGCCCGCTCCTCGGCGGATTCCTGCTGGAGCACTTCTGGTGGGGCTCGGTCTTCCTGATCAACATCCCGCTGATGGCGGTCATCCTGCCCCTCGGCCGCTGGCTCCTGCCCGAGTCGACCGGCGACCACAACGGCCCCTGGGACGTCCTCGGCGCCCTCTACGCCGCCTTCGGACTCTTCGGCATGGTCCTCGGCGTGAAGCGCGCGGGAGGCGGCGAGGCCGTGTTCCACCCGCTGACCCTCGGCCCGCTGCTCGTGGGCACCGCGCTGCTCGTGCTCTTCGTACGCCGTCAGCGCCGCCGCGAGCACCCGCTCCTGGACCTGCGCATGTTCTCCCGGCCCGCGTTCGGGACGTCCGTCGGGTGCATCGTGCTCGCCGTGCTGGCGCTCGTCGGGCTGCAGCTCATCGCCACCCAGTACCTCCAGCTCGTCCTCGGCCTCTCCCCGCTGGAGACCGGGTTGCGCATGGTGCCGCTGACCGTCGCCGCGATGGCGGCCGGGCTCTTCGGCTCGCGCATGCTCCAGCGCTTCGGTCCGCGCGTCATGGTCGCGATCGGCTTCGCGCTCACGGCGGCCGCCGTGCTGTCGGTGACGTTCATGGGCCAGGACGACAATCCCGCACTCCTGACCTGCGCCTTCATCCTTCTCGGCTTCGGCCTGGAGACCACGCTCTTCGGCAGCTACGAGTCCATGCTCAGCGAGGCACCCGCTGAGCAGGCCGGTGGCGCGGCCGCGATCGGCGAGACCTCGTACCAGCTCGGCGCGGGCATCGGGATCGCGCTGCTCGGCAGCATCATGAACGCGGCCTACGCCCCGGGTGTCTCCTCCGTGCCCGGCGTCCCGTCGTCGGCGAGCGGTGCGGCCGGGCACTCGCTGGGCGAGGCGTACGAGGTGGCGGCCGGCCTCGGCGGCCCGGCAGGGGCGGCCCTGCGCGCCGCCGCCCGCGACTCCTTCGTCCACGGCCTCCACATCACGCTCGTCGCGAGCGCCGTCCTGCTGCTGCTGGGCGCGGCCGCCGCGCTGCGGCTGCCGCGCGCGATGGAGTGCGGCGATGACGACGACGGCGCCTCGGCGTCCGCGGAAGCGGACGCGGCGGGCGGTACGGACCGTTCCGGCGACGCCTCGGAGCGGCCGCACCTCGCGACCGACGCCGTCCCCCGCCAGGCCGACGCCCGTGACCGCGAGCGCGACACCCATGAGCGGGGCCGCGACCGTACCGGGGCGGGCGAGGCCCGTGCCCGGGACGCCTCCGCCCGTGAGCGGGTCGGCGCCGAGTCGTCCGGCTAGCGCCCCCCGTCCCCGGCGCCTGCGAGTCCCCCTCCAGCGGCCAACAGGCTCCCGCCGCGGACCGGCTGCCGCGCCCTCGCGACCGGTCCGTGCCCGACCCGCGCGCCCGGGCCACCTGCGCCGGGGACCTCTGGACGCGGAGGCCCGCTCAGCCGTAGCGTCGGCTCAGCCGCAGATGATCTCCCTCCCGGTCCGCCGGGAGGTGCCAAGGAGGACCCATGCCCGCGCCGCAGTTCGATCCCCACGACCCGCTGGGTCTCGACGACCTGCTCGGCGCCGAGGACCTCGCCGTCCGCGACACCGTACGGAAGTGGGCGTCCGACCGCGTCCTGCCGCACATCGCCGACTGGTACGAGCGCGGCGAACTGCCCGGCATCCGCGGGCTGGCCCGTGAGCTCGGCTCGATCGGCGCGCTCGGCATGTCCCTCGACGGCTACGGCTGCGCCGGTGCCACCGCTGTCCAATACGGCCTGGCCTGCCTGGAGTTGGAGGCCGCCGACTCCGGCATCCGCTCCCTGGTCTCGGTCCAGGGTTCCCTGGCCATGTACGCGATCCACCGCTACGGCTCCGAGGAGCAGAAGCAGACCTGGCTGCCGAGGATGGCGGCCGGCGAGGTCATCGGCTGCTTCGGGCTGACCGAGCCCGACATCGGTTCCGACCCCGGTCACATGCGCACCTACGCCAAGCGCGACGGATCCGACTGGGTGCTGACGGGCCGCAAGATGTGGATCACCAACGGCTCGGTGGCCGGCGTCGCCGTCGTCTGGGCCCGCACCGACGACGGCATCCGCGGCTTCGTCGTCCCCACCGACGCCCCCGGCTTCTCCGCCCCCGAGATCAAGCACAAGTGGTCGCTCCGCGCCTCGGTCACCAGCGAGTTGGTGCTGGACGACGTACGGCTCCCGGACGACGCCGTCCTGCCCGGGGTCACCGGGCTCCGCGGCCCGCTGAGCTGCCTGAACCACGCCCGCTACGGCATCGTCTGGGGCGCCATGGGCGCGGCGCGAACCTGCTTCGAGACGGCCCTCGCCTACGCGGGGACGCGCGAGCAGTTCGGGAAGCCCATCGCGGGATTCCAGCTCACCCAGGCCAAGCTCGCCGACATGGCCGTCGAACTCCACAAGGGCATCCTGCTGGCGCACCACCTCGGCAGCCGGATGGACGCGGGGACGCTCGGTCCCGCACAGGTCAGCTTCGGCAAGCTCAACAACGTGCGGGAGGCGATCGAGATCTGCCGCTCGTCCCGGACGATCCTGGGGGCCAACGGGATCTCCCTGGAGTACCCGGTGATGCGGCACGCGACGAACCTTGAGTCGGTGCTGACCTATGAGGGCACGGTCGAGATGCACCAGCTCGTGCTGGGCAAGGCGCTCACCGGGATCGATGCCTTCGCGTGAGCCCGTGAGCCCACGCCGGCGGTCCAGGAGAGGGGGCGCGGTGAGCGGCCCTGCCGTCAGCTCTGGTTGAAGAAGCCGTCCGTGGAACGGCCGGCTTCGCCGCTGACCACGTGGTAGTCGGCGGGGGTGAGCAGGAACACCCGGGTGGCGATCCGCTCGATGGAGCCGCGCAGGCCGAAGGTCAGCCCGGCGGCGAAGTCCACCACGCGCTTGGCGTCGGTGGGCTCCATGGCCGTGAGGTTCACGATCACCGGGACACCGTCCCGGAACAGCTCGCCGATGCCGCGCGCGTCACGGAAGCCGTCCGGGGTCACCGTGGCGATCCGCCGGCCCTCCTCCTGCGCGGTCTCGGCGGCCACCCGCACGCGCGGGTCCGTGACCCAGGCGTCCCGCGGCTGTTGCTGCTGCTGCTCGGACTCCTCGCCGTACTCGTCGTCGTAGTAGCGGTCGTCATCGTGGTCGTCGACGAGGCCCAGCCAGGCACTCGCCTTGCGCACAGATCCCATGGACGCCTCCTCTCACACGCGGTCTGTTGCGTCCGCCTCTCTATGGTCGTCCATGATGCGGATGTTGCGCCAAGCGGATACCGCTCGAAAATGGGTTTCGTGACGGTACTGGTGCAGAACGAATGTCGGAACATCAGTGTTCCTGCTGCGTACGGCTGCTGACGGAGCACCAGCTCCCGCCTGCAGAGCCCGGTTCCGTCCGGGCGGAGCCCAGCCGGATGGGTGATGCGGGGGTCGTACGGGTGACGCATGGCGGTCGGTACGATGCCCGTCTGTTCAGCACCAGGGGGTACGGGGGGAACGTTGTTCGGAATAGTGAGGCCATGCCGGCACCGCCTGTCCGAAGGGCTGCACGCCGAGTGGATGGCCCATCTCTGCGGTCTGTGCCTGGCGTTGCGAGGAGCTCGCGGTCAGTTCGCCCGGGTCGCCACCAACTACGACGGGCTGATCGTGTCCGTGCTCACCGAGGCGCAGTCGCGGCGTTCCGGTGCGTGGCGGCGTACGGCGGGTCCCTGCCCGCTCCGCGGCATGCGGACCGCCTCGGTCGCCCAGGGCGAGGGCGCGCGGCTCGCGGCCTCCGTCTCGCTCGTCCTGGCCTCCGCGAAGGTGCGCGACCACGTCCATGACGGGGACGGGCTGCTCGGGCGGCGGCCGATGGCCGCGGCGGCGCGGCGCGTGGCCGCCACCTGGGACCTGGCCGGGGCCGCCGCGGGGAGCCGACTCGGCTTCGACACCGCCGTTCTGGTCGACGCGGTCGACCGGCAGGCGGACGTCGAGGCGGCGGCAGGGGCGGGCACGCCCCTGCCGGCGGTCACCGAGCCCACCGAGACCGCGACGGCGGCGGCGTTCGGGCACACGGCGGTCCTGGCCGGGCGGCCGGGCAACGTGGCGCCGCTGGAGGAGGCGGGGCGGCTGTTCGGCCGGCTGGCCCATCTGCTGGATGCCGTGGAGGACCTGGAGCGTGACGCGGCGTCAGGCGCCTGGAACCCGGTCGCCGCGACCGGTACGGACCTCGCGGAGGTACGGCGGCTGTGCGACGACGCGGTGCGCGGTGTGCGCCTCGCCCTGCGGGACGCCGAGTTCGTCGAGGACCGGCTGGCGCACCTCCTCCTCGTGCACGAACTGCCGCGCTCGGTCGACCGCGTCTTCGGGACGACGGGGTGCGCGCACCAGGGCTTCGGCCCGCCGCCGGAGGGCGTGCACGGCGGATACGGCCAGGGCGGTCACGGCCCTGGCGGGTACGGCCAGGGCGGTCACGGCCCTGGCGGGTACGGCCAGGGCGGTCACGGCCCTGGCGGGTACGGCCAGGGTGGCGGTCCGCAGATGCCGTACGGGCCGGTGGGTCCGCCAGGACCGGGGAATCCGCACGGGCCCGGGAATCCGTACGGATCCGGGGGCCCGTACGGATCCGGGGGAGGGGCCGGTGGCCCCGGCGGGCCGGGCGGAATGCCCCCCGGTTTCCCGCCGGAACCGCACAAGCCGCAGCGCCGCGGCTTCTGGGCCGGGTGCGGCATGGCGATGCTGTTGTGCTGTACGTGCAAGGTCTGCTGCGCCGAGGAGTACGAGGGGGCCTGGTCGCGGAAGAAGCGGGAGGGCTGCTGTCAGTCGTGCGACTGCGGCGGATGCGGGAACTGCGAAGCCTGCGGGTGCTGCTGCCCCTGCGACGGCTGCTGACTCCCTCTCGGGTCCACACCCCGATCCGCACGGACCGGACCGGCCTGCCGCCCGCCCGGACGAGTGCGGCCCGCTCAATACCTGCGGCGGGCCGGTCGAGGCGTTCACGACACGGCCGGTGCGAGCACGTTCATCCGGACGGACGCAGCGCACGGATTCATCCTGGAGCGCCCGCCGCGCACCCGCCCGTGCCCGCGAATTCATGCGCGGCGTAGTGCAACTGATGCCGTGCCACCGTACGGACCGGGCCCGGTCCTGGCCGCTGGGACGCCGTGCGACCGCATGAGGCTCCCCGTACCTGTGTGCAAGGGTCAGCACCATGAGCGATCACGGAGCGGAGGTGCGGTGGCGGGCGCGGCCCGTCCGCCGTGGCGTGCCGTTCCCGGCGGACGGCGGACTCCCGCTCCCCGGCGGCCGCACCGGCTGCACCTTCCGCGCCGGCCGGACCTCCGGCCCCGCATACCCCGGAAGCACCGGAGACACCGGCCGTGCCCAGGAGCTTCAGCGGGCCGGGTGCACACGGTGCGCGCGCCGTACCGCCAGTCCCGATCCGGACAACTGCCGTCACCGGCCCGGCCCGGACGGTCCCGGCCGCCCGCCGGCCCGCGCCCCGTGGCTGTTCACCGGGGCCGTGACCACGGCGTACTCCCCGCGCCGGAGGACGCCTGAGGGCGTCCGGCCGTACGGCACGAGCCGCGTGGTCCCCGTCTCTCGGCCCGGTGGACGAGGGCGCCGCCCGGGCTCGGGCGAGCCGGCCGGCGCCGCCGCGGAGGCGGTGCCCGGGACCGCGGGCGTGTTCCGGATCGTCGTCGCACAGGACTCCCCCCGGCCCGCGGCCGGGGGAGCGCAGGGCGGAAGCCGCGGCTTCCGCAGACCCTTTCCACGGCTTGGAGAGCAGGCCGCAGACACCTCGGTGACCTCGGCTTTCGCGCGTACGGCTGTCGTGCCGTACGCCGTCGCCCGTCACCTCGCCCCTCCGACTCCGCCGCCCGGCGCCGCCCTTGCGGGCGCCGACGCGGCGGGCGAGCGGAACCGCCCGGCGCCGGTGACGCGTCGGCGCCCCGGCCGGGAGCCGGCGAGAGCCCCGGCGGCATGCGGCCGCCGGGGCTCTCGCTGTGTGTGCATCCCGTCCGAAAGGCACCCTTGCGGCTCCAGGCCCGGCCGCCGAATATCCCCACAGCGCACTTGTCAGGAACACGTCGTGTTCGGGATCCGGTGCGACTCCGCACCGCCGTGTTCCCCGACTGCGCCTCACGGGCCTGCCCACCCAAGCGGACCCCTGATTCCCCTCTGGAGGAAGAAGTGAGGATCAAGCGCATGAACCCCCACAACGGACGTGCGAGACGGAACCGGCTGATCGCCCTGGCGTCCGGGCTCGTCGCCGTCACGGCACTGGCCGCCCCCGCCGCCAACGCCGAGCCCCCCGCCCCCAGCTACAGCGAGCGGCAGCTCGCCGACGCGGGCGAGGCCGTTCTCGCTGCCGACGTGGCGGGCACCGCCTGGCACGTCGACACCAAGACGAACTCGCTCGTCCTCACCGCCGACAGCACGGTCTCGCAGGCCGAGATCAACCGCATCAGGCAGCAGGCCGGGACGAACTCCGGAGCCATCCGGGTCGAACGCACCCCGGGCAAGATCAGCAAGCTGCTCTCCGGCGGCGACGCCATCTACGCGACGAGCTGGCGCTGCTCGGCCGGATTCAACGTGCGCAGCGGCAGCACGTACTACCTGCTCACCGCCGGGCACTGCACCGACGGCGCGGGCAACTGGTACACCAACTCCTCCCGTACCACCCTCATCGGCCCGACCGCCGGTTCCAGCTTCCCCGGCAACGACTACGGCCTGGTCCGCTACAGCAACCCGGCCGTCAGCCACCCCGGCACCGTCGGCAGCCAGGACATCACCAGCGCCGCCAACGCCACCCTCGGCATGTCCGTCACCCGCCGCGGTTCCACGACCGGCACCCACAGCGGTTCGGTCACCGGCCTCAACGCGACGGTCAACTACGGCGGCGGCGACATCGTCTCCGGCCTGATCCGCACCAATGTCTGCGCCGAGCCCGGTGACAGCGGCGGTCCGCTCTACTCCGGCAGCCGGGCCATCGGCCTGACCTCCGGCGGCAGCGGCAACTGCACCACCGGTGGCACCACCTTCTTCCAGCCGGTCACCGAGGCGCTGAGCGCGTACGGCGTGAGCGTCTACTGATTCTCCGTACGATCACGCACTGATCATTCACCGATCACTCGTTGATCCTGCGCGGCGGCCGGCGGGCATCCTCCGGCCGCCGCCCTTTTCCCGGGCCGCTCTCGGGGCCCTCCCAGGCCCTCCCGGCCCGGTCGGAGCGGGATTATCGTGGAGAGAGACCCCGATTCGGGGCCAAGATGCCCATAGGTGGCATCTCTCGCGACGGCGTACGGCAGGCAGGTGGCCGTGATGGTCGAGGAACTCGTCACAGCGGGGGTAGCCGCACTCTCCTGCGGCGCGGTCTACGCGATGGCCGCGGCCCGGGTGGTCAAGCAGTACGAGCGCGGGGTCGTGCTGCGCCTCGGGCGGCTGATGCCGCATGTGCGCGAGCCGGGATTCACCATGATCGTTCCGTTGGTGGACCGGCTGAACAAGGTGAACATGCAGATCATCACGATGCCGGTCCCTGCCCAGGAGGGCATCACCCGGGACAACGTGACCGTCCGCGTCGACGCCGTCGTCTACTTCAAGGTCGTGGACGCGGCGGACGCGGTCGTCCAGGTCGAGGACTACCGGTTCGCGGTCTCGCAGATGGCACAGACCTCGCTGCGCTCCATCATCGGCAAGAGCGAGCTGGACGACCTGCTGTCGAACCGGGAGAAGCTGAACCAGGGCCTGGAGCTGATGATCGACAGCCCGGCGCTGGGGTGGGGCGTGACGGTCGACCGGGTCGAGATCAAGGACGTCTCGCTGCCGGAGACGATGAAGCGCTCGATGGCCCGGCAGGCGGAGGCCGACCGTGAGCGGCGCGCCCGCGTGATCAACGCCGACGCCGAGCTGCAGGCGTCGAAGAAGCTGGCGGAGGCCGCCAAGCAGATGGCCGATACGCCCTCCGCACTCCAACTCCGGCTGCTGCAGACCGTGATGGCGGTGGCCGCGGAGAAGAACTCGACGCTCGTGCTGCCCATCCCTGTGGAGTTGCTGCGCTTCCTGGAGCGCGCCCACGAGGGCCCGCAGCACCCGGCGGTGCAGTCGGCACCGGATTCGCGAAAGCAATCGGACCGCTCGTCCGAGTCGCTGGACACGTCGGCGGACGAGCCGGCGATCGGGCCGTCGGCCGGTGAGGAACCGGGACCTGAGGCGGTGGCAGAAGGGGAGACGTCGGGGGAGAAGTCCGGAATTCCGGCTTCCGCCACGGAGGTTCCCGAGATCCCGGAGCGGCCGGGATCCTCTCGCGTCACCGAACCGCCGTCGGGGCACGGGCATGGAGAGCACCCGAACGGCCACACGTCCTCGGAATCCGGAAGCGGAACGGCGATTACCGGACAGGCGTAACGGGGGCAGCTCTTCGTACGCGTCCGGACACGGCCTCGTCACCGGTGGTCCTGGCCTGAGTTGACGCACGTCTCCGCAGGTGCCTGCCCTGCGTGGGGCGTTGCCGTGAACTTTTCGCACACACGACCGGAACACAGTCTTGTGTGTCACAGACGGGCGTCGGATACTCGACGCCACTCAACTTCATTTGGCATGGACGCGACTTGCGATGCGATGGGCTCGATCGGCGGTCGCGTCCCTTTCGGGTAAAGCGCCACCCAGCAGGACCCACGCCGTTCCGTACGGCGGCACCAGGTCACGACCGGGGTCACCCCAACCGCGGTCACCGCAACCGAGGTACCGACACCCTCCGGGCCCACGCTCCCCACGGCAGGCCCAACCCCCCCACGGGAGGCTCGACTTGAAGCACCGACGCATACCCAAGCGCCGCACCGCCATCGTAGGAGCGTCCGCGGCGGCCGTCGTTGCCACCGCGTTCGCGCTGTCCAGTGCGAACGCCGCACCCACGTCCAGCATCGACACCCTGACGGCCACGTCCGCCGGGAGGCTCGCCTCCACACTCGGTTCCGACCTCGGAGCCGACAACGCCGGGGCGTACTACGACGCCGGCGCCAAGAAGCTCGTCGTCAACGTCGTGAACGAGGCCGCGGCCGAGAAGGTCCGCGCCGAGGGCGCCGAGGCGAAGCTGGTCGAGCACACGCTGGCCCAGCTCAACTCCGTTCAGGACACGCTGACCAAGAAGGACATGAAGGGCACCGCCCGAGCGGTGGACGTCAGAACGAACCAGGTGGTCGTCACGGCCGACAGCACCGTCAAGGGCGCCGAACTGGCCGCGCTGAAGAAGCAGGTGGCGGCCCAGGACGGCAAGGCCGTACTGAAGCGCTCCAAGGGCACGTTCACCACCAGAATCGCCGGCGGTGACGCGATCTGGGGGTCCGGCGGGCGCTGCTCGCTGGGCTTCAACGTCACCGTGAACGGCGAGTCGGCGTTCCTGACGGCCGGTCACTGCACCGAGGCCATCTCGAGCTGGTCCGACTCCCAGGGCGGTGGTGAGATCGCGACCACCACGGACGGCAGCTTCCCCGACAACGACTACGGTCTCGCGACGTACACCGGCGACACCGACCACCCCAGTGAGGTGAATCTCTACAACGGATCCACGCAGGCCATCACCCAGGCCGGCGACGCCACCGTGGGCCAGCAGGTGCAGCGCAGCGGCAGCACCACGCAGCTCCACGACGGCGAGGTCACGGCGGTCGACGCCTCCGTCACGTACCCGGAGGGCACGGTCAACGGTCTGATCCAGACGACCGTCTGCGCCGAGCCGGGCGACAGCGGCGGCTCGCTCTTCGCGGGTGACACGGCGCTCGGTCTGACCTCCGGCGGCAGCGGTGACTGCTCGTCCGGCGGTGAGACCTTCTTCCAGCCGGTCCCCGAGGCTCTCGAGGTCTTCGGGGCTCAGATCGGCTGACCACGGCCGGCCGGCGTTGCAGCGCCGGCCGGCCCGACGGCCGGGGAACAGGCCGTCCCGCAGGCCCCCGGACACCCCCACAGTGTCCGGGGGCCGCGGTGTGCCGTTCCGCGGTCCGTGTCGTCATCCGAGTGGTCAGGGACCTGATCCGGGTGGTCAAGGACCTGATCCGGGCGGTCAGGGACCTGGACGCGCGGGCCGGCCCGCCGGCCGGGGGCACGGCCGTCCCGCAGGTTCACGGACACCCCCACAGTGTCCGGAAGGCGGGTTCGCCGTTCCGCGGTCCGCGTCCCCGGAGAATCCCGGACACCCCCACAGTGTCCGGAGGACGGGGTACGCCGTCCCGTGGCCCGCGTCGTCGTCCGACGGGTCAGGAGCCCGGATTCGGCCCCTGCCTCAGAAGGAGTAGACCGAGCCCTGCTGCATGGCGCCGTTCATCTCGCAGGAGTTGGCGAAGGTCTGGGTCCAGGAGACGCGCTTGCCCTGCCGGACGCCGTCCGCCGTGACGGTGACCGGGTCCCAGATCTTCGTACACATCGGGCCGGGTCCTTCGTGGACCGTCAGGGCCGCGAACTCCCCGCCCACGGAACGCAGTTCGGCGCAGGCCGCGGCGGCGGCCGGGTGTGTGCCGCCGGCCTTGGGGAAGCAGTTCAGCAGCGCGGCGCGCTGCACCGTGGACGTCGCGGCGTCGTTCCCCTTGCCGACCGTCAGCACGAGGGCCGACGGGGCGTACAGCGAGTTCGCCTCGGCGGGTGCGGCCTGAGCCGCCCCGGTGGTGCCCGCCAGCAGACCGACGGTCAGGGCGGAGACCGCCCCCAACGCCCGCACGGTGTAACGCATGTTGACTCCTTTGGTGTTCGCAGGTGCAGATGCCGGACGGGAGTCTTGCTCATGCGAACGGTGAACGCACGCCCATCGGTCACTTTCGGTCGCGGCGTCCGAACTGACAGTGCCCGAATGTACATTCGGGCAGCTCGGAGGGGGTGTAGAGGGTGTGGAGAGCGTGTCCAGAATGTGGACGTGTTTGCCTGGTTCAAGTAAAAACGCCAACTTGACCTGCGCAAACGTGACTTGGAATTCATGCCCGTCTGCGGCAGCTCGACCGGAAACCGCCGTCGCTCATCGGCGTGTCGCGGTTTCCCCGGTGGTGCCGCGGCCTTGCGGGGCCGTTACGGGCGCTCTGCTGTGCGCCTTCTTCGGTTGGGCGATGCGTGACCGCAATCGATCGGACTGGGGCTCAGTTCGAGATCGGTCATGCTCGTTCGTGTTCGCACTTTTCCCGAACGGGGCGCGTCAAACCATGTTCGCGTGTCCTTTTCCGCGGTCATGTGCCCCTGAACACCCCTACGACATGGGCGAGTTGGGGTACTCGGCGGTCCCGGACGGATCGCTCCGCAGGTGCAGGTGCTGCCTCCCGCCGCGCAGGGCCGCGAGCACCAGGGTGATCAGGGCCCCGCCCACCGCCCAGGCGGAGACGACGAGCAGCGGCCCCGTCATCGCGTTGCCCCCGAAATACGCGATCGAGCGGACCGACCACGTCGCCGCCCCCGGCGGCAGCGCCGGTCCGATGGTGCGCCAGAAGTCCGGCAGCAGCGGATACGGGTACGGGCCGCCCGCGCTCGGGTTGCCCGCGATGACGACGATCAGGATGGCGAGTCCGATGCCCACCGTCCCGGCGAGCCCCTGCAGCGCGAGGGTCGTCGCCCCGACGGCGAAGACCAGGAGGGCGCCCAGCCCCCAGAAGCCTGGCGTGCTGCCCGGCAGGGCGCCGAGAACGGGCCCCGCGACGAGCGCGCCACCGAGGCCGCCGAGAACCGCGTACACGGCGAGGACGCCGAGCCGGATCACCGCGCGGTGGGTGTTCGCGGGCCGTGCGCCCGCGCTGACCGCCAGGGCCGCGGCGCACAGATAGCCGCCCACGCACCAGCCGACGACGAGGTAGAACGAGGTCAGTCCGCGGCTGTCCCCGGCGTCCACCGGTGCGACATCCGCGACCCGCAGCTCGCGCCGCTGCGCCTGTTCCGCGCGGGCGACGACCTCCTCGAGGGCCTGTGCGAGCGCGGAGCCGGCGCCGGTGGCCACCAGCAGGGTGTCGGTGGTGCCCTGCGGGTCGATCACGAGTGCCCCGTCGACCTCACGCTCCCGGATGAGCCGGCGGGCGTCGGCCGCGTCCGCCGCCTCCGCGGTCACCTCCAGCGGCTCGCCGGGCAGCGACCCCAGCCGTTCCGCCGCCGTGTCCCGGATCTGTTCGGGGGCGGCGACGGCGATCGGGATCCGGTGCGGCGAGGGGTCGTGGAACGCGCCGATGTAGGACGCGATGAAGGCGAGCTGCAGCAGCAGGACCCCGGTGATCAGCAGGGCGGCCCGGCCCGAGACCGCGGACCTGACCTCGCCCGGGAACGTGGTGCGCGGCCGGGATCCACCGGAGCCGTCACCGGGCGGCGGAGCGGCTCCGGTGTCCCCGGGGCGGGCGGGTCCGCCGTCGCCGGTGGTGGCCATGCGCCGCTCCTCGCTCCTCGCCGTACGCGCGGGAAGCGGGCTGGTTCCGGCGCGGATCCGCTCTCCACGGTGCGTGGGGCCGCTGCCCGGCGCAGGTGGCGGAAGGCCGATCAGGTGAGCGGACGTGAGGGCGGGGGGAGGGTCGGACGCGCCGATATCCAGTCGTACGGTTGTTCGAAACTTGGTCTATGGTGGAGGCGAGGACGAAAGGTTTCGGCCAGGGGGTGGGCGAACGGCAGGAGGTGCGGATGCCCGGGTTCACGCATCTGCACACCGTCTCGGGGTTCTCCATGCGGTACGGCGCCGCACACCCGGAGGCGCTGGCCGAACGCGCCGCCGAGCGCGGCATGGACGCCGTCGCGCTGACCGACCGGGACACCCTCGCCGGGACGGTCCGGTTCGCCAAGGCGTGCGCGCGGGCCGGGGTCCGCCCGCTGTTCGGCACCGGCCTGGCCATCGGTGAACGCCCGCGGGAGACCCGCGAGCGCGCCGCGCGCAGGCGTACGCCCGTGCGCGGCGGGGCGTTCATCGACGAGTCCGCACCCCGTACGGTCTTCCTCGCGCGCGAAGGCTCAGCCGGCTGGGCCGCCCTGTGCCGTCTGATCTCCGCCGCCCATGCGGACACGGCGTCCGAGCGGCCGGTCCTGCCCTGGGCCGACCTGGAGAAGTCCGCCGACGGCGGACTGACCGTGCTGCTCGGCCCCGACTCCGAGATCGGCCGGGCGCTGGCCGCCGGACGCCCCGACCGCGCCGCCCGGCTCCTCGCGTCCTGGCGGGACCTCCACGGCGACGCGCTCCGGCTGGAGGTCGTCCACCACGGCCGCGCCGGCACCGGCCCCGGCTCGCTCCGGCTCGCCGCCCGCACCCTCGGCTTCGCCGCCGAGCAGGGTGTACGAGCCGTGCTGAGCAACGCCGTCCGCTACGCCGACCGGGGCCACGGCCAGATCGCCGACGTCCTGGACTCCGCCCGCCGCCTCGTCCCCATCGACCCGCGAAAACCGGACACCCTCGACACCGGCGAACGCTGGCTCAAGGACCCGCGCGACATGGCCCGCATCGCCGAGCGGATCGCCGAGGCCGCGGGATTCCGCCGCGACGCCGCGCACCTCCTGCTGGAGGAGACCCAGGCCACCGCGGCCGAGTGCCGCGTCGACCCCGAGGACGACCTCGGGCTCGGCAGCGTGCACTTCCCCGAGCCGTACCTGGTCGGCGCGGAGCGGCGCACCGCCGACCGCACCCTGCGCTCCCGCTGCGCCGCCGCCATGGTGCTCCGCGGCTACGACGGGGAGCGGAAGCGCTGGGAGCGGCTGCACGAGGAGCTGGACATCATCGCGTTCCACGGCTTCGCCTCGTACTTCCTCACCGTCGCCCGGGTCGTCGACGACACCCGCGAACTCGGCATCCGCGTCACCGCCCGCGGCTCCGGCGCCGGGTCCCTGGTGAACCATCTGCTCGGTATCGCGCACGCCGACCCCGTGGAGCACGGCCTGCTGATGGAGCGGTTCCTCTCCCGGGACCGGCGGGTGCTGCCCGACATCGACGTCGACGTGGAGTCGGCGCGGCGGCTGGAGGTCTACCGCGCGATCTTCGACCGCTTCGGGGCGGAGCGCGTCGCGACCGTCTCCATGCCCGAGACCTACCGCGTGCGCCACGCCATCCGCGACGTGGGCGCGGCCCTCGGCATGGACCCGGCCGAGACCGACCGCCTCGCCAAGGCGTTCCCGCACATCCGCGCCCGCGACGCGCGCGCCGCACTCGCCGAACTGCCCGAGCTGCGCGGGATCGCCGCCGAGCAGGACCGTTTCGGCGACGGCCGGCTGTGGGAGCTGGTCGAGGCGCTGGACGCGCTGCCCCGCGGCATCGCCATGCACCCCTGCGGGGTGCTGCTGTCGGACGCCTCCCTGCACGCCCGTACGCCCGTCGTGGCGAGCAGCGGGGAGAACTTCCCGATGTCGCAGTTCGACAAGGACGACGTCGAGGATCTCGGCCTGCTCAAACTGGACGTCCTCGGCGTGCGGATGCAGTCCGCGATGGCGCACGCCGTGGCCGAGATCGAACGGGCCTCGGGGGAGCGGGTGGACCTCGACGACCCGGCGGACGTACCGATGGGCGACCCCGCGACGTACGACCTGATCCGGTCCACCGAGACCCTCGGCTGCTTCCAGATCGAGTCGCCGGGCCAGCGTGACCTGATCGGGCGGCTGCAGCCCGGCACCTTCCACGACCTTGTCGTCGACATCTCGCTCTTCCGGCCGGGCCCGGTCGCGGCCGACATGGTCCGCCCCTTCATCGAACGGCGGCACGGACGCACCCCGCCGCACTATCCGCACGAGGACCTGGAGGAGGTGCTGAGCGAGACCTACGGCGTCGTGGTCTTCCATGAGCAGATCATCGAGATCCTCCGCATCATGACCGGCTGCTGGCGGGGGCGGGCGGACGAGGCGCGCCGCGCGCTGTCGGACCCGGAGCGGCAGGGGCGGGTACGGGCCTGGTTCTTCGAGGAGGCGGGCCGGCGCGGTTACGGGCGTGAGGTGCTGGAGCGCACCTGGGAGATCGTCGAGGCGTTCGGCAGTTACGGCTTCTGCAAGGCGCACGCCGTCGCCTTCGCCGTACCGACCTACCAGTCGGCGTGGTTGAAGGCCCACCACCCCGCCGCCTTCTACGCGGGGCTGCTCACCCACGACCCCGGGATGTACCCGAAGCGGCTGCTGCTCGCCGACGCCCGGCGGCGCGGGGTGCCGATCCTTCCGCTGGATGTGAACCGGTCGGGTCCGGCCTATCGAATCGAACTGGTGTCCGGTGATGATGCTGCGTCAGGGGATGAATGGGGCATCCGTCTTGCGCTCTGCGATGTGCACGGCATCAGCGAGGCCGAGACCGAGCGGATCGCGGACGGACAGCCGTACGCCTCGCTCCAGGACCTGTGGCGACGTGCCCGGCCCGGACGCCCGGTCGCCGAACGGCTCGCCCAGACCGGCGCGTTGGACGCATACGGGGACAACCGCCGCGACCTGCTGCTGCACATCGCCGAACTGCACCGGCAGCACCGGACAGCGGCCGGACGGACGAGCGGACGGACGAGCGGACGGCCTGGCGGACGTACGGGCGGGGCGCACGCCGGGCAACTGCCGCTGGACGCCGGGACGCGCGCCGGTGCCGAACCGCTGGGGCTGCCGGACCTCGACGCCTCCGAACGGCTGGGAGCCGAGCTGAACGTGCTCGGCATGGACACCTCCCGCCATCTCATGGGCGACCACCGGGAGTTCCTTGAGGAGCTGGGCGCGGTCCCGGCTCGGCGGCTGGCGGCCGCACGGCACGGCGAGGTCGTGCTCGTCGCCGGCGCCAAGGCGGCCACGCAGACCCCGCCGATCCGCTCCGGCCGCCGGGTCATCTTCACCACCCTCGACGACGGTACGGGCCTGGTCGACCTGGCGTTCTTCGACGACAGCCACGCCGCCTGCGCGCACACGGTCTTCCACTCCTGGCTGCTGCTCGTCCGCGGCACGGTCCAGCGGCGCGGGCCGCGCAGCCTCAGCGTCGTGGGCGCGGCGGCCTGGAACCTCGCCGAACTCGCCGAACTGCGCCGCGAGGGCGGTCTGGAGGCGGTTGCGGCGCGGCTGGCGGAGGAGGGCCGGGGCGGCTCGAACGGCCCGGGGGACGAGGACGGTTCAAGCGGTCCGGGTGGTTCGGGCGACGGGGACGGTTCGGACCGCGAGGACGGGCCGGGCGGCGGCGACGGTGAGCGCGACGGCGACGGGTCGGGCGACGGGTCGGACGACGACGGTGCGAACGGCCGCCGCATCCACATGCCCACCGGCTACGCCATGCACCCCTGGGCGGACCTCCGCCCTGCGGGCGAGGGCTCCGCGACCCCGCGCAAGCTGTGGCACTCCAGCCCCGGGAGTGCGGGCCGATGACCACTCGTGCTCCACGCGCCCCGTTCCCGGCCCGGACTCCCGGCAGAGTCCCCGTCCGGTCCCCCCAGTCCGTGCCGTCCCGGTGGAGAGCAGGAGGAGAGGTCCCGTGAACGACGTCGGGCAACTCGGCGATGGCGTCGGGCAATTCGGCAGTGGTGCCGGGCAACTCGGCAGTGGTGCCGGGCAACTCGGCGATGACGTCGGACAACTCGGCAGTACGGAGAGCATTCTGCATGTGCGCTGCGCCCCGACGCTGTCCGAGGACGGCTACCGGGCCGTGCTGGAACTGCTCCGGGAGTTCTCTCCCGTCGTCCAGGCGGTCCCGCCCAGGTCCGGGCTGGTCCAAGTGCGGGGCGCGCGGCGGTACTTCGGGGCGGACGCCCGGCGGATCGCCGACATGGTGCGGTTGCGCTCCCTGGCCCGCCTGGGCACGGACGTACGGATCGGAGTCGCCGGGACGTGGTCCGTGGCGGCCGTCGCCTCCGATCGCGTACCGCTGCCCGGCGGCGTACTGGCCGTGGCCGAGGACGCGGTGGGCGCTTTCCTCGCACCGCTGCCGGTGGAGGCGCTGTACGGCCTCGGCCCCAAGCAGGCCGAGGCGCTGCACGGGTACGGGCTGCGCACCATCGGCGCGCTGGTCGCCCTCCCCTCGGGAGTCATCGAACGGATCCTGGGCAAGCGCGCGGGCCGGTCGGCGGCGGACCATGCGCGCGGGATCGACCCCCGCCCGGTCACCCCGAAGGACCTGCCGTTGTCGGAGAGCGTCCGGCACCGGTTCACCCGGCACGAACTCGACGGCCCTCCCGTACGGGCCGTACTCCTCGGTTCGGTGGTCCGGCTGGCCGCAGTGCTGCGCACCCGCCGCCAGGCCGCCCGGGCCTTGACCCTGACGCTGGAGTTCGCGGGCGGGGCTCGCTGGGAGAAGACCCGGAGGCTCACGGAGCCGTCCGCGCACGACGAGGACCTGAGGACCCTGGCGTACAGGCTGATGGACGCGGCCGGTCTGCAGCGGGCGCGTCTGACCGGACTGGCACTCCGCGCCGAGGACCTCATCGACGCCGAGCGCGTGACGCGGCAGATCTCGCTCGATCCGGAGCGCGAATCCCGCCTGTTGGCGGAGGCGTCCGTCGACCGGGCGAACTCCCGTTTCGGCTTCGGCACCGTGCGCCCGGCCGCCACGTTCCGCAAGGCGTCGTAGGCGGGGTGTCAGAGGGGTGGACTCGGCGACTCGGCCGGTCGTCCGGCCGGTCGTCCGGCCGTCGTCAAGCCCTGGCTCCGGCCAGAGGTGAGGACGTCATGTGAAGGCCATGTGCCGGATTTTTTACCGCCATATGACTGGTCAGTAGCCCTACCCACTCGTAACTTGAACTGAGAACAGCTCTCTTGTGATCCGGATCACAGGGTGACGGTTACCCAACCCGTCCCGCCCCCGCGAGGAGATCACATGAAGCTGCCCTGGAAGCGAGCGCTGAAGCTTCTTCCTGCCCTCCTGCTGACGGCAGGCCTGACCGCGATCCCCGTCCAGGCCACCGCCACACCCGCTGCCGGTCCCGCCGCTCCCGCCGCATCCGCCGCGAAGTCCAGCGGCTGGAACGACTTCTCCTGCAAGCCGTCCGAGGCGCATCCCCGCCCCGTCGTCCTCGTGCACGGTACGTTCGGCAACTCGATCGACAACTGGCTCGGCCTCGCTCCTTATCTCACCGCACGTGGCTACTGCGTCTTCTCCCTCGACTACGGCCAACTGTCCGGCGTGCCGTTCTTCCACGGCCTCGGTCCCATCGAGAAGTCGGCCGGCCAGCTTCGCGACTACGTCGACCGCGTCCTGGACGCGACCGGGGCCGACGAGGTCGACCTGGTCGGTCACAGCCAAGGCGGCATGATGCCGCGGCACTACCTCAAGTTCATGGACGGGGCCGCGAAGGTGAACGCTCTGATCGGCCTGGCGCCGGACAACCACGGCACGGACCTGAACGGGCTCACCAAGCTCCTGAAGCACTTCCCTGGAGCCGAGGACGTGATCAGTGAGAACACCCCGGGCCTCGCCGACCAGATCGTGGGCTCGGACTTCCTCACCAAGCTCAACGAGGGCGGCGACACCGTGCCCGGCGTCCGCTACACCGTCATCGCGACCAGGTACGACGAGGTCGTGACGCCGTACCGGTCGCAGTTCCTGTCCGGGCCGAACGTCCGGAACGTTCTCCTCCAGGACCTCTGTCCGCTGAACATCTCGGAGCACCTGGCGATCGGGCTCCTGGACCGCATGGCCTTCCACGAAGCCGCCAACGCTCTCGACCCGGCCAACGCCAAGCCCACGACCTGCTGGTCGATCGGCTGACCCACCGCGCAGGACAGGGCCGTACAGAGACAGAGCCGTAGACAGGGCCGTACAGAGACAGGGCCGTACAACAGAGCTGTACGACACGGCCGTACGACAAGGCGCCGCCGCCCTCCCGGACGAGCAGGGCGGCGGCGCCGTGCGCCCGTACGGTGTGTGACCTGCACGCCGTACGGAGACGGGAGTCCCCGAGGGGAGAGGGGACTCAGCCGCGCCGGTGGGCGCCGGCGGTGGCCGTGGCCCTGCGGCGCCGGGCGGCGACGATCAGCAGACCGGCGCCGAGCGCGGCCACGGCGGCGCCGCCGGCGGCGAGCGGCGCGGTGCTGCTGTCGCCACCGGTCCGCGCGAGGCGCTCCTCGCCGTCCTTCCCGCCGTTCCCGCCGTTCGGTTCGGGCGCGTTGGCCCCGGCCGCCTCGCGTTCGGAGCTCTCGCCCGGCCGGTCGGCCGGCTGCTCGGCCGGGGCGGCCTTCACCTCGCCGCCCGTACCGGATCCGTGGCCGCTGCCGCCGTGCTCGTCGCCGCCGTGGCCGTCGTGGTCCACGGTCGACTTCCCGGCCCCGTCCTCGATCTGGCCGTCGGTGGGCGCGCTCGCCTCGGGAGCCGTGGCGGACCCGCCGCCCCCGCCGAACACCACGTCGGAGCAGGTGTAGAACGCCTCCGGGCTGTCCGAGCGCTGCCAAATGCTGTAGATGAGATGGCGACCCGACTTGGCGGGCACCTTGCCCTTGAAGACGTAACTGCCGTTCTGCAGTTTGGGGTCCGTCACCTTGGCGAACGGCTTGGCCTCCAGGTCCGTCCACTTCAGCGGCTTCTTCGGGTCGTAGCCGTCCTTGGTGATGTACAGCTCGAACGAGCCCTTGTGCGGGGCGGTCGCCTTGTACCGGAAGGTGTGGCGGCCCGCGGACATCGTGCTCGACGGCCAGTCGGCGCGCGGCAGGTCCAGGCCCTTGTACTTGTCCCGGCCCGCGCTGCACAGCTTGCCGTCCGGGATGATCTCCTTGTGCCGCCCGGCGGCGTTCGCGATGTTGACCTCGTTCCAGTCGTAGAACGCCTGGGTGCCGCTCGCCGCGACGGCCGCCTTGCACGCGGCCGACTTCGGGTTCTCGGGGCCCTCGGTGAAACAGGCCGACACCCGGCTGACCGGGTCGGTCATCGAGCCGTGCGCCACGGCAGGGGTGGCCGTGAGCGCGGAGAACAGCAGCGGAGCCGCGCCGAGTACGGCGATTCCGGCGGCCTTGCGACGAGCGGTCATCGTGGGGGTCTCCTCAACGGTTCGTGCGGTACGGCGCTCAGGGTTCTGGGCGGGGTCCGGCCGAGGGGCGGGACGCGACCGAGGGCACGGCCCCCATGACGGCACCCGAGGCGTCTCCCGCCCGTCACGGCGCTCAGCACGCTAGCCCCGCGGAACGGTGAAATCCCCTGCTGGGACGGGCTGGAGGCGATCTTTATGGCGCGGTTAAGGAGTGACTAAGCGACGGCTAGGGAAGGGCGCGGCGGAACCCGGTGGAGGGCAGGGCGGACCGGCTGCCCCGCTCCCCCCGGCGCTCACACGGCGGTCACTTTGTGGGCTTGCCCAGGCTCCCCGGGTACAGATACTTGTCCGGCGGGACCTTCGTGCCGTGGGCCCACGCGTCGAAGAAGCCCTTCAGGTCCTTCCCCGACACCTCGGCCGCCAGCTTCTCGAACTCCGGCCAGGAAGCGTTGGAGTAGGCGTTGTCGCCGGTCCAGCGCTTCAGCGTCGCGAAGAAGTCCTTGTCGCCGACGGTACGCCGCAGCGCGTGCATCATCAGCGAGCCCTTGTCGTACAGCGTCCCGTCCAGCTCCTTGCCCTTGCCTGCGTCGTAGATCCTGGTCGACCAGTACTCCGGCTCGTCCTTGACGTCCTCGACCGTGAATGCGTAGAAGTCCTTGTCCAAATCCGTGCCCTCCTTGTGCTCCTGCCAGAGCTGGTAGGAGTACTGGGCGACGCACTCCGAGATGCAGCCGTCCCGCCAATCCGTGAACGAGACGCTGTCACCGAACCACTGGTGGGTGTTCTCGTGCGTCACCAAGGCGTCGAAGATGCGGCCGAGGTAGGTGGGCCGGCTCTGGGTCTCCAGGGCCATCGTGCTGGTGTCCTCGCCGTCCGCCATCTCCCCGATCATGATGGCGCCGGCCGAGGAGAACGGGTACGGGCCGAAGACCGAGGACAGGTACTCGATGATCTCCTTCTGCTCGGCCTCGGCCGCCGGGTCGGGGGTGGTGCCGGGGGGGCCACGCGGTGATCACGGGAGTGCCGTCGGCGAGTTCGTCCTCGTGCACGGTGAACTTGTCGATGGCGACCGTCGCGAGGTAGGTGGCCAGCGGCTTGTCCTCGTGCCAGCGGAAGGTCTTCTTGCCGCCCTCGGTCGTGGTCCTGCCCCGCAGGCCGTTGCCCATGACCGTCCAGCCGTCGGGGACGGTTGCCGTGAGCTGGAAGGTCGCCTTGTCGGAAGGGTGGTCGTCGGCAGGGAACCAACTCGTCGCGCTGTGCGGCTCTCCCAGGGCGAAGGCTCCGCCGTTCTTGAGGGTGTGCCAGCCCTCGTTGTCGGGCTCGCCCGCGTAGGTCACACGGGTGGTGAACTTCGCACCCTTGGCGACGGCCTGTGCCGGGGTGATCACGAGTTCGTGCTCGCCCTCCCGGGCCACCTTCTTCGCGCGCCGCCCGTCGACCGTGACCGATGCGACCTTGAACCCCTTCAGGTCCAGGTTGAAGCGGTCCAGCTTCTCGGTGGCCTTCGCGGTGACGGTCGTGTCGCCGCTCAGGTGGTCGGGGCGCGAGGGGTCGTAGCTCAGGCGCACGTCGTAGTGGGAGACGTTGTAGCCGGAGTTGCCGTCCTGCGGGTAGTACGGGTCTCCCACTCCGGAGCCGCCCCGGCCGGCGGACGCCGTGGCCGGCACCGCACCGCTGCAGACGACCGCGCCGAGCAGCGCGGCGAGCCCGCGCCGGAACCGCCTGGTGCGCTGGTGCACGCTCATGTGGTCCTCCATCAACGGGCCTTGGTGGTGGCGAGTTTCCAGGTCACGTCGAGCATCGCGGTGGTACTGATGGCCTCGCTGGCCGGGCTCACGTTGTCGATGTCGTCGCACGCCTCGTGAATGCAGTCCGAGATGCCGGAGCTGAATCCGCCCGTCGGAATGCCGGCGTTGCCGAACGACTCGTGGTCCGAGCCACCGACGCCGATGTCGAAGGTCGGCAGTCCGCGGGAGGCGAAGTGCGACTCGAACGCCTCGGTCGCCTCCGGTGCGTCGTGGACGACGAGCCACTGGTCCGGGTTCTTGCTGCCGGCCTGGTCGAGGTTGAGATACAGGTCGATCTTCTTGCGATCGGCGGCGGAGAGCTTGTCCACGTAGTGCCGGGAGCCGATCAGGCCCAGCTCCTCGGCGCCCCACCAGGCGAAGCGCAGATGGCGGTCGGGCCTGAGATCCGCTTCGGCGACCTTGAGGGCGGTGGCGAGCACGGCAGCGGAGCCCGAACCGTTGTCGTTGATGCCGGGGCTGTTCTCGGTGCTGTCGAGGTGGGCGCCGGAGAAGACGACATGGTTCTTGTCGCCGCCCGGCCAGTCCGCGACGAGGTTGTAGCCCTTGGCGCCCTGGTGGGTGAATTTCTGGATGCGGGTGATGAAACCCGCCTTGTCCAGGGCCGCCTTGACGTAGTCCAGGGACGCGCGGAAGCCCCGGGTTCCGTGGGCGCGGTTTCCGCCGTTGCGGTCGGCGATCTTCTGCAGGGCCGCGACGTGCGGCATCACGTCCTGCTCGGTGACCTCGGGCGCTCCGGGCGCCGGAGGCTCCGCCTGCGCGGCGGGCACGGCGACGGTGACGAGTGAGAGGGCGCCGGCCACGCACCCGAGACGTATGAACGGTTTCCTTTTCATGCGGCGTTGCTTTCCTTCTGCATATCGGGGGAGGAGACAAGAACTGAGGTGCACGGACGAGAATCGCCGGAAGATGTCAGGAAGTTGTCAGATATCCGTAGTCGTCCCGTTCGGCGGGCCGCCGCACCACGTCACGGCGTCGAAGAAACCGTTGAAGGGACCGCCGAGGAACCGTCGAAGGAACGCGAAGAAAACGGCCGAAGGAAAAGGTCGAATGAGCCGTCGAAGGAAAGAAGGGACGCGAAAGGCCCGGAGGGGAGGAGCGCGGAGAGAGGCCGGCCGGCGACGTGGGAAGGTGTCCTCCATGAGCGGAGCCCGCCCCCGTACCTCGTCCGCCGCGCTGCGGCTCATCGAGGCCGTCGTCGACCCCGGCACCTGGCAGAGCTGGGACCGTCCCGTGGAGATCACCACCGAGGATCCGGACTACCGGTCCGACCTCGAGCGCGCCCGCGAGCGCACCGGTCTCGACGAGTCCGTCATCACCGGCGAGGGCCGGATCCGCGGACGCCGGGTCGCGGTCGTCGCCTGCGAGTTCGGCTTCCTGGCCGGGTCCATCGGGATCGACGCCGGCGAACGGCTCGTCCGGGCCGTGGAGCGCGCCACCGCCGAACGCCTCCCCATCCTCGCCGCGCCCGCCTCCGGCGGCACGCGCATGCAGGAGGGCACGGTGGCGTTCGTCCAGATGGTGAAGGTCACCGCGGCGATCACCGATCACAAGGCGGCGGGGCTCCCGTACCTGGTCTACCTCCGGCACCCGACCACCGGCGGCGTCCTCGCCTCCTGGGGGTCGCTCGGCCACGTCACGGCGGCCGAACCCGCCGCGCTCATCGGCTTCCTGGGCCCGCGGGTCCACGAGGCCCTGTACGGCGAGGAGTTCCCGCCGGGCGTCCAGACCGCCGAGAACCTGATGGCCAACGGCCTGGTGGACGCGGTCCTTCCGGCCGATCAGCTCGCCGGGACCGCCGCCCGGGCCCTCGGCGTCCTCGCCGGCGACGACGCGGGCACCCCGTCCGGCGGGAACGGCATGGCGCCGCCCTCCGACTCCCCGGCACCGTCCGCGGGCGAGTCCATCCGCCGGTCGCGGCGGGGGAGCCGGCCGGGCGTACGGGCGTTGCTGAAGGTCGCGGGCCGCGACGTCACACCGCTCAGCGGCACCGGCGCGGGCGAGCACGACCCCGGGCTGCTGCTCGCCCTCGCCCGTATCGGCGGCACGCCCTGCGTGGTCCTCGGCCACGACCGGCGCGGCGAGGCGGCGCCGCCGCTCGGGCCCGCCGGACTGCGCGAGGCACGGCGCGGCATGCGGATCGCCGCCGAGCTGGACCTGCCGCTGCTCACCGTCGTCGACACGGCGGGTGCCGCCCTCTCCCGCGAGGCCGAAGAGGGCGGACTGGCCGGGGAGATCGCCCGCTGCCTCGCCGACCTCGTGACGCTGCCCGCGCCGACGCTGTGCCTGCTGCTCGGCCAGGGCGCGGGCGGCGGCGCGCTGGCCCTGCTGCCCGCGGACCGCGTGATCGCCGCCCGGCACGCCTGGCTCTCCCCGCTGCCGCCCGAGGGCGCCTCCGCGATCCTGTACCGGACGACCGAGCGGGCCTTCGAGGTCGCGGGCCGCCAGGGCGTACGCTCCTCCGACCTCCTCGCCCACGGGATCGTCGACCGCGTCGTCGAGGAGACGGACGAGGGCGGCGAGGGAGACGCGGCCGACCGCGCGGGCGACTTCATCACGGACCTCGGCGCCATACTCGGTGCCGAACTGGCCGCTCTGCGTGCCGAGCCGCCCGCGCTGCGGCTCGCCACACGCAGGCGGAGACACCGCGCGCTGGGCGAGACGGACTGATGGCCGGGGACGGTCCGGTGTCCGGGGATGGCCCGGTGTCCGGGGACGGTCCGGTGTCCGGGGACGGGGAGTCGGCGGAGGGCGGGCGGACGGTCGGCGACGGCCGGACCGCCGGGGAAGGCATCCGTTCCGCGACTCCGGACGACGCCCCCGCCGTACGGTCCGTCACCGAGGCCGCATACCACCCGTACGTCGGGCGGATCGGCGTCCGCCCCGCCCCCATGGACGCGGACGTCGAGGCCGACATCGCCGCGGGGCGGGTGTTCGTGACGGGCGATCCGGTCGTGGGCGTCCTCGTGCTCGCGCCGCAGGAGGACCACCTGCTGCTGGAGAGCGTCGCCGTCCGCCCGGAGGCGCACGGGCGTGGTGTCGGCGGGCGCCTGCTGGACTTCGCCGAGGCACACGCGCGCGAGCGCGGTCTGTCCGAAGTGCGGCTCCACACCCACGTGTTGATGACCGGGAACCAGCGGATCTACGAACGGCGCGGCTACGAGGAGACGGCGCGCGGGCAGACCGACCGCTACCGCCGGATCCACTATCGCAAGCGGGTGTGAGGGGGCGCCCGTCCCGCCGGGGTGCGGCCGCGTGACCGTGCCGGTCAGGCCGGTTGTCAGTGGCGGGTGCGACGATCCCGGTGTGAGCGATGACAGCGACCTGCAGGCGATGAGGACGGGAACGGCCGCGTACTGGGACGGGGCCGCCGACGCGTTCGACGACGAGCCGGACCACGGACTGCGCGATCCGGAGGTGCGCGCGGCCTGGGCCGGACGGCTGGCCGACTGGCTGCCGGACGAGCCGTCCGACGTCCTCGACCTCGGCTGCGGCACGGGCAGCCTGTCCCTCCTCGCGGCCGAAAGAGGCCACCGGGTCATGGCGGTCGACTTCTCACCCGCCATGGCCGCACGCGCGCGGCACAAACTCGCGGGCACGAGCGCGCGCGTCCTCGTCGGTGACGCGGCGCAACCGCCAGTGAAGGACGGGCGGTTCGACGCCGTCCTCGCGCGCCATGTGCTGTGGATGATGGACGATCCGGTGGCGGTGCTGCACCGCTGGGCAGGACTGCTGCGCCCGGGAGGACGGCTCGTCCTGATCGAGGGGCTCTGGGGCAGGACGGAGCCGGTCGGCATCCGGTCCACCGAACTCACCGCGCTCGTCGGGCGGTTGGGAGCACGCTTCAGCACCGAGCTGCTCTCCGGCGACCCCGTCCTGTGGGGGCGCCGGGTGGACGACGAGCGCTACGCGATGGTGGTGCACCCCGCAGCAGCACATGCGGACCGTACCGTTGCGGACACACATGCTCCCTCGGACTCACATAGTCCCTCGGACTCCAACGCTCCTTCGGACTCCGCGTCTCCGGACTCCGCGTCTCCGGACTCCGCGGGCACGCAGGACGCTCCGTCAGCCCCTGCTGCTGCCGCCGAACCCATCAGGCCCCACCGCCACAGGGAAGTCGTCGACGTCCATCTCATCCTGCGTCGCGGCGGCGAGGTGCTGCTCGGGCGGAGAGCCAACACCGGTTACGCGGACGGGCTGTTGCATGCCCCCTCCGGCCACGCCGAGGACGGGGAGGACGTGGTCCAGGCCATGATCCGCGAGGCGCGCGAGGAGACCGGACTCGACCTGGAGCCTGGCGACTTGAGAGTCGCGCTGGTGATGCAGCACCGCGCTCCGGCGGACAGCGCGCAGCCCCGTATGGGCTGGTTCTTCGAGGCGCGGTACGGAGCGGGCGGCGAGCCGGTCAACCGCGAGCCCGACAAGTGCTCGCAGCTCGACTGGTTCCCGCTGGACGCACTGCCGGACGACATGGTCGCGTACTGCAGGGCCGGGCTCGACGCGTACCGGGCGGGCGACCGCTTCGTCCTGCACTGGCACCGCCCCGGCGACTCGATCGCCTACGACCCGCGCCTCCCGGACCGCGCCACACCGCTGCGGGCCACGGAACCTCCTCAAGCCACCGAACCTCCGGAAGCCGGTGCGTCACTCCGGACCACCGCACCGCCCCGGGACACCCCTCGCATTCCGGCCACGGAGCGATAGGGGAGCCTCCGGCGCTCGTGTCGCCGATCCAGTGACGGACTTCGCCTTTTCGTGTGCCCCGGCGCGCTCGCACTCCCGCCGTCCCAGACAATGGGTGCGACAAAGCGCACCGCACATGATCAGCTCGACCCGAAGCCGGAGGGCAGCACCGCCGTTACGGCCTGCCCGGTCCGGACCCGTCCCGAGGAGCCCCCGTGAGCCTGAAGGTCACCGTCGTCAGTGACGCAGCCGACGCACCGTACGAGCAGGTCCGGGCCCAGATCGCGGACCAGGCGCGCTCGGGGGAGCTCCCGGTCGGCTACCGGCTTCCGACGGTGCGCGGGCTGGCCGAGCAACTCGGTCTCGCGGCCAACACCGTCGCCAAGGCGTACCGCGCGCTGGAGTCGGACGGAGTCATCGAGACGCGTGGCCGGAACGGGACGTTCATCGCCCCGGCCGGGGAGGCGGCCGAGCGCGAGGCCGCCGCGGCAGCCTCGGCCTACGCCCAGCGCGCCCGGCGCCTGGGCCTCGACCACGCCTCCGCGCGAGCGGCGGTCGACGAGGCGCTCCGCGCCACGTACGGCTCATGACGCGCGCCGTGGCCGACCCGCTCCGTGTGGCGACCTGGCGCCTGGAGGCCACGGGCGCCGCCGACCCCGCGCTGCTGCTCCGCGCGGGCCCGTACCTGACGTGCGCCGGACGACCTCGTACGTGACGCGTGCCGCGACGGCCGGTGCGTGTCGACTAGAGGTACAGCCCGGCGTCCTGGTCCGCGGGCTGGTGCGGGACCGACGCCGGGCCGGTGCCGCGGCGCAGTGCGAACAGCTCCGCCAGCGTCGCGCCGTCGCGCCCGATCGACTCCTTGCCGTCGTCGTCCTCGCCGAGCCAGTCGACCGCCTCGCGCCGGGTCAGCCGACCCACCTCGATCCGCGCGAGACAGCGGCCGGGACGCACGACGGCGGGGTGGAGCCGCTCCAGGTCCTCGTTGGTGGTGACGCCCACGAGGACGTTGCGCCCCTGGCCCAGCAGGCCGTCCGTGAGGTTGAGCAGCCGTGAAAGGGCCTGCCCCGCCGTGTGCTTGGCCTCGCCGCGGATCAGTTCGTCGCAGTCCTCGAGCAGCAGCAGCCGCCAGCGTCCCTTCGAGGAGCCGTCGTCCTCGCCGATCGCGATGTCCATCAGATAGCCGACGTCGCTGAACAGCCGCTCCGGGTCGAGTACGCAGTCGACCTGGCACCACTCGCGCCACGACCGCGCCAGCGTCCTGAGCGCCGAGGTCTTGCCCGTGCCGGGCGGGCCGTGCAGCAGGAGCAGCCGGCCCGCGATGTCGTCCGGTGTGACCTCCATCAGCCGGCCCATCGCCTCGGCCACCGGGGCCGTGTAGTTGGGCCGGATCTCGTCCCACGTCCCCGCGGAGATCTGACGGGTCGTACGGTGCGGGCCGCGCCGCGGCGACACGTACCAGAAGCCCATCGTCACGTTCTCCGGCTGCGGCTCCGGCTCGTCCTCGGCGTCGTCGACGCAGCGGTGCAGCACCTTCTCGGCCAGTTCCTCGTCGACCGCCGTGACCGTCACGTCCGCACCGCGGTTCCATCGCGACACCAGGACCGTCCAGCCGTCGCCCTCCGCGAGGAGCGCGCTGCGGTCGTCGTCGCGCGCCGAACGCAGCACCCTGGCACCCGGGGGCACCAGTGTCAGGCCCGGCTTCACGCGGTCGATGGAGGAGCTGCGGGACCAGGGCTGCTCGCCGGTCGCGAACCGGCCCAGGAACAGCGCGTCCACGACATCCGACGGCGAGTCGCTGTCGTCCATCGTCAGCCGGAGCGGCAGGCCGTCGGGGGCAGCGGCTGCACCCCGCGGGGCGGGGGCGCCGCCGTTGGGCGGGCCGTCCGCCCGGTCCGCGTGCGGGTCCGCGCCCTCGGCGACCGCGCCGTCGGTGACGTCTCCCTCGGCGACCACGCCGTCGGTGACGTCCACCTCGGCGACCGCGCCGTCCGTGAAGGCGCCCCCGCGGAGACCACTGCCGGGAAGAGCGCCGTCGGGAAGAACACCGTCGGTGAGGTCACCGTCCGGGAGAACGCCGTCGGGGAGAACACTGTCGGGCAGGGCCTGGAGGGCGTGCGGAGTCTCGGAAGCACGGTCCGGGGTGCTGTCGGGAGCGGGCAGGATCTTCCTCCTGTCGTCGAGGTACGGCCGGTCGGCACACATGCCGCTCATGATCCGGCACGAAACGGCCCTACGCATCCAGGTTTCCCGGCGTCTGCCCCGCAGTTCCCCCGAGGAACCGACCGCCACCCGTGGTAGCTTTCGTATACGAGCTGTATGCGATAACTGGGGGTTCCCGTGCAGTCCGGCCGTGAGAAGGCGTACACGTACCTCAAAGAGGTCGTGCTGGCCGACCCGGAGATGCAGGGCCGGTTCCTCACCGAGCAGGAGATCGCCGACCGGATCGGCGTCTCCCGCACCCCGATCCGCGAAGCGCTGCTGCTGCTCGCGGCGGAGGACCTCATCCAGCTCGTGCCCAAGCGCGGCGCCCACATCGCCCCGCTCTCCGGCCGGGAGATCACCGAGCTGATGGAGCTGCGCGGCATGGTCGAGCGCTACGCGGCGGAGCATGTGATCGGCAGCGGCGACGTGCCCGCCCGGGCCCTCACCGAGATCCTGGAACGCCAGAGCGCGCTCACCGGCCCCGGGCAGGGGCGGGAGTTCATCGCGGCCGACCATCTCTTCCACGCCACCCTGGTCGCCAGCGTGGGCAACGCTCTCCTCGACCGGCACTACGACGGGCTGCGCAGCCGTCAGATCCGCGTCGGTGTCGCCGCGCTCCACAACCAGCCGGGGCGGCAGGAGGCGGTGCTGGCCGAACACCGGGCGATCCTCGACGCGTTGGTCGCCGGAGACGCCGAGGCGGCGCGCACCGCCATCACCGGCCACCTCGACAGCACGCTCCGCGTCCTGCTCGCGGGCTAGGGTTTCCCGCCATGACGACGACCGACGCCATGGGATCGGATTCCTCACCGGTGACCGGGACTTCCGCGCATCTCCGGGAGACAGCCGATGCCTACGACGCCGTCGCCGTCCTCTACGCCGCATTGGTCCGCGACGCGCTCGACGGGCTTCCGCTTGACCGTGCCGTGCTCGCTGCGTTCGCCGAGCTGGTACGGGGGACCGATGCCGGACCGGCCACCGGTTCCGGAACGGCCGCTGGTTCCGGAACGGCCGCCGCTGCCGGACCCGTTGCCGAGCTGGGTTGCGGACCCGGGTGGGTGACCGCGCATCTGCGGGACCTCGGGCTGGAGGTCTTCGGCGTGGACCTGTCGCCGGTGATGATCGATCTGGCGCGCGAGGCGTACCCGGACGTGCGGTTCGAGGTGGGTTCCATGGACGCCCTCGACCTGGCCGACGGCGCGCTGAGCGGCATCGTGTCCTGGTACTCGGTGATCCACGCGCCGCCGCGGGACCTGCCCTCGTACTTCGCCGAGTTCCGGCGGGTCCTCGCCCCCGGCGGCGCCCTGCTGGTCGGATTCTTCGAGTCGGAGGGTGAGCCGGTCACGGCGTTCGACCACAAGGTGACGACGGCCTACCGGTGGCCGATCGACGACCTCGCGCGGCTGGCGGGCGACGCCGGGTTCGCCGAAGTGGGGCGGATGCTGCGCGAGCCGCAGGGCGAGGAACGGTTCCGGCGGGGGCATCTGCTGATGCGCGCAGAGGCGTAACAGGGGGAGCCGAACGGGCGCCGCGTTCGGCCCATGGAACGGCTCCCCACCCGCCCTACGGTCGGTCCAGTCGCCTGTTGGCGAGGACCGAGACCTTGCGGCGGACCGCTGCGACCTCGTCCGTGTCCACATCGGCGATCAGTAGCCCAGGGCCGGACTCCAGTTGTCCGCGCACCGTGCCGTCCGGGCCGGCGACCGTGCTGTATCCGATCCCGGTCGGTGCGGTCTTCCGCGACCCGCCCTCCTCCCCGGTGGGTACCGGTTCGGCCTGGTCCACCGCCGCGACCCAGAGTGTGGCGTCCAACGCCCGTGCGCGGACCAGGAGTTCCCACTGCTCCCGCTTGCCCGGTCCCGCGCCCCACGAGGCGGGGAGCAGCGACAGCAGCGCCCCGGCGTCCGCGTGCGCCCGGAAGAGTTCGGGGAAGCGGACGTCGTAGCAGGTGGCCAGCCCGATCCGGACGCCCTCGACATCGATGGTCACCACCTCGGTCCCCGGCGCCACGGTGTCCGACTCGGCGAAGCCGAAGGCGTCGTAGAGGTGGATCTTGTCGTAGGACGCTTCCACTCCGGGGCCGGTGGCCAGCAGGGTGTTGGTCACCCGGCCGTCGGGGGAGGGGGTGAACATCCCCGCCACCACGACGATCCCGGTCTCCTTCGCGATGGCCCGGACCTCGTTCGCCCAGGGGCCGTCGAGCGGTTCGGCCACCGGTCCCAGCGGCACCCCGAAGCAGGCCATTGTCGCCTCGGGGAAGACCACGAGACGGGCACCGGACTCCGCGGCCAGGTGCGCTTCCTCGCGCACCGTCACGAGGTTGCGCTCGGGGCGCGGATCCGCGGTGATCTGACTGAGCGCGATGCGCATCACGCTTCCGCCTTTCTGCTCACGTGCCGTTCACGGCTGTCGGGACGACGTACGGGTACGGGTCCGGCGCGACACATGGTCGCCGGGGGGTCGGCGCCGGGTACCACCGGTGCACCACTGGGCCCGGGTCAACGGCCCGCCCCCTACCACGTGACCTCGGCCGCATGCCGCTGCCCGGCCTCGCGCTCCAGTTCCTCGTCCTCGGTCGGATCGCCGTCGCGGCCCAGGCGGATCCCGACGACGGTGAGCACCGCCGTGACGGCGATGTAGACCGCGAGCGGAACCCAGGAGTCGTACGCGCCGAGCAGTGCGGTGAACAATACGGGGGCGACCGCGCCGCCGATCAGGCCCGCCAGGGTGTAGGCGAGCGAGGAGCCGGTGTAGCGGAGCCGGGGCGTGAACTGCTCGGCGATGAAGGCGGCCTGGGGCCCGTACATCAGCGAGTGGATCGCGAGGGCCCCGACCACGCCGAGGGTGAGCAGCAGCCAGCTGCTGCCGTCGACGACCGCGAAGAACAGGAACGGCCAGACGGCGGCGGCGACGGCGGAACAGCCGTACACCAGGCGCCGGTTGACCCGGTCGGACAGCGCTCCGGCCAGCGGGATGAGGACGATCTGCAGCGCGGAACCGATGAGGACGGCGCTGAGCGCGGACGCGCGGGACATGCCCAGCTCGCCGGTGGCGTAGGTGAGGACGAACACCGTGAACATCGCGTACAGCACGTCGGGTGCCACACGGCTGAGGATCGCCGCGCTCAGCGCCCTCGGCTGGGTGACGAAGACGTCGCGGATCGGCGCCTGCGGCCGGTCCTGGGTCGCCTCGATCGCCTTGAACACCGGGGTCTCCTCCAGCTTCACGCGGATCCAGAGGCCGAAGACCACCAGGAGGCCGGAGAGCAGGAACGCCACGCGCCAGCCCCAGGAGAGGAACTGGTCCTCGGTGAGCAGGGCGCCGAGCGCCGCGAGGACGCCGTTGGCGAGGAGATTGCCCGCGGGCGGTCCGACCTGGGCGGCCGAGGCGTAGAAGCCGCGGCGGTGCAGGTCGGCGAACTCGCTGGAGAGCAGCACGGCCCCGCCCCACTCGCCGCCGACGCCGACGCCCTGGGCGAAGCGCAGGAGCACGAGGCCGATGGGGGCGGCGACGCCCACCGTGGCGTACGTCGGGAGCAGGCCGATGAGGAGCGTCGCGATGCCGATCAGGACGAGGGTGGAGATCAGCACCCGCTTGCGGCCGATCACGTCGCCGAGGCGGCCGAAGACGAACCCGCCGAGCGGTCGTGACACATAGCCGACCGCATAGGTGGAGAACGCCAGGAGCGTGCCCGTGAGCGGGTCGCTCGAGGGGAAGAAGAGGTCGCCGAAGACCAGGGCCGCGGCGGCCGAGTAGACCGCGAAGTCGTACCACTCCAGCGATGTTCCGGTGAGGCTCGCGAAGAAGGCGCGGCGGGCCGCGCGGGGGTGAGGAGCGGACTGGTCCGCGGTCCGGCCGCCGGGGGACTTCTGCGGCCGGGGGGCTGAGCTGTGCATGGTTCCCATCCCTGTCCGGGGCGCGTTCAACTATTGGCATACTTGCTGTATACCAGTCGTATGCGCAATCCCCCGCGCGGGAATTTCGACGCTGAGAGAACCGGCGAATACGAAGAAAAATGGACGTAACGCCGACCGGTGTCCGTGGTCTGGAGGGCCGATGAACACACTGATCTTTGAACTGCCCGACGGCTCGACCCGGAGCGTGGACGTGGTGCAGGTGCTGAACGCGGGCTACGCGGGGCGCAGCCAGGAGGACGTCGCGGCGCATGTGGAGGAGCTGGCCGCACTCGGGGTCCCGGCCCCGTCGACCACTCCGGCTCTCTACCCCGTGTCGCCGTACCTCGCTCAGCAGACGGGTTGGGTCGGCGTCCAGCACGGCCGTACCTCGGGCGAGGCCGAGTGGGCGCTGATCGTCGCGGAGGACGGCGAACTGCTGCTCACCGCGGCCTGCGACCACACGGACCGCGACCTGGAGGTCCACGGTGTCGCGTGGAGCAAGAACGCCGGGCCGGACGTGCTGTCCACCCGGGCCTGGCGGCTGGAGGACGTACGGACGCGCCTCGACGCGTTCACGCTCCGCGCGTGGGTGGTGCACGGGGGCGAGGAGCGGGAGATCCAGAACGGGACCGCGGGTGAACTGCTGCCGCCGGACTACTGGGTCGACCTGCTCGTCGAGCGGGGCGATCTGGTCCCCGGCACGGTGCTGATCTCCGGCACGATCCCGATGGCCGAAGGCGTCGACCAGTTCGGGGACGGCTGGCGGGTGGAGCTGGGCGACCCGGCGACGGGCGACACGATCGGGCTCGCCTACGCGGTGGTGCCCATGGCCGAACCGATCGGCTGAGCCGGGCCGTTGGGCTGCGATGCAGTCGAGCCGGGTGCGTGCTCAGGCGCATCTGGCGCACCCGCGGGCGAGCCCGTCGCGCGCGTCCGTACGGGAACGGCCAACGTCCGTACGGGAACGGCCACGTCCGTACGGGAACGGTCGACGTCCGTACGCGAACAGCCAACGTCCGTACGGGAACCCGCCGTGGACCGTCGATCGCCGGTCCACGGCGGGGTCGGACGTCACGCGTCACACGGTCGTGCGCGCGGTCCGCCCGAAGATCACTCCACGATCTTCAGCAGCTTGTTGGGCGAGCCGCTGCCCGGGTCGGTCACGACATCGGGGGTGGCCCCGTCGCTCAGGGCCTGGGCGACCTCGGCGGGCGTCGCGCTCGTGTGCCCCGCGAGGTAGACCGCCGCCGCGCCCGCGACGTGCGGACTGGCCATCGACGTACCCGAGATGGTGTTGGTGGCGTCGTCCGTGGAGTTCCACGCACCGGTGATGTCCGAGCCCGGGGCGAAGATGTCCAGGCGCGCACCGGTGTTGGAGAAGTACGAGCGCCCGTCCGCGTTGGTCGTCGAGCCGACCGTGATCGCCTCGGGAACCCGCGCGGGGGAGAAGCTGTCGGCGTCGGCGCTCGAATTCCCCGCCGCCACCGCGTAGGTGACACCACTGGCGATGGAGTTCTTGACGGCCGTGTCCAGGGCCTCGTCGGCGCCGCCGCCGAGCGACATGTTGGCCACCGACGGTCCGCTGTGGTTCTGCGTCACCCAGTCGATGCCCGCGACGACGCCCGCCGTGGTGCCCGAGCCCTGGTCGTTGAGCACGCGTACCGCCACGACCTTCGCGCTCTTCGCCACACCGTGCGCGGTGCCCGCCGCCGTGGAGGCGACGTGCGTGCCGTGGCCGTGCCCGTCCTGCGCGGTGTTGTCGTTGTCCACCGCGTCGTAGCCGTCCGCGGCCCGCCCGCCGAAGTCGGAGTGGCTGATGCGGACGCCGGTGTCGATGACGTAGACCGTGGTGCCGCTGCCCGCGCTGTCGGGATAGGTGTACTTCTGGTCGAGCGGCAGAGCCGCCTGGTCGATACGGTCGAGGCCCCAGGACGGCGGGTTGTCCTGGGTCGCGTCGATACTGACTCTCCTGTCCTGGTAGACCTTCGCCACCGCCGGATCGGCGGCGAGCCGCCGCGCCTCGGCCGCGTCGAGGCTGACCGCGTAGCCGTTGAGCGCGGCGCGGTAGGTGCGCTGGACCGTGCCGCCGTAGGCGGCCACCAGCTTCTTGCCTTCCGCGGACGCGGACTTGAGGCCGCTGCCCGGCTTCAGCGTGACGATGTAGCTGCCCTTGACGGCGTCGGAGGCGCCGGCGCCGACGACCGTGCCGTCCGCGGGTGCGGCGCCGGCGGGAAGTGCGGTGAGTCCGCCGAGAAGCGTGGCTGCCGCCGCCACGGTGATCGCTGTGGTGATCCTGCCCGAGGTGGTACGCATCGCTGCCATTGCGGGGGTTCCTCCTCATGGGTGGCGCGCTGTGGTGCGTGCGCGCATGTGGGGGGAGCGCACGGGGAGTTCGTGCGCGAGAGGCCCGAACGTGGGTGCGTGCTGGGGCCTTTCTGAAGAGTCCACGCTCTCCCTCGAAGGAACAAGAGTTCTGACGTGATGTCATATGCACGTCAAGGTTCGCGTGTCACATATAGGGGCTCATCGTCAGTTTTGACATGAACACTTCCGGCACTGCCCGGCCGCTGCTACGACAGATGTGGCAGAGGTCCTGCTAAGGGAGGTTCCATGAAACTGTCCCGCATTGCGGCAGTGATGTCCGCAACCCTTCTCACCGCAGCGCTCGCCCTGACCGGGGCGGGCGCCTCTCATGCGGCCCAACAGACCGCCGCGCCCCACTACGTGGCCCTGGGCGACTCCTACTCCTCCGGCGTCGGAGCCGGGAGCTACGACTCCGGGAGCGGCAACTGCAAGCGCAGCACCAAGGCGTACCCCGCGCTCTGGGCCGCCGCCCATTCACCCGCGTCGTTCAGTTTCACCGCGTGCTCGGGGGCCCGTACGGGTGATGTTCTCGCCGGTCAGCTCGGCCCCCTCAACTCCTCCACCGGCCTGGTCTCCCTCTCCATCGGCGGGAACGACGCGGGCTTCGTCGACGTCATGACCACCTGCGTCCTCAGTTCCGAGAGCACCTGCCTGCAGCGCGTGCAGGAGGCGCGCTCCTACGTCGCCACAACACTGCCGGGCAAGCTCGACCAGGTCTACACGGCCATCGCGAGCCGGGCCCCCAACGCCCATGTCGTCGTCCTCGGTTACCCCCGCCTCTACAAACTGGGCGGCTCCTGCATCGCCGGGCTCAGCGAGAAGGAGCGGTCCGCGCTCAACGCCGCGTCCGACGACATCAACGCCACGACCGCCAAGCGCGCCGCCGACCACGGCTTCACCTTCGGCGATGTGACCACCACCTTCGGCGGTCACGAGATCTGCTCCAGCGACTCCTGGATCCACAGCGTGACCTGGCCCATCGAGAACTCCTACCACCCCAAGGCCGCGGGACAGTCCGGCGGTTACCTGCCCGTGTTCGCGTCGGCGGCCTGACCGGCCGCACACGCGTACGGCACCTGCGGTTCGTACGGTTCCACGGCTCGTGTGTACGGCGGGTGCGCGATCGGGTCGAGCGCCCCCCCCGGACCACCGCCCTGCCCCACCTCCGGAGCATCGCGAGGAGGCCCCGTCCGCCGGGGTCTCCTCGCCCTGGTCACAGGGGAGTTCGGGGCCGCCGGGGAAACGTCACATTGTACGCTGGGGGCTCCGCAGAGCATCGGAGGACCGCGATGGACGCCCTGCAGCAGCGCAACCCGATCACCGCTCAGGAGCGGCTCCGCGACCAGGTCGCCCATGCCCTGCGCGCCGCCCTCATCGCGGGCGAACTCCGGCCCGGAACCGTGTACTCGGCCCCCGGCCTCGCCGCCGACTTCGGCGTCTCCGCCACCCCGGTGCGCGAGGCGATGCTCGATCTCGCCCGCGAGGGCCTGGTCGAGCCGGTGCGGAACAAGGGTTTCCGTATCACCGAGGTGAGCGAGCGGGACCTGGACCAGTACACGGAGATCCGTGCCCTGATCGAGGTGCCGATGGCCGGCCGGGTGGCCGGGACCGCGACCCGCGAGCAGCTCGAGGAACTCAGGCCCGTCGCCCAGGAGATCGTCGACGCCGCGCGCAAGCACGACCTCATCGGCTATCTGGAGGCCGATCGGCGGTTCCATCTCGGCCTGCTGGGGCTGACCGGCAACCACCGGCTCGTCGACGTCGTCGGCGATCTGCGCAAGCGCTCCCGTCTCTACGGTCTCAACCGCCTCGACGAGCGGGACGAGTTGCTGCCGTCGGCCGAGGAACACCTCGAACTGCTCGACCTCATGCTGGACGGCGACGCCGAAGGAGCCGAGGCGTGCATGGCGCGCCACCTCGGGCATGTCCGCTCGCTCTGGGCGCGGGCCCGCGACGAACCCGTGGAGCCTCGCCCGCGGCTGCGGTTGGGCGCGCCCGCGACCGCCCGCTGACACCGTACGAACGCCGCGACACCGCCCCGTCCCGCTGGCTCACGCAGCGTGCCGCTGCGGTCACTCCTGGACGCGGTGGCCGCACCCCGCGACGGCGAAGATCGCCGACCCGTAGCCGCTGACCTGCGCCGACCGAATCGAAGGGGACGAGGTGTCGGGGTCGGGCCCCGCCTGGGCACTCGAAACCCGGGACGTCCCGTGGCGATGTCACATCGGCGACGTCGGTGTCCGTCGCAGGGGCAGAAGCGCAGCGCGCGCACGGCGGAAGCGGGGACGCGGACGCCGGTACGCGGAAGGAGGCCACCATGAAGGTTCTTGTCACCGGCGCCACGGGCGCCATCGGCGTGCAGCTCGTACCCCAGCTCGTCGAAGCAGGCCACACGGTCGTCGGCACCACCACTGCCGAGGCGAAGACCGCCGGGCTGCGCGAGGCCGGGGCGGAACCGCTCGTGCTGGACGTACTGGACGCGGACGCGGTGCGGGAGGCGGTGGACCGGGTCCGGCCCGAGGTGATCATCCACGAGGCCACCGCACTGGCCGGGAATCTGGACCTCCGCAAGCTCGACCAGTCCTTCGCGCTCACCAACCGGCTGCGTACGGAGGGCACCGGCAACATCCTGGCCGCGGCGACGGCGGCCGGGGTACGGCGCGTCATCGCGCAGAGCTTCGCGGGAGTCGTCTACGCCCGCACCGGAGGTCCGATCAAGACGGAGGAGGACCCGATCGACCCGACACCGGTACCGGGCAGCGAGCAGACGGTGGCCGCGATCCGGCATCTGGAGGAGGCCGTGACCTCGGCTCCCGGAATCGAGGGCGTCGTGCTGCGGTACGGCGGCTTCTACGGCCCCGGCACCTCGCTCGGGCCCGGAGGCGTGCAGGTCGAGATGGTCCGCAAGCGGCAGTTCCCGGTGATCGGCGACGGGGGCGGGATCTGGTCGCTGATCCATATCGCGGACGCGGCCCGCGCCACCGTGGCGGCCGTCGATCACGGCGCCCCGGGCATCTACAACATCGTGGACGACGACCCTGCCAGGACATCCGAGTGGATCCCGTTCCTGGCCCAGCTGCTGGGGGCGAAGCCACCGATGCGCGTCCCGCGCCTGCTGGGCGTCCTGCTGGCCGGCAAGTTCGGCACCGCGCTGGCGACCGAGGCGCGCGGCGCATCCAACGCGAAAGCGAAGCAGGACCTCGACTGGAAGCCGCAGCACGCGTCGTGGCGGGACGGCTTCACGGAGATGCTGCGGGGGTGATCCAGGCCCCTGTGGGCGGGGGCCCGGGGGTGATACCGAACGCCGCGATGTCCGACGGGAGTTGAGCCGCAGAAGGCGCGGTGACACCGGGCACCGGAACCTGACTCCGGGCCGAGGGCAGCCGTCACCGCTCTGCCCCACCCGGTGCGGCTCCTCCTGCGAGCTGACCGTGCGGCTCACGTGCACGTGCTGCCGGGGGACCCCTTCGCTCACTTGCGCATCCGACCGACCGTAACTCGCCCCAGACGTACGGCAGTTCGTACCGAGTGCTGCCTGAAGCCTTGTCAGTGCAATTTCACATTACTATGTTACGTGCCACACCTCGGGGCGGAGAGCCCAGCAATGCCCCGTCAACTCCCCACACCTCCCTGGAGATTCAGGTGTCGCACTCGCGTATGCCACGCAGAATCCTGCTGGCCACGACCCTTGTCACCGCACTGACGACCGGCTTCCTCCTCCCGGTCGCCCAGACCTCACAGGCCGTCACCCCGCAGGCTCGCCCGCGGACCGGCCCTCAGGAACCGTCGCGGACCGCACCCGGCGATGCCGGCGGACGGACGGGAGCCCCTGACACCGGAGCCCCCGGCGCCAACCGGTTCGACGAAGTCGAACGCCTCGCCAAGGCCCCCGGAACCAGCGCCCGTTCAGCCCCCGCCCCCAGCGGCATCACCGAGAAGGGCCGCATCCCCGGCCCGCGGACACCGAAGACACCCAAGGGCGCCGCACACGCCGCGTCGGCCGTCGCGCCCTGCACCCTCGACGGCATCACCGGGCTCGGCCCCGAACAGCTCGCCGACTTCCTCGCCGATCCCGCCGTCACCGCCGACGGCTGTCTCCGCGACCTCATCTGGACCTGGGACGCGCGGCTCGCGCCCGTCATGTCCGACGCCCACGTCCAGGCCGTCGCACGCCGCATCTCCACGCTCGCCCCGGCCCACAACGGGAAGAACGGCAGCCACCTGTACGAGATGTTCACCTATCTCCACGCGGTGGCCTACCACGACTTCTCACGCGACGAGATCGACGTCACGGACCCGCCAACCGTCGACGCGATGCGCAAGGCGGTGCAGGCATTCGGGACCGCCGCCCGGACCTTCGACGTGACGCGCACCAACGCCGACACCCTGCGCGAGGCGCTCTACGCCGCCAGCTCGCCCGGGCTGCGCCAGCACCAACTCGCCCTGATCAAAAAGGTGCTGGCCACCATGGACAGCTACCACACCGACACCAACCGGGACCCGGCGTGGGCCGGCGCCGCTCTGGCCGGGCTCTCCGTCAACTACCTGGGCGTCTACCCGGGCAACAACGACACGGCCTTCCACACCGCCGTCGCGGGCGACGCCTCGTACCGCGGCGCCTTCAAGGCGTTCGCCGGCTACACCCACCTCAAGGGCACCGACAACGCCTGGGTGGTGCGCGACGCGCTGGGCGAGTACGGCCGCTTCGGCCAGGTCGAGGCGCTGAAGGACGGTGTCGTCCGCGACCTCGGCCCCCTCCTGGCCGCGGCGAAGCGGAACTTCGGCGAGGGCAGCGAGCCGTGGGGGAAGGTCGTCTCCTGGCTCATCTTCTTCGAGGCCTGCAAGCCGTACAGCGTGTGCAAGGAGGACATCGAGAAGCGGATCTTCCCGCACACCTACGTCTACGACAACGGCGCCATCAAGGTCCGCACCGCCCTCGACCGGGCCACCGTCGACCAGCTCTACTACGCGAGCAAGCAGGTCAAGGCGCAGTTCCACCGCGTCGTCGGCAGCCAGGAGCCGCTGGCCGGCGACACCAACACCACCCTCACCATCGTGCTGTACGCCTCCCGCAAGGACTACGAGATCTACCAGCCGCTGCTCACCGGGCTGAGCACCGAGAACGGCGGCATGTACATCGAGCGCGGCGCGACCTTCTACACCTATCAGCGGCGCGTGCCCCAGGACTCCAGCCTCACCCTGGAGGAGCTGTTCCGCCACGAGTACGTGCACTACCTCAACGGCCGTTTCGCCGTACCCGGCTACTTCGGCGAGGGGCCCTGGTACACCGGCGACCGCACCACCGCGATGGACGAGGGCACCGCCGAGTTCTTCGACGGCTCCACCCGCGAAGACGGCATAGCCGTCCGCAAGTCCCTGGTGCGCAGCATCATCGAGGACACCGCGGACGGCGGCCCGCGCATGACGGTCGACCAGCTCCTGCACGCCACCTACGACGGGGACGGCTTCCGCTTCTACGCCTACGCCGGCACGTTCTACGAGTTCGTCTGGCGCGAACACCCCTCGCTGCTCCAGGAGATGTACCGCCACCTGCGCGCGGACGACCCCACGGCCTTCGACGCCTGGCGCGACCGTCTCGGCCGGGACGCCGCCCTGCAGCAGGGCTACGACGCCTTCCTCGACGAGCACATCCCCAAGGTCGACGACCTCTTCGTCCCGGACACCCGTTTCATCCCGAACGACGCGCTGCGCTTCGCCCGCCCCGACGAGGTCCGGACGGCCTTCGCCGCCGCGACCGCGAACACCCCCGTCTGCAAGGACGACAGCGGCGCGGACAAGCCCCGCTTCACCTGTACGGGCCGGATCACCGCCAACCTCTCCGACTCGGGCGATCCGAGTCAGGTCTTCACGGACATGTCCGAAACCGTGGACCACTTCATCCTCGACCGCACCAGACCATCGGCAACCAACTTCGAGGACATGAACTGCTCCTTCGGGCCCGTTGAGATCTGGGACACAGGGAAGGCCGGCAGTTCCGCCTTCAGCTGCGAGGGGCCGCTGCGCCGCTGAGCCGCCGCGTGCGCCCGTCCTCGTGACGGTGCCCCGGAGCGGGGCCCTCTCTCACAAGGGCAGGGCCCCGCTCGACCGTGCATGATCGGGTCCGCGCCGAACTGGTCGTTCCCGTACGGCGGTTCGGTCCTGAAGCGTCAACACCCTTGCCGGGAAGGTGAATCCGTGCGCCGTGGATGCGCGGGTGACGTGACGGGACGGTAGGGTTAATCTGCCCGGGCCGGGTGCCCTCGTTTGGGTGGGGAGTCTCATGGAACAGATAGCAATGCACAGCAGGGCCCGCGTACCTGCGATCAAATGCGGAAGCAGCGCGTCCAGTACGCGTCTCGACCGCCATCTCGCCGTGCTGTCCGGCCCTGCCGTGCCGCAGCGCGAGGCGGAGGAAGCCACGCTGCTGATGCGCGAGATAGCGTCGCACGACGTGCAGCGCTCCCGGACGAGCCGGAGTGCGCGGGTGAAGCTGTTCGCGCCGCTGCGCCGGCTGCGCCGCTCGCTGTTCGGCAACCACTGACGCTCTTCGCTCCCCACCCAGGCCGCCGGCAGCCGTACCCGTCGGCCTGGGTCCCGCGGTGGTCGCCCCGAGGCCCTCAGGCGACCACACCGTCCCGGCGCAGCGCGCTGACCTGAGCGTCCGTCATCCCCAGGGCGCGCAGCAGCGCGTCGGTGTGCTCCCCGAGGCCCGGCACGCCACCCTCTCGCGGATCCTCACCCCCGGGCAGGGTGATCGGCGGCACCAGCGTCTTCAGCGGCCCCGCCGGTGATCCCGTCTCCTGCCACCGGTTCCGGGCGGCGAGCTGCGGATGCCCGGCCAGTTCCGCCACCCCGTTCAGCCGGGCGCAGGCGATGCCCGCCCGTTCCAGCCGTCCGATCGCCTCCTGGGCCGTCAGCCGGGCCAGTGCCTCCCCGACGGCCGCGTCCGTCCCCGACCGGTTGCGGGTGCGGGCCACATTGGTCGCGAAGTCCGGATGCTCCGCCAATTCCGGCCGCTCCAGCACCTGTTGCGCCAGGCGGGCCCACTCGCGGTCGTTCTGCACCGACAGCAGCACCAGCGGTCCGTCCGCCGTCGGATAGGCGTCGTACGGGGCGATGACGGCGTGCGCCACCCCCGTACGCGCGGGCGGGCGGCCCCCGTACATCCCGAAGTACAGCGGATGGCCCATCCATTCGGCGAGCGCGTCGAACATCGAGACCTCGACCGGGCCGCCGCGGCCGGTGGTGCCGCGCCGCAGCAGCGCCGCGAGCACCCCGGAGAAGGCGTACATCGCCGCGGCGATGTCGGCGGCCGGGATCCCCGCCTTGACGGGCTGCTCGGGCGTTCCGGTGACCGACACGAGCCCGGCCTCGCACTGCACGAGCATGTCGTACGCCCGCTTGTGCGCGTAGGGGCCGTCGGGCCCGTAGCCGGAGACGTCGACGGCGACGAGCCGGGGGTGGCGGGCGCAGAGCGAGGCCGCGTCCAGACCGAGCCGGGCCGCCGCGCCCTGGGCGAGGTTCTGCACGAAGGCGTCGGCATCAGCGAGAAGGCTGCGGAGGATGTTCAGGCCGCGCTCGTCCTTGAGGTCGAGCGCGATCGACTCCTTGCCGCGGTTGGCCCACACGAAGTGCGAGGCGAGTCCGTGCACGGCGGTGTCGTAGGCCCGCGCGAAGTCACCGCCGTCCGGCCGTTCCACCTTGATCACCCTGGCCCCCAGGTCGGCGAGCTGCCGGGTGGCGAACGGGGCGGAGACGGCCTGTTCGACGGCGACGACGGTGATCCCGTCCAGGGGGAGCGGCTGGGGCGCGGTGTTGTTCATGACCACGGTCCTACCCTTTCGGGCCCCGCGCCCGCCACGGGGCACCGCCCGGCGCGGCGGCCGGCCGGCTCTCAGAGCAGCGCGAACTGGCCGTTCGGGCCTTCCTCGTGGTGGTCCAGGACCGACGCCGGGCGGTGGGCCGCGGCGGGTGCAGGGAGGACACCCGCGCGGCGCAGGTCCACCGCCGTCGTCCGCGGACCGCCCGCCAGCCGGGCGGCCAGCGCGGCGCGCTCCGGCCGCAGTTCGGCGATCAGCGCCAGCACCGTGATCAGCTCCAGCAGCTCGGAGGTCCACTCCTGCGGCCAGGCGGCGGGCCGTACGGTGTCCAGCGAGCCGGGCGTCGCGGGCGCGGTCCGCAGGTCGAACCACCGCTCCAGCACGCGGACCCCGCCGGCGTGGAACTCCCATGCGGCGGCCGGCACGGGGGAGATCCGGCCCGAGCCGAGGTGGAGCGCCTCCTCCTCCGGGTCGTGGGTGAGGGTGCCGGGAAGGGCCCGCAGATCCGGTGGGACGGCGGCCCGGACGTACGGCCGTCTGCCGCCCGGGAGTTTGGGCCGCTCACCCGCCGATGCCGCGCACCGCGCGCCGTAGGTGTGCAGCCACAGCAGCCGGCGGCCGAGGGCGACACCGGAGCGCCACACGTCCGGGTCGGCCGTCAGCGGCACGGCGACGCCTTCGGGGCGGCGGCCGGAGACGGCGGCCACCCACGCGAGGACGTCCTCCGGCGAGACCGGGAGGCCGAGGCCGTCGGCTAGATGGTCCAGCAGGCCCGGGGCCAGATTGGGTTCGCGGCCGCCCGGACGGCGGTGGAGCGGGCGGATGCGGCCGGGACGGCCCGCGGGCGACCGCCCGTCGGGCAGCAGTGCGGAGAAGACCAGCGACGGGCCCGCATCGTGCGGCACATGGCCCGGTTCCACGGCGAAGATCTGGTGCTCGTCGGCGACCCGCCACAGTTCGGGCCGCGCCACGTCGATCAGCCGGTGGTCGGGGATCAGCCACTGCCGGTCGAACGGGCCGTGCAGGACCCGGACCGGCTCGGGGCAGGCGCCGCTCTCCGCGGCGACCGGCCCGGTCGGGGCGGTGTGGCCCGGGAGTTGGGGCACGGCGACATGCACCGTACGGGCGCGGGTCCGCTGGAACAGCGCCTCGCGCGCGGCCGCGTCCGGGGCGCGCAGCAGCGCGTTCCACCGGGCCTTGAGGGAGGCGGGGTCGGGGGCGAGAGGCCACCCGCGCCCGGTGCGCAGCGGCGCGACCGACCACGGCATGAGGTCCGCGAGGAGCGGCGCGTCGTGCGGCGGTGTGACGTCATGGGCCGACGCGGCGGCCCGGGCGGGCGGTGCCTGCCGGGCCCGCGGGACGTGGCGGGCCGGTGTGCCGTCGGGAGCCGGTGCGTTGTCGCGGTCAGGTGACATGCCGGGAGCGTCGGGGTCCTGCGGGGCGCCGGGGGTGGTGTCGCTGCCGGGGGACGGTGTGAGGTCCCGTGTCCCGTCCCGCTCCGCCATCACGCGGTCGTCCTCCCCGGTGGCGGCCGATCCGGCCACCGCCTCGCCCCGTCGCGTCGTCCGCATCGTACCCGTGGCCCCGCGCCTCCGAGGCCGTGTCTTCTGGGGTAGCCGGGGTGGGGCACCTCCCAGCGGTAGCTGGGGTGGGGTACCTCCCGGCGGCCCACGACCTGGTCGCGCCGAGCCTCCGGGACCGTTCTCCCCGGCGGCGTGCCCGAGTCGTGCCCGAGTGGGACCGGAAACGGATCGAGCGGTGCGCGTCACGGTCCCGGACGACCGAGGTGGGCCACACTGAGGGAAACCGATGGATCAGGAGCTTGACGTGGCACGTTACGAGGACGCCCACCGCACCAGCCTGAGCGACCCCGACGGGTTCTGGCTCCGGGCCGCGGAGGCGATCGACTGGGAGCGGCCGCCGACACGGGCGCTGGACGCCTCGAACCCGCCCTTCCACCGCTGGTTCTCCGACGGCCGCCTCAACACCTGCCACAACGCGCTCGACCGCCACATCGACGCCGGCCACGGCGACCGTACGGCCCTGATCCACGACTCGGCCTACACCGGCGAGCGGCGTTCCTTCACCTACGCCGAACTCCGGGACGAGGTCGCCCGGTTCGCCGGGGCGCTGCGCGGTCTGGGCGTCGGTGCCGGCGACCGTGTCGTGATCTATCTGCCGATGGTGCCGCAGGCCGTCGTCGCGATGCTCGCCTGCGCACGGCTCGGGGCGGTGCACTCCGTGGTCTTCGGCGGGTTCGCGCCCAAGGAGCTGGCCGCGCGCATCGACGACGCCCGGCCCAAGGTCGTCCTCTCCGCCTCCTGCGGGATCGAGCCGGGCCGCATCGTCGAGTACAAGCCCATCGTCGACGAGGCGCTCCGGCTGTCCGCGCACCGGCCGGACGCCGTCGTCGTCCTGCAGCGCGAGCAGGCCCACGCGGACGTCGGCACGCAGGAGACGAGCTGGGAGGAGCTGGACTGGGACGAGCTGACGGCCGGCGCCGAACCGGCCGACTGCGTGCCCGTGGCGGCCACCGACCCGCTCTACGTCCTCTACACCTCCGGAACGACCGGCCGCCCCAAGGGAGTCGTGCGTGACAACGGCGGCCATGCCGTCGCCCTGGCCTGGTCGATGTCCGCGATCTACGACATCGGCCCGGGCGACGTGTGGTGGACGGCCTCGGACGTCGGCTGGGTCGTCGGCCACTCCTACATCGTCTACGCGCCCCTGCTGATCGGCGCGACCACCGTGCTCTACGAGGGCAAGCCCGTCGGCACCCCGGACGCGGGGGCGTTCTGGCGGGTGATCGCCGAGCACGGTGTGAAGGCGCTGTTCACCGCCCCGACCGCCCTGCGCGCCGTGAAGAAGGTCGACCCCCGGGCCGAACTCCTCGCCGGGCACGACCTCAGCGGCTTCCGCACCCTCTTCCTGGCGGGCGAGCGGCTCGACCCCGAGACCTACCAGTGGGCCACGGACACCCTCGGCGTCCCCGTCGTCGACCACTGGTGGCAGACCGAGACGGGCTGGCCGGTCGCCGCCAACCTCCGCGGACTGGAGCCGATGCCGATCAAGGCCGGCTCCCCGACGGTGCCCGTCCCCGGCTACGACATCCGCATCCTCGACGAGACCGGCAAGGAGGTCGAGCGCGGAGGCGAGGGCGCCATCTGCATCCGGCTGCCGCTGCCGCCCGGCACGCTGCCCACCCTCTGGGGCGACGACGAGCGGTACGTGGACTCCTACCTGTCGCGCTTCGACGGCTACTACCTGAGCGGCGACGGCGGTTACATGGACGAGGACGGCTATCTGTTCGTCATGGGGCGCATGGACGACGTCATCAACGTGGCCGGACACCGGCTGTCCACCGGCTCCATGGAGGCCGTGCTCGCCGCGCACCCCGCCGTCGCCGAGTGCGCCGTGATCGGGGTGGAGGACCGGCTCAAGGGCCAGGTGCCGCGCGGACTGGTCGTGCTCAAGTCGGGGGTCGACACCGACCCGGAGCGCCTGCGCGACGAACTCGTCGCGGCCGTGCGGTCCGAGATCGGCCCGGTCGCGGCGTTCAAGGACGTCGACGTCGTGGCCGGTCTGCCCAAGACCCGCTCGGGCAAGATCCTCCGGAAGTCCATGCGGTCGATCGCCGAGGGCCGCGAGGAGCCGGTGCCCTCGACGATCGAGGACGCCTCCGTGCTCGACGCGCTGCGTCCGGTGCTGCGCCCCGGTAGGGACTGAAGGGTGCGCCCCCGGCACGGACCGGAGGGCACGGACTACGCGTCGAGCGTGACCGTGAACGAGAAGCGGTCGCCCCGGTAGTGGATGCGGGCGACGTCCACGACGCGACCCTCGTCGTCGTACGTCACGCCCGTGTAGTGCAGGATCGGGCTGAGCAGCGGCACGCCGAGGAGGCGTGCGGTCTCCGGGTCGGCCAGCCGCGCCTCGACCGTGTCCGTGATACGGCTGATCGTCACGCCCACCACGTCACGCAGCACCTTCGTCATCGGCCAGCGGGTCAGATCGTCGAGGTCGATGCGGTCGGCGAGACCGGGGAGCACCACGTTCTCGGCCCAGTTGGTCGGCTCGCCGCTGCTGCCGTCGCAGCGCAGCCGCCGGTACCGCATCACCTCGTCCGCGCCCGGGAAGTGCTCCGCCAGCTCCGCCGGTACGGGTGCCCGGCCGTGGTCGAGCACCGTGGCCGTCTCGCCCGACTGCTGGGCCACGATGGCGTCCACCGAGCCCAGCAGCCGTACGGGAGCGCCGGGGCGAGCGGTCGGCTCGATGAAGGTGCCGCGCCGCCGGTGGCGGCTGATGAGCCCCTCCGCCTCCAGCTCCTTGAGCGCTTGGCGCATGGTGAGCACGCTCACGCCGTAGTGCTCCGCCAGGCTGCCCTCGGTGGGCAGCCGCAGCGGCGCGTCCGGGCGGCGCCCCAGTATCGAGGCGCGCAGGGACTGCGAGACCTGGTACCACAGCGGCAGTTTGCGGTTCAGGACGAGCGAGTCGGGGGCGAAGGCGGTCACGGTGGCTCCGCTGGTTCTCGGGCGGCCGTGCTACGGACGGAAGTTCCGCTGCAGACCCTGCCAGACGTCGTCGTAGCCCTGCTGCAGATGGCCGGCCGACATCGCCTGCCCGGTGGCGGTCACCGGCCAGCGGGTCTCGAACATGAACGCCAGGCCGTCGTCGATCTTCTGCGGCTTCAGCTCGGCGGCGCTCGCCTTGTCGAACGTCTCCCGGTCGGGCCCGTGCGCGGACATCATGTTGTGCAGGGAGCCGCCGCCCGGGACGAAGCCCTCGGCCTTGGCGTCGTAGGCGCCCTCGATCAGGCCCATGTACTCGCTCATCACATTGCGGTGGAAGTACGGCGGCCGGAAGGTGTCCTCGCCGACCAGCCAGCGGGGCGCGAAGACCACGAAGTCCACGCCCGCCAGGCCCGGGGTGTCGGAGGGCGAGGTCAGCACCGTGAAGATCGACGGGTCCGGGTGGTCGTAGCTGATCGTGCCCATCACATTGAAGCGGTGCAGGTCGTAGACGTACGGCAGGTGGTTGCCGTGCCAGGCGACGACATCGAGCGGTGAGTGGTCGTACGTCGCCGACCAGAGGTTGCCGCAGAACTTGTTGATCACCTCGACCGGGCCCTCGGTGTCCTCGTACGCGGCGGTGGGCGCGAGGAAGTCGCGCGCGTTGGCCAGGCCGTTGGCGCCGATGGGGCCGAGGTCGGGGAGCGTGAAGGGCTGCCCGTAGTTCTCGCAGACGTAACCGCGGGCGGCCGGTGCGCCCTCCTCCTCGGCGTCGAGCAGTTCGACGCGGAAGCGGACGCCGCGCGGGATCAGCGCGACCTGGCCGGGCTCCACGGCCAGCATGCCGAGCTCGGTGCGCAGCAGCAGCCCGCCCCGCTCGGGGACGATCAGCAGCTCGCCGTCGGCGTCGGAGAAGACCCGGTCGGTCATGGAGCGGTCGGCGGCGTAGAGGTGGATGGCCATGCCGGTCCGCTGCGTCACGTCGCCGTTGCCGCCGAGGGTCCACAGTCCGTCGACGAAGTCGGCGGGGGCGTCCGGCTCGGGCAGCGGGTTCCAGCGCAGCCGGTTGGGGTCGGGCACCGTCTCGGCGAACGGCGCGGAGCGCAGCGCGCCGTTGCCGATGCGCTGGAACCGCGGGTGGGCGGCCGAGGGGCGGATGCGGTAGAGCCAGGAGCGGCGGTTGTGGTGGCGCGGCTCGGTGAACGCGCTGCCGCTGAGCTGTTCCGCGTACAGCCCGAGCGGTGCGCGCTGGGGCGAGTTGCGGCCCGTGGGCAGGGCCCCCGGGATCGCCTCCGAGCTGTGCTCATTGCCGAAACCCGAGAGATATGCCAGCCCTTCGGCCGTCTTCCTCGCCTGCTCGCCGCCCGTGCCGCTCATGCGTGCTCCCGCCGCTCAACGATTCCTATGTCAGACCATAGGAATCACCGGGAGGGTGCGTCAACGAGGCGGCGCGGCATGATGGGGCCGTGCACCCGCAGACAGAGCAGACAGAACAGCAGTCCGGCCCCTCCCTGCGGCGCATGCCCGTCCAGCGGCGCAGCGCCGACCGCCTCGCCCGCATCCTCGACGCCTGTGCCGAAGTCCTGGACGAGACCGGCTACGAGGACCTCAGTACGCGGGCCGTCGCCGTACGCGCCGGCGTGCCCATCGGATCCGTCTACCGCTTCTTCAGCAACAAGCGCGCCATGGCCGATGCGCTCGCGCACCGCAATCTGGACGTCTACATCGCCCGCGTCGCGGACGCGCTGGACGCCGAGGGGGCGGTCGACTGGCGGCGTGCGATGGATCTCGTGCTCGAGGTCTATGTCGGCATGAAGAAGGACATGCCGGGCTTCGCGCTGCTCGACTTCAGCGTGCCCGCCCCGGCCGGCCGCCCGCCGGGCGGCGCCAACCCGCTGGTCGCGGAACGGCTCTGCGCGCTCCTGGCGGAGCCGCTCGGCCGCAGCGCCGACGACGAGGATCTGATGCGGGTGTTCGTGGTGTGCGTCGAGGCGTCCGACGCGCTGCTCCAGCTGGCGTTCCGCAACACCGCTACCGGCGATCCGGCGATCATCGCCGAGACGAAGGAGCTGCTGCGCGCCTATCTCGCGCGCGTCCTCGACTGAGCCCGGCCCGGGCGCGCCATCCCTTCGCAGCAGGGGGGCGATGCCCGTTTCCCCGGTCCTCCGTTGGCATGCGGCCTCTTGGCCGGTCGCGCGACTGACAGGATGCCAACCGGTCGGTATGGTCCCTCGTGACGCCGTCGCCGCCGCGGTGGCCTGCCGACGTCCCACCGGGAGGGACCCATGTCCGAGACCGCCGGCCGTACCGCTCTGCGCATCTGCCCGCTCTGCGAGGCCACCTGCGGACTCACGCTGACGATCGACGGCGATGACCGCGTCACCGGCGCCCGCGGCGACGGGGACGACGTCTTCAGCGCCGGTTTCATCTGCCCGAAAGGTGCCGCTTTCGGAGAACTCGACGGCGACCCGGACTGGCTCACCGGGCCCCTCGTACGCCGGGGAGGGCGCCTGGAGGAGGCGAGTTGGGAGGAGGCGTTCGACGCCGTGGCCGCCGGGTTGCGTCCGCTGATCGAGCGGGACGGGCCCGACGCGGTGGCGGTCGTCCTCGGCAATCCCAACGTCCACACCATGGCCGGGGCGCTCTATCCGCCGCTGCTCCTCGGTGCCCTGCGCAGCCGCAACCTCTACACCGCCAGCACCGTCGACCAAATGCCCAAGCACGTCTCCAGCGGCCTGCTCTTCGGCGATCCCTTCGCCATCCCCGTACCGGACCTCGACCGCACGGACCATCTGCTGCTGATCGGCGCCAATCCGCTCGACTCCAACGGCAGCCTGTGCACCGCCCCCGACTTCCCCGGCCGCCTCAAGGCCCTGCGCCGCCGCGGCGGGACCCTCACCGTCGTCGACCCGCGCCGCACCCGTACGGCCCGGCTCGCCGACCGGCACGTGGCCGTACGCCCCGGCGCCGACGCCCTGCTCCTCGCCGCCCTCGTCCACGTCCTCTTCGAGGAGGGCCTGACCACCCTCGGCGCACTGGAGGGGCACGTCGAGGGCGTCGACGACGTCCGCGCGCTGGTCGCCGTGTTCACGCCCGAGGCCGTCGCGGAGGCGTGCGACGTGACGGCGGAGGAGATCCGTACGATCGCCCGCGAACTCGCCGGGGCCACGACCGCCGCCGTCTACGGCCGGGTCGGCAGCTCCACCGTCGAGTTCGGCACGCTCGCCAACTGGCTGGTGGACGTGCTCAATACGCTCACCGGCAACCTCGACCGGCCCGGCGGCGCGATGTTCCCGCTCGCCGCCACCGCCCGCGCGCCGCGGCCGGCCCCCGGCCTCCGGCACGGGGGACCCCAACCGGGCAAGGGCTTCGCGCTCGGCCGCTGGCACAGCAGGGTCAGCGGGCACCCCGAGGTCAAGGGCGAGTTCCCGCTGTCCGCGCTCGCCGAGGAGATCGACACCCCCGGCGAGGGCCGGGTGCGTGCCGTGATCTCCGTGGCGGCCAACCCCGTGCTCTCCGCGCCCGACGGCGACCGTCTCGACCAGGCGCTGAGCGGCCTCGACTTCATGGTCAGCGTCGACCCCTACCTGAACGAGACGTCACGCCATGCCCACGTCGTCCTGCCCCCGCCCCGGCCCTCGCAGGCGGCGCACCACGACTTCGCCTTCAACAACTTCGCCGTCCGCAACCAGGCCCGCTACACGCGTGAGGCGGTCGCGCTGCCCGACGACCGTCCCGACGAGTGCGAGATCCTGGCCCGGCTGGTGCTGTGCGTGAGCGGACTGCACGGCTCCGCCGGGCCCGCCGACGTCGACGCCATGGCCGTCGACACCCTGCTCGGCAAGGCGGTCGCCGACCCGCACTCGCCCGTCCACGGCCGGGACCCGGGCGAGCTGTCCGCCCGGCTCACCGGCCGGACCGGCGCCGAGCGGCGGCTCGACCTCATGCTGCGCCTCGGGCCGTACGGGGACGGCTTCGGCGGCGCGGGAGTCCCGCACGCCGGGAGCCAGGGGAGGGGCGGACTGAGCCTGGAGAAGCTGCTCGCACATCCGCACGGCATCGACCTCGGTGCGCTCGACTCGCGTATCCCGGAGGTCCTGCGGACCCGCAGCGGCAAGGTCGAGCTCTGCCCGGCGCCGATCGCCGCCGATGTGCCCCGGCTGCGCGCCGCACTGTCGGAGCGGCCGTCGGGGCTGCTGTTGGTGGGCCGCCGCCATCTGCGGTCCAACAACAGCTGGATGCACAACGTCCCCGCCCTCAGGGGCGGCAGCAACCGCTGCACGCTCCAGATGCACCCCGACGACGCGGCCCGGCTGGGCCTCGCCGACGGCAGTCCCGCACGCGTGAAGGGGGACGGCGGGGAGCTGCTCGTCCCGGTCGAGGTCACCGACGCCGTACGGGCCGGGGTGGTGAGCCTGCCGCACGGCTGGGGGCACGACCGGCCGGGGACGCGCCTCGCGGTCGCGTCCGAGGACGCCGGGGTCAACGTCAACCAGCTCCTCGACGGCACGCGTCTCGATCCGCTGTCCGGCACCGCGGTGCTCAACGGGTTTCCGGTGCAGGTGGCTTCGGCGGGGTGAGGGCAGGTGGCCTCGGCCGGATGAGGACCGCGGGCGCGGGCGCGACCGGTCCCGAAGTCAACGTACCGCTGTGACCTGGGCTTTTGCGCTTATTGCTCACGCCTTCGGGTCTTGCTGCGGCAGAAATGCGCCACCTACGGTCGTCCGGACCGCCGAACCCCACGGTGGAGTTCACGGGCGAACGATAGGTGTCTCATGCTGACAATCCTCGGATTCGTCATGATTGCCGCCTTCCTGGCGTTGATCATGACCAAGAAGATGTCCCCGATGGCTGCGCTGGTGCTGATACCCGCGCTGTTCTGCGTCCTCGTGGGCCAGGGCGCCCAGCTCGGGGACTACGTGCTCAAGGGCATCGGCGACCTGGCGCCCACGGCCGCCATGCTGATGTTCGCCATCGTGTACTTCGGCGTCATGATCGACGTGGGGCTCTTCGACCCGATCGTCCGGGTCATCCTGCGGTTCTGCAAAGCCGATCCGATGCGCGTCGTGGTGGGCACCGCGATTCTCGCCGCGATCGTCTCGCTCGACGGCGACGGCTCCACCACCTTCATGATCACCGTCTCCGCTTTGCTGCCCCTCTACAAGCGGCTGAAGATGAGCCTCGTGGTCATGACCGGTGTCGCGGCCACGGCCAACGGCGTCATGAACACCCTTCCCTGGGGCGGCCCGACCGCGCGCGCCGCCACCGCGCTCAAGCTGGACGCGGGCGACATCTTCGTCCCGATGATCCCGGCGCTGGCCGTCGGTCTGCTCTTCGTCTTCGGTCTCTCCTACGTCCTCGGGCTGCGCGAGCGCAGGCGGCTCGGCGTGCTCACGCTCGACGAGGACCGTGAGCCCGGTGCCGTCACCGCCGTCGAACCCGCCCCGCTCGAGGGGGAGTCCGAGCAGGTCCTCGTCGGTGCGGGTGCGGGTGCGGGTGCGGGCGCGGGCGCCGCGGCGCGCACCGGTACCGGCGGTGGCTCCGGGGTCCGGCTCGCGAAGGGCGGTTCCGACTCCGGCACGGACGCGGACGGGGATGCGGACGCGGACGGCGGGAAGGGCCCCGGCTCCGGATCCGCCGGCCACGGGTCCGCGGTGCTCGACCCGGACCGCCCCACGCTGCGGCCCAAGCTCTACTGGTTCAACGCCGCGCTCACCGCGGCCCTCATCACCCTGCTGGTGCTGCAGACCCTGCCGATCCCCGTGCTCTTCCTGCTGGGCGCGGCCATCGCCCTGACGGTCAACTTCCCCCACATGCCCGACCAGAAGGCCCGTATCGCCGCGCACGCGGACAACGTCCTCAACGTCTCCGGCATGGTCTTCGCCGCCGCGGTGTTCACCGGCGTCCTCACCGGTACGGGCATGGTCGAGCACATGGCGCGGGCGGTCGTCGACGCGATCCCCGACGGCATGGGCCCGCACATGGGCCTCGTCACCGGCCTGCTGAGCATCCCGTTCACATACTTCATGTCCAACGACGGGTTCTACTTCGGCATCGTGCCGATCCTCGCCGAGGCCGGTGCCGCGCACGGCGTCGCACCGGTCGAGATCGCCCGCGCCTCGCTCATCGGCCAGGCCCTGCACATGTCGAGCCCGCTCGTCCCCGCGGTCTACGTGCTCGTGGGCATGGCCGGGGTCGAGTTCGGCGACCACACCAGGTTTACGGTGAAGTGGGCGGCGCTCACGTCGGTGGTGGTCCTCGCTGCGGGCCTTCTCTTCGGCATCATCTGACGGCCCCGGCGCCGTCCGGCCGTCCGGAAGGGGCGCGCCGGGCGGTGGCGAGGGGACGGCGCCAGGAGACAGCGACGACCAGCGTGTGAGGAAGCGCGTGTGACGACGAGAGGGTGACGGCGGGACCGCGACGGCACGTGCGCGGCCCGTGAGCGGCGCCGGGAACGGCGCGGACAGGAGCGGCCGGACGGTGCCGGGAACGGCACCGGAAACGGACGCCGACGACGACCGGAAACACAGGACCGTGACCATCGCAGGGCCCGGCAGGGGCTGGCTCATCCGCCTGGTCATCGCCTTCGCGTTCGCGCAAGGGGCGGTGTCCATGGCGCGGCCCGCCGTCTCCTACCGGGCCCTCGCCCTGGGCGCGGACGCCCGCGCCGTCGGTGTCATCGCGGCCGTGTACGCCCTGCTGCCGCTGTTCGCCGCCGTGCCCCTCGGACGCCGTACGGATCATGGCCGGTGCGCGCCGCTGCTGCCGGTCGGTGTGGCCCTCATCGCCGCCGGCTGCGCGCTGAGCGGATCGGCGACCTCCCTCGCGGCGATGGCCGCCTGGAGCGGCGTGATGGGCCTGGGCCATCTGGCGTTCGTCATCGGCGCGCAGAGCATCGTGGCCCGGCAGAGCGCACCGGCCGAACGGGACCGCAACTTCGGCCACTTCACCATCGGCGCCTCCCTCGGCCAGCTCGTCGGTCCCATCGCGGCGGGGCTGCTGGTCTCGGGGCACGCAGGGGCACTCGCCCGTACCAGCGCCACGGCCCTGCTCGCCTCGGCCGCCGTCGCGGCCTTCTCCTTCACGGCGCTCTGGCGCATCGAGCGGCGCGCCGCGCTGCCCGCACGGGAGGAAGCCACGCGGGCGCAACGGGTTCCGGTGCACCGCATCCTGCGCACGCGGGGCGTCCCGGCCGGGATGTTCACCAGCCTCGCGGTCCTGTCGGCGACCGACATCCTCACCGCGTACCTCCCGGTCGTCGGCGAGCACCGGGGCATCGCCCCGGCCACGATCGGGCTGCTGCTGAGCCTGCGGGCCGCCGCGACCATCGCATGCCGCCTCGTCATGACCCCGATGATCCGGCTCCTGGGCCGTACGGCGCTGCTGGTCGTGAGCTGCCTGGCCGCGGCGCTGCTGTGCGCGGGCATCGCCGTACCGCTGCCCGCCTGGGCACTGGGTGCGCTGCTCGCGGCGCTGGGGTTCTGTCTGGGCGTGGGGCAGCCGCTGTCGATGACCACCGTGGTGCAGGCGGCTCCGGAGGAGGCGCGCAGCACCGCGCTCGCGCTGCGGCTGACGGGCAACCGCCTCGGCCAGGTCGCCGCCCCCGCAACGGCCGGTCTGGTGGCGGGAGTTGCCGGTACGGCGGCACCTTTCGGCATGCTGGGCGTGCTGCTGCTCCTCGCGGCGGGCACCGCGGCCCGGCCGCTGCGACGCGGCCCCGGCGCCGGGCGGGCGGACGGCGATACGGGTCACGCCGCGGGGGAGGGGCCGCGCACCGCCGCGGGGCAGGGCCCGCCCGTCGCACCGGGCCGGGAACGGGAAGCCGATTCGGAACGGGAAGCCGATGCGGACCGGGGCGGGGCTTCGGGCACGGGCGGGGCCTCGTGCCGAGGCCGGGACGGGAACCGGGCTACAGAATCGCGATGGGGTTGACCGGCGACCCCGTGCCGCCCGGCAGCCGCAGCGGCGCGACGACGCAGAGGAACGACCAGCGCCGCTCCGCCTCGCACAGCGGCACGAGATCCTCGAACTGCAGGTAGTCCAGCAGGTGCACACCCAGCGCGTGCACGGCCAGCACGTGCACGGGATAGCCCACGTCCACGACCAGGCCCGGCGCCACGTCGCTGTTGCTGTCGCTGCCCAGCACGGCCACCCGGCGTTCGGCCACGAACTCCGCGGCGCCGGGGTGCAGTCCGGCACGGGTACCGGCCCACGGCCCCAACTCGTCCCGCCGCCTGCGGTGTCCGGTCCGTACGAGCAGGATGTCGCCGCGCCCGACCCGTACGCCCTGGGCCTCCTCGGCGGCGGTGAGTTCGGCCGCCGTCACATGGTCACCCGGCTCCAGCCACGGGACGCCGCGCAGCCGCGGGATGTCGAGCAGGACCCCGCGGCCCGCGATGCCGTCGCGGGCCGTCTCGACCGTGAGCCGTTCGGCACCGGCCTCGGTGACCGTGGCCGCGGGCACGCCGCCGTGCAGCGTGCCGTCGTAGATGACGTGGCAGAGCGCGTCGAGATGGCTGTCCGCGTCGCCGTGCACGTTCATCGCGAAGCGGTCCCGCGCGAAGGCCAGGCCGGGACCCGTGTCCTGTGCGGCCCAGGCGGTCATCTCGTGGCGTCCGGGGTCGGGGTCGTCGGGCCCGGGACGGGTCTCCACGGGAGCGGCGAGGGTGACGGTGCGCCCGCTCCGTACCTCGGCGGCGGCGGCCCGCACCTCGTCCGGGCCGATGTACGTGAGGGCGCCGCGCGGCCCGTCCGCTCCCTGCCGGGCGGCACGCTGCCGCAGGTCCGCGAACAGCGCGTCGAACCCGGACGCGCTCGAGGCCGCCGGCCCGTCGGCCGGTGTCGCATGAGCGGTCATCGCGGCTCCGGTGTCGCATGAGCGGTCATCGCGGTTGTAGGGGTGCCGGCGGTCACCGCGGTCGTGACCGTCCTCGCTCTTGGGGCGGTCGTGGCGGAGTGGCTGGGCACCGAGGTCATGGCGATCTCAGCGTCGCACGGAGCCGCTGTGCCCGCTCGGCCGCGGGGCGACCCCGCCCGGCCTGCCGCTCTCCGGGGCGCCGCGCGGGTCCCGGCACGGCGTGCGAGTCTGGTTCTGTGCCCCGGCGGCCATGGGGGGTGACCTGATGCCCGGCGGGATCCGCCTGCCGCGACTGCGCGGCCCGGTTCTGCCGTCGTTCCGGCGTGCGCTGCGGATCACGATCGCGGCCAGCACCGCGTTCTCCCTCTGCCGCCACGCGATCGGCAACGACGTCATGGCGATCTACGCGATCTTCGGCGTGATCGCTCTCGGCGCGCTCTCGCAGGTCCCCGGGCCGCCCTTGCGCCGCGCGCGGACCCTGCTCGTCGCGCTGCCCGCCGCCTACGCCCTCGTCGCCGCCGGAACGCTGCTCGCGGTCAACGCGTGGGCCGCGGCGGCCGGGATGTTCGCGGTCGGCTTCCTCGTCACGTTCTCCGGAGTCGGCGGGCCGCGCTTCGTGGGCGTGGCCGCGGGGCTGCAGCTCTTCTACATGCTGGCCTGCTTCCCGCCGTACGAGCCCGGGACCCTGGACGCCCGCCTGGTCGGCGTCACCGTCGGCGTCGGGCTGCTCATCACGGCCGAACTGCTGCTCTGGCCGGATCCGGCGCCCATCCCGTACGAACGGCGTCTCGCGGAGGCCGCGGGGACGGTCGCGGCGTACGTGGACCTGGTGGCGGGGCAGCTCGACGGGGCAGCCGCCGGGGATCGCGGACGTTCCCCGCCTGGTGCCATCGACGAGCGGGGACGTTCCGGGGAGGCGAAGGAATCAGGCGGCCCGGAAGGGGAGCCGGCCCACCCGGGGCGGCAGGGCCAGCAGGATCCGACCGGCCTGCACGGGCCACAGGCCCTGAAGGGGGCGGAGGCGGCGGCGCGCCGCTGCACGGAGGCCATCCGGCCCTCGCGCCTGCCGCAGCCGGAGCGGCCGGTGTCGCCCAGCGCCAAGGACCGGGCGCTGAGTCAGGCGGGCGCGGCCACCCGGTTCGTCTTCGAACAGGTCCAGGGCATCGCGGCCGTGGAGGCGGCGCGGCCGGTGCCGTTCCCGGGCGCCGCCGACCTGCTGCGGGAGGCCGCGCGGACGATCCGGGCGGCCGGACGCGCCCTCGCGCGCCGCGGGGCGATGCCGCCGGATCTCGACCACCTGGTCGCCTGCATCCACACATTCCAGACGGCTCGGACGACGCGGGACCGTGCCCCGGCCCAGGCACCGTCCCGAGCCGAGGCTCAGTCACCTTCGGAGGCGCAGTCACCGTCCGATGGCGCGGTCCCGTCCCGTACGGTGCCGGACCCTGATACGACCGGCCGTACCGAGGCCGGTCCTGCTGTCGGTGTCCCCGCCGACACGGCCCTCCCGGCCGCCGACACGGGTACCGAGCGGCTCCGCCGCGGCGCCATGGCCCTCCAGTCCGCCGAGGGCGTCCGCCTCCTGGCCATCGGCGTACGGATCGCGGTCGGGGCGCCCGTACCGTCCGATCCCACGCCGCGAGGGGAGCGGCCGGGCCCCTTCTGGTTCGCGTACGCCCCCGTGACCGCGCTGTGGTGGCGGCGCTTCCGGGCCAGCCTCACCCCGCGCTCGGTCTCCTTCCAGAACGCCGTACGCGTCGCGGTCGCCCTGGCGCTGGCCCGGCTGATCGCCGGGCAGCTCGACCTGGCGCACGGGTTCTGGGTCCTGCTCGCCACCCTGAGCCTGATGCGGACCTCGGCCGCCGACACCCGCACCAATCTGCGCCCGGCCTTCACCGGCACCCTCGCCGGCGCCGTGGCGAGCGGACTCCTCCTCTTCTTCGTCGGCGACAGCCCGAGGTTCTACGAGGCGGCGATGCCCGTGGCCCTGCTGGTCGCCTTCACCCTCGGCCCGGTCCTCGGCCTGGCCTGGATGCAGGGCCTGTTCACGCTGGCGATCGCCACGATCTTCACGCAACTCGCCACTGCCAACTGGCAGCTCGCCGAGGCGCGGTTCATCGACATCGTGACGGGCGGGATCGTCGGGGCCGTCATCGGTCTGCTCGCCTGGCCCCGCGGCGGCGCGGGCGAGTTGAGACGCGCGGCGGCGTCCTTCCTGCCCGCGGCCGCGACCGCCGCCCGTGAGACCGTGGCCGTGCTCACCGGCACCGGACATCCCGAAGGGGCTCTGCCGCGGGCGCGGCACGCGATGTTCCTGGCCGATGCCGCCTACGCCCAGTACCAGTCGGAGCGGCCAGACCCGCGCATGCACGCGGTGGACTGGCAGACGGCGATGCTCGCGGGCTACCGCATGGTGTGGGGCGGGCAGTCGCTGCTGCTGAGCTGCCCGCCCGGCTGTCTCGCTCCGTGGCCGCGCCCGGCCACGCAGCTCCAGGACGCGGCGGACAGTCTGCGCTCGGCGTACGACGACCTGGCCGGTCGTCTTCGCACGGGCACCGCGCCGTTGGACGGCGACGGCCCCGGCCGTCCGGAGCGCCGTGACGTGAGGCAGGCGCCGGACGCGGCCGCCGACGCGTGCGCGGAACAGCCAGGAGCGGAACAGCCAGGCACGGAACGTCCGGGCACAGGTTCGGACGCGGAAGGTCTGGGCCCGGAACGGCCCGGCACGGACCCGTTGCCGGGCAAGGGCGTGCCCCTGCTGGCCGACCCCAGGCACGACATCGCGGCGGCCATCCCCTCCGCGCAGGGGCGGCTGTTCGCCGCGGACATCGAGGTCTGGCTGACCGCCCTCGCCAACGACCTCGACCGGATCGAGTCACCACCCGACGCCGACGCCGACGCCGACGCCGACGCCGACGGAGACGGAGACCGCACGGCGCGGCTGCGCCGCCGGTAGCCCCCGCCCATCGCTTCATCAACTCATCTCTCACTGCGATGCGTTGATGGCGAACAGCCCTCCCGACGGATCGCGGAGTACGGCCTGCCGGCCTATGCCTGTGCCCTCCGCCGTCTCGGCGGGGAACACCACCCTCCCGCCGTGCGCGGTGGCGGTCGCGACCGCCGCGTCGCAGTCCTCCACCGCGAAGTACGGGACCCAGCCGTCGACATCCCCCAGCGCCGCACCGGCATCAGCACCCCGGGCGCCCGCTCCCGTCCGCGCCGGGGCGGCGGGCGGTCGCATGAGTCCGCTCTCATGATCCGCACGACCACGTGACACCGTGACACCGTGTACGTGTGAACCGCGTGATCCGTCCGTCCTGCCGGCCCGTCCCGGGGTCGAGTGAGGCCGGTCGTTGCCGCTGTGCCGTGTGATGCCGAGCATGGCAGGGGGCACTGACAATCGAGGTGGCGTGACGGGGCCCACGCGCCCCGCCCTGGCGGCGAAAAACTACCGCCGCTAGTTTGGGCGGAGCCGTGCGGAGCTTCGCCGGGTCGTCCGTGCCCGGGTCGTCCGTACGACAGCTGTACGGAGCCTCGCCCGGAGCATCCGTACCCGGAACCGGCCCGGCCCGGCCCGGAGAACGCCCGACTGCGCGGGAGGAAACGCGATGAAGGCCCACGACGGCATGTACATCGACGGGGACTGGCGGCCCTCCGCCGGGACCGCCACGATCGAGGTGGTGAACCCGGCCGACGAGCAGGTCATCGCCCAGGTGCCGGCCGGAACCGCGACGGACGTCGACGCCGCGGTGGCCGCCGCCCGTTCCGCCTTCCCCGGCTGGGCGGCCACGGCACCGGCCGATCGCGCCGCGCGCCTCACCGCTCTGCGCGACGCCCTCGCCGACCGCCGTGACGAGATCGCCGAGACCGTGACCACCGAACTCGGTGCGCCGATCGGCTTCTCGCGGAAGGTGCACGCGGATCTGCCGATCGCCGTCGCGGGCAGCTACGCCGAACTCGCGGCGGAGTACACCTTCGAGGAGAAGGTGGGGAACTCGACCGTTCTGCACGAGCCGGTGGGTGTCGTCGGCGCGATCACTCCCTGGAACTACCCGCTGCACCAGATCGTCGCGAAGGTCGCCCCCGCCCTCGCCGCGGGCTGCACCGTGGTCCTCAAGCCCGCCGAGGACACGCCGCTGGTCGCCCAGCTCTTCGCGGAGGCCGTGCACGAAGCGGGGCTGCCCGCCGGGGTGTTCAACCTGGTGACCGGCCGGGGCCCGGAGGCCGGACAGGCCCTCGCCGAGCACGACGGCGTGGACCTGGTCTCCTTCACCGGCTCGACGGCCGTCGGCCGCCGGATCGGCGCGCTCGCCGGGGGAGCGGTCAAGAGGGTCGCCCTCGAACTCGGCGGCAAGTCCGCCAACGTCGTCCTGCCGGGCGCCGATCTGACCCGGGCGGTCAAGGTCGGCGTCGCCAACGTCTTCGCCAACTCGGGCCAGACGTGCAGCGCATGGACCCGCATGCTGGTGGACGCGGACCGGTACGAGGAGGCGGTCGCCCTCGCGCGGGAGGCCGCGGCCAAGTACGTCCCCGGCGACCCGGACGACGAGGGCAGTCGCCTCGGCCCGGTCGTCAGCGCCAAGCAGCGCGACCGCGTCCGCGGCTACATCGAGCGCGGCGCCGCGGAGGGCGCCCGCGTCGTCGCGGGCGGCCCGGACGCCCCCGAGGGCCGCGAGCGGGGCTACTGGGTCCGCCCGACGGTCTTCGCCGACGTCACCCCCGAGATGACCATCGCCCAGGAGGAGATCTTCGGCCCGGTCATCGCGATCCTGAAGTACGAGGACGAGGACGACGCGGTGAGGATCGCCAACGGGACGGTGTACGGGCTCGCGGGCGCGGTCTGGTCGGAGGACCAGGACGAGGCGGTGGCGTTCGCCCGGCGCCTGGACACCGGTCAGGTCGACATCAACGGCGGCCGTTTCAACCCCCTCGCGCCGTTCGGCGGTTACAAGCAGTCGGGCGTGGGCCGCGAACTGGGCGCCCACGGCCTGGCCGAGTACCTGCAGACGAAGTCGCTCCAGTTCTGACACACCGGCACCACGAGGCCACGCCGTGCCCAACACCCGTACCCCGAGGGAGAATCCGTGATCCGCGCCGCTGTTCTGCCCGCCGTCGACGCGACGCTGGAGCTGCGGGAGATCGATCTCCCGCGGCCCGGCCCCGGCCAGGTGCGGATTCGGCTCGCCGCGGCCGGGGTGTGCCACTCGGACCTGTCGTTGTCCAACGGCACGTTGCGCCAGCCCGTCCCCGCCGTGCTCGGTCACGAGGGCGCGGGCACGGTCACCGCGGTCGGCGAGGGCGTCACGTCGCACGCACCCGGTGACCGGGTGGTCCTCAACTGGGCGCCCTCCTGCGGTGATTGCCACTACTGCGGGCTCGGTGAGCCCTGGCTGTGCGCCAACGCCATGGCGGGCGCCGCCGTCCCGTACGCACGGACCGCGGAGGGCCAGGACCTCTATCCCGGGCTGAGCAGCGCGGTCTTCGCCGAGGAGACCGTCGTCTCCGCGCGCGCGGCCCTGCCCCTGCCGGACGGTGTGCCGCTGACGGACGCCGCCCTGCTGGGCTGCGCCGTCCTGACCGGATACGGCGCGATCCATCACGCGGCGCGGGTGCGCGAGGGCGAGTCCGTCGCGGTGTTCGGTGTCGGCGGTGTCGGCCTCGCCGTGATCCAGTCGGCCCGGATTGCCGGAGCGGGACGGATCGTGGCCGTCGACGTCTCCGACGCCAAGGAGGAGTTGGCGCGCAAGGCGGGCGCCACGGACCTCCTGGTCTCCGCCCCCGACACGGCCAAGCGGATCCGGAAACTCACGGGCGGACACGGCGCCGACGTCGCCGTGGAGTGCGTGGGCCGCGCGGAGACCATTCGCACCGCCTGGGACGCGACCCGCCGCGGCGGCCGGACCACGGTCGTCGGCATCGGCGGCAAGGACGAGCAGGTCTCGTTCTCCGCCCTGGAGATCTTCCACTTCGGCCGTACCCTGTCCGGCTGCGTCTACGGCAACTGCGACCCGGCCAGGGACCTTCCGGTGCTCGCCGGGCACATCCGCGCCGGGCGGCTGGACCTCGCGGGCATGGTCACCGACCGGATCGGTCTTGACGGCATCCCGGCCGCCTTCGAAGCGATGCTCGCGGGCCGCGGCGGCCGCACGCTCGTCGTCTTCTGACGCGCCCCCTCGGAACCCCTTTCCCGGGTCCTCCTCGGCTGCTCCCGATGTGATCGGGGGCAGCCTGAGTGAGGCGCTCAGGCATGAGTCGTGAACGATGACCTGTTCGCATTCCAAGGTCACCTGCCGAGCTCCGACCGGCAGGGGGCCTCGCCCGCGTCAACGCCTGTCTGCTGACGGGGAGTTGCCGACCGACCCCGTCCCGCGCGCGTCCGGACCGGCGGGCCGGGCATCCGGACGCCGCAGCGGTCAGCTCACGCGCACCTGCTCGTACTGGAGGGCCAGCCCGTCCACCAGCGCCGTGAGGCCCGTCTCGAACGCGCCCTCGTCCACTTGCTGCTGATGCTCCGCCAGCAGGTGGGCCTGGCCCAGGTGCGGGTAGTCGGCAGGGTCGTACGCGGTCGCGTCGTCGACGAAGCCGCGGGCGAAGGAGCCCAGTGCCGAGCCCGCGACGAAGTAGCGCATCAGTGCGCCGATCCTCGTCGCCTGCGCGGGCGGCCAGCCCGCGCCGACCATCGCCCCGAAGACGGCGTCCGCCATCCGCAGCCCGGCGGGACGGCGGCCGGGGCCGCGGGCGAGGAACGGGACGATGTTGGGGTGGGCGGCGAGGGCAGCCCGGTACGAGCGCGCCCAGGCCAGCAGCGCCGCCCGCCAGTCCGCCACCGCGTCCCGTCCTGACTCGGCCTCGAACATCGACAGGTCGACCTGGCCGACGACCGTGTCGGCGACGGCGTCCAGGATCTCGTCCTTGACCGTGAAGTGGTTGTAGAGGGACGGGCCGCTCACCCCCAGCTCCGCGGCCAGCCGCCGTGTCGACACCGCGTCCAGCCCCTCCGCGTCGATCAGCGCCAGGGCTGTCTCCACGATGCGGTCGCGGCTGAGCAGGGGCTTGCGGGGGCGGGCCATGCGGCACATAGTAGAGGCCGCCCCACGGAAACTAGCAGTGCTAATTAACGTGGGTGCCCGCGGAACCCATGGCCCCGAGATTCACGAAAGGTGCGCGCCGTGAACCTTGAGCTGTCCGAGGAGCAGGACGCCGTCCGCCGGCTCGCCCGGGACTTCACCGACCGCGAGATCGTCCCCCACGCGGTCGCGTGGGACCGGGCCGAGAGCGTCGACCGCGGCATCGTGAAGAGACTCGGCGACCTCGGCTTCCTGGGGCTGACCGTGCCCGAGGAGTTCGGCGGCTCCGGCGGGGACCACCTCTCGTACGTCCTGGTCACGGAGGAACTCGGCCGTGGCGACTCGGCGGTGCGCGGGATCCTGTCCGTCTCGCTCGGCCTCGTCGCCAAGTCGATCGCGACCTGGGGGACCGACGAACAGCGGCGGACCTGGCTGCCGGGGCTCTGCTCCGGGGAGGCCGTCGGCTGCTTCGGCCTCACCGAGCCCGGTACCGGTTCCGACGCCGCCCACCTCACCACCCGCGCGGTCCGCGACGGCGGCGACTGGGTCCTCGACGGCACCAAGATGTTCATCACCAACGGCACCTGGGCCGACGTCGTCCTGCTCTTCGCCCGCACGGGACAGGAGCCCGGGCACCGGGGCATCAGCGCTTTCCTCGTCCCCACGGACACACCCGGCCTCTCCCGCCGTGAGATCCACGGCAAGCTCGGACTGCGCGGCCAGGCCACCGCCGAGTTGGTCCTGGAAGGCGTCCGCGTCCCTGCCTCCGCCCTGATCGCCCCCGAGGGCAAGGGCTTCTCCGTGGCCATGTCGGCCCTCGCCAAGGGCCGGATGTCGGTCGCGGCCGGCTGTGTCGGGCTCGCCCAGGCGTGCCTCGACGCGGCGGTGCGGTACGCGGGGGAGCGCGAGCAGTTCGGCCGCCCGATCGCCCAGCACCAGCTCGTCCAGGAGCTGATATCCGACATCGCGGTGGATGTGGACGCCGCCCGGCTGCTGACCTGGCGGGTCGCGGACCACATCGAGCGCGGACTGCCGTACGCCACCGAGTCCTCGGTCGCCAAGCTCTACGCCAGCGAGGCCGCCGTGCGCTGCGCCAACAACGCCCTGCAGGTGTTCGGCGGTTACGGCTACATCGACGAGTACCCCGCGGGCAAGCTGCTCCGGGACGCCCGGGTGATGACCCTCTACGAGGGCACCAGTCAGATCCACAAGCTGCTGATCGGACGGGCGCTGACCGGCGCGTCCGCGTTCTGACATCCCGGAACCGGACTGCCCGTTCTCCCGCGGTCCGGCCGTTCCCCCGACCACGCCCCCCGTTCCCGGGCGCGCACTCTTCGGCAGGTCCGGCGCGCCACCCGGCCCCCTAAGCGCTTGCTCAGGTTCGGAGGTATGGTGTTCGTCCTGCCGGCGGAGGGCCCGCCGGGCGGAGGAACGGGGCGTGCGGGCGATGGGCACCGAGGCGGAGAGGGCGGCCGGTGAGCGGGCCGAGCAGTGGGAGGACGTCGCTCCCGACGCGGCCAGGCGGCTGGTGATCGCCGCCGTCGAGGCCTTCGCCGAGCGCGGCTATCACGCGACGACCACCCGCGACATCGCGGGCCGCGCGGGCATGAGCCCCGCCGCCCTCTACATCCACTACAAGACCAAGGAAGAGCTGCTCTACCAGATCAGCAGCGTCGGACACCGCCTCTCGCTGCGCATCATGGAGGAGGCCGCGGCCGGTAGCGGCAGTCCCGCCGAACGCCTCGGCACCGCCGTCCGGTCCTTCGTCCGCTGGCACGCCGAGCGCCACACCACCGCCCGAGTGGTCCAGTACGAGCTGGGCGCGCTGGGGGAGGAGCACTACGCGGAGATCGTCGGGCTGCGCCGTGAGGTCGACTCCACGGTGCGGTCGATCATCCAGGACGGTGTCGACGCGGGCGACTTCGACGTCCCCGACATCCCCGGGACGTCGCTCGCCGTGCTGTCGCTCTGCATCGACGTGGCCCGCTGGTTCAACCCGGAGGGCCGGCGTACGCCCGACGACGTCGGGAGGCTGTACGCCGGCCTGGTCCTGCGCATGGTCGGGTCGGCCGGGACGGGCTGAGGTCGCCGCGTGAGCCGGGCGGCGTGGGCTTCCCGCAGGAAGCCGGATCCCCGGACGTCCTGACCGTGAGGCCCTACAGGTAGAAGCGGCTCACCGTCTCCGCGACGCACGCCGGCTTCTCGGAGCCCTCCCGCTCCACCGTCACGCTCGTCGTGAGCTGCACCCCGCCCTCGACCTCCGTGATCCCGGCGATCTTCGCGGTGGCGCGCACGCGCGAGCCGACCGGCACCGGCGAGGGGTAACGGACCTTGTTCGAGCCGTAGTTGACGCCCATCCGCACGCCGTCGACGCGCATGAGCTGCGGTACGAGCACGGGAAGCAGCGACAGCGTCAGGTAGCCGTGGGCGATGGTGGTGCCGAACCGTCCGGCGGCGGCCTTCTCCGGGTCGACGTGGATCCACTGGTGGTCACCGGTCGCGTCCGCGAACAGGTCGATCCGCTTCTGGTCGATCTCCAGCCAGTCGCTGAATCCGAGCTGTTCGCCCACCGCGGACCGCAGTTCGTCCAGCGATGAGAAGACCCGTGGTTCCGCCATCTCCATGACCTCCCGTGGCCACCATGCGTACTAAGCGGTTGCTCAGCAGTGCCAGCATGGTTCCGTGGAGGGCTTCTGTCAACGCGTCGCCGACGTAGGGTGGGGACCTGTGCCGCAGATTCCCCACTCCGTGTCCGAACTCACCGTCGGCCAGCTCTCCGCGCGCAGCGGGGCAGCGGTGTCGGCCCTGCACTTCTACGAGAACAAGGGCCTGATCAGCAGCGCGCGCACCTCGGGAAACCAGCGCCGCTACACCCGTGACACCCTGCGCCGGGTCGCGTTCATCCGCGCGGCACAGCGCGTCGGCATCCCGCTCGCCACCATCCGCGACGCCCTCGCCGAACTCCCCGACGAGCGCACCCCGAACCGCGAGGACTGGGCTCGGCTCTCCGAGGCCTGGCGCTCCGAGCTGGACCAGCGCATCCAGCAGCTCAACCGGCTGCGCGACCATCTCACCGACTGCATCGGCTGCGGTTGTCTGTCGCTCGACAAGTGCGTGCTCTCCAACCCCGACGACCGCCTCGGCGAGGGCGGCGAGGGGTCGCGTCTGATGGTGAAGGGCACCGGCTGACGTAACCGGCCCCGGCGCGGTGCCGGAAGACCGTCCGTGCCGGGTTCGTGCGACCGCCCCCGCACCGGGCCGGGGATGACCCGGCCCGGGCGCTGCGGACCGTCACCAGACGGCGGGCCGCCTCCCCGCCCAGGGGCGGGCCTCCTCCAGTTCCGCGGAGAGGGACAGCAGCGTCGTCTCCTCCCCGTACCGGCCGCCCAGCATGACCCCGATCGGCAGCTCCTCGTCGGTCCAGTGGAGCGGGAGGCTGACGGCCGGCTGGCCGGTGGCGTTGTAGAGCGGGGTGAAGGGGGTGTAGGCGGCGAGGGCGGTGAACTCGGCGTCCGGGTCCTCGTCGTTGCGCAACTGGCCCACCAGGGCCGGTGGTTGGGCGAGGGTCGGGGTGAGGATCACGTCGTAGCCCGTCCCGGGGGTGAGCAGGGCGTCCGCGATGGTCTGGCCGAGCACACGGAAGGTGTGCAGGGCTTCGGCGTAGCTCGTGCCCGAGACCGTGGCGCCGCGCTCGCGCAGACGGCGGGTCAGGGGCAGCAGCAGGCTCTCGGTCCCGGGCGGGACCGGCCGGCTGAGGGCGTTCACGTTCCACACGGAGGTGAAGGCGCGGCCCACGCTGTCGTCGACGGGCAGCTCCAACTCGTCCACGTGATGGCCGAGTTCGCGCAGCAGGCCCGCGGTGGACTCCGCCGCCGCACGGCAGTCGGGGTGCAGTTCCACACCGGGAACGGGCGGTGTCAGCAGCAGGACCACGCGCAGCGGCCCCGCGGGGTGGCGGCGGGCGGCCGCGAGGAAGGTCTCGCCCGCGGGCAGGGACGGCGCGCCGTACGGGTCGCCCGGCATCGGCCCGGCGAGCGCGTCGAGCAGGGCCGCCGCGTCCGCGACCGTACGGGCGATGGGGCCCGAGGTGGCGAGCCCGCTCACGTCGTGCAGGACCGGGCCCCCGCTGACCCGTCCGCGGCTCGGCTTGATGCCGAACAGGCCGCACACCGACGACGGGATGCGGATCGAGCCGCCGCCGTCGCTGCCGTGCGCGATCGGTGCCAGGCCGCCCGCGACGGAGGCGGCCGCCCCGCCGCTCGACCCTCCGGCCGACCGCTCGAGATCCCAGGGCGTACGGGCGGGAGGTGCGAGCCGGCCCTCGGTGTAGCAAGGGAGGCCGAACTCGGGGGTGTTGGTCTTGCCGAGCATGATGGTGCCGGCGGCGCGGAGCTTGGTGACCACGTGGTCGTCGGTGTCCGGGATGTGATCCGAGAACGCCTCGGATCCGTAGGTGCAGCGCACGCCGGCCACCGGGTTGAGGTCCTTCACCGGGACCGGCACACCGTGCAGCGGCGGCAGATCCCCGCCCTCCTCGCGGGCGGTCCGCGCCGCGCTCTCGGCCTCGGCGGCCTGTTTGCGGGCGATGTCGGCGGTGACGGTGATGAACGCCCCCAGGTCCGCGTCCAGCCGGTCGATCCGCGCCAGGTAGTGCTCGGTGAGTTCCACCGGCGAGAGCTTCCCCCGCCGGATCATCTCCGCCTGCTCCAGCGCTGTCAGGTCGTGCAGCTCGGCCATGCCCGTCCGTCCTCTCGGCGACTGAGGCGCATCGTCGCACTTCAGGCGAGCGGCGGACCAGACCGCGCCGGGAGGTCTCACGCGCGGAGCGCGCCCCGCCACCGCACAGGCCGGTGCGCCCGGTCTCGACCCGTGCCGGCCGGTTCCCGGCCCGCGTCAGCCCGTGAAGAGCTGCCGGAGCTTGAGCACCAACTCGTACACGCCGTACGCGAACGGGCCGCCGACCCAGAGCCAGGTGATCACCATCAGCGGGCGCCGCCCTCCGGCCTCCCGTGCGCTCGTGTCCGTCATGACGACGCCTCCTCGGACGCGGCGGGGGAGCGGCGGGCCTCGGGCGCGGGCTCCGGTTCGTGGTGGCGGGGGTGGACCGGCCGGACCAGTTCGTTGGCGACGAAGCCGACCACCAGCAGGCTGATCATGACGTAGAAGGACGTGGTGTACAGGTCGGGCCCGGAGTGGCCGGCCGATTCCTGTGCGTCCGCGATGGCGTTGACGATCAGTGGTCCGAGGACCCCGGCCGTGGACCAGGCGGTGAGCAGCCGGCCGTGGATGGCGCCGACCTGGAACGTGCCGAAGAGGTCCTTGAGGTAGGCCGGAACCGTCGCGAACCCGCCGCCGTAGAAGGACAGGATGACGGCCGCGCAGATGATGAAGAGCGGCTTGGAGGTGTCGCCCATCAGCGCGATGGCGAGGTACATCAGGGTCCCGGCGCCGAGGTAGAGCCGGTAGATGTTCTTGCGTCCGACCAGGTCGGAGGTGGAGGACCAGACGATGCGGCCCAGCATGTTGGCGAGGGAGAGCAGACCGACGAACCCCGCCGCCGCGGTGACCGTGACCGGGGTGCCGGTGCCGGAGAAGAAGTCGGTGATCATCGGGGCGGCCTTCTCCAGAATGCCGATCCCCGCCGTGACGTTGGTGCACAGGATCACCCACAGACACCAGAACTGCGGTGTCCGCAGGGCGTTGCGGGCCGAGACCTGTCCCGTGGTGACCAGGGGGCGGGCGGCCTCCGCGGCGGGTTCCCACCCCTCGGGCCGCCATCCGTCCGCGGGGACCCGGACCAGCGCGACGCCCATCGTCATGAACACCGCGTACGCAACTCCCATGACGAGGAAGGTCCGTGCGATGCCGGAGGTCTCCGTCCCGAAGGCGGAGAGCAGTCCCGTGGACCAGGGCGAGGCGATGAGCGCGCCACCGCCGAAGCCCATGATGGCGATGCCGGTCGCCATGCCGGGGCGGTCGGGGAACCACTTGATGAGCGTCGAGACGGGCGAGATGTAGCCGATGCCGAGCCCGATGCCGCCGACGAAGCCGTAGCCGAGCACGATCAGCCAGTACTGGCCGGCGGCGGCGCCCAGCGCGGAGATGAGGAAACCGGAGGAGAAGCAGAGGGCGGACACGCACATCGCCCAGCGAGGCCCGTTCCGCTCCACCAGCGTGCCGCCGAAGGCCGCGGACAGGCCGAGCATCACGATGGCGAGCTGGAACGGCAGCGCCGATGCCGTGCCGGACAGGTCCATCGAGCTCTCGAGCGGAGGCTTGAAGACGCTCCAGGCGTAGGCCTGCCCGATGGCGAGGTGGATGGACAGCGCGGCGGGCGGGACGAGCCAGCGGCTCCAGCCGGGCGGGGCGACGGTACGGGAGCGGTCGAGGATGTCCGGAACGAGGCGCGGGGACATGCGGTCACCTCCGACGCGGTCGGGACGAGGGCGGCGTCGGCGAGGAGTTCGGACCGCGTCGCCCCGGGACCGTACAACGTTCATCCATCTCTGAACAGGCCCGCCGCAAGGGCTTTCCGCCGCGTTCGTCAGGCCGTCGGCCGCAAACGGCACCGGCCCCTCGCCGCCGATCCTGGGCGGGCGATGGGCCGGTGTCCGGGTACGTCGTGGAGCGGCCGGCGGCGGGGGCCGGCGGTGGTGGTCCTGCGGGGCGGGGAGCCGGAGTTCAGGAGACGAGGGCGGCTCTCCGCGATCTTCTGGCGGACAGCAGCGCCTCCGGCGTCAGCACCCCCTCGGGCACGACGATGCCGCAGGTGGTGCAGACGGGACCCGAGCCCGGGTGGTGGCCAAGCCCCCAGCGCCAGTCGAGGCCGTCCTCCGCGCAGACCGGGCAGACGGACCGCGGGTCCGACTCCAGAGCGGCCACCAGACTGCGGACGACCACGGGGAGAGGGGAGGTGGGATGGTGCAGGGGGTCGTCGCACCACGCGACGCCGTACCCGCCCCAGGTGCGCCGATGCCAGTCGTCCAGGGGTCCGGGTTGGCGCATTCCGGCGTGCTTCTCGCGCCGGCGCCGTTCCGCGAACCTCACGTCGTAGGCGAGCCATTCGGTGCGTGCCTCTTCCAGTTCTGCCATCGCGGCGACGAGCCGCTCCGGGTCGGGCCGCCGGTCGCTGGTGCCGATTCCGGCCCGGGTGCACAGGTGGTGCCAGGTCGCCCTGTGACCGTACGGGGCGAATTTCTCCAGGCACTTGCGCAGGGCGGTCCGCCGCTGCTGGGTCGCAACCCTCGGGTCGCGCACGTGATCGGCGAGGCTTCTGAATCCGGCCATCTTCCTTGCCACCTCCGTGACTCGTCCTTCGGCGTTGAGGCGATAAGGGATGGACGAACGGGAGCGCGAAATGGATCCAATCGAACACTCTGACGAACGCATATCCGGCCATGGGGGTCTCGTTCGCGGCATTTGTTACGACTTGGGTCAGATGTTTGTGGAGATCTCAGGGAAGTTGACGGCTGCTCACCTTTCATCTTCCGGTCTTCTTGAACCGGCGGTAACCTCCGGCCACCGTCTTGGGATCCGTCCTTCCACCGTCTTGGGATCCGTCCTTGGAGGAGCAGGAATGCGATTGCGCACCCCACGCGTCACCGCCCTGCTCGCGCTGGTCACCGGACTGGTCGCGCCTTTGCCGCCGACCGCCGCGACCGCCGCAGAGCCGAGCAGCTCATCCGTCGCCGCCACCGACTACTGCGGGAGTCAGTGCTCCGACATCCTTCCGCCGGGCGAGAACGGCAACGCCACGCTCGTCGAGATCCTGGCCCACCGGGTCTTCGGCACCCGCCCCGCACACAGCTCCGACCAGCTCGGCCCGTACAACGCCCTGGTCGCCGGACAGGACTCCCTGACCGACGAGAAGCTGAACCAGTTCTTCAACGACGCCTCCTTCGGCGTCCCCCAGGACCAGGTCGCCTCGGTCACCAAACCGCGCGCGGACGTGACGATCACCCGCGACAAGAAGACCGGTGTCCCGCACATCCAGGGCACCACGCGGGAGGGCACCGAGTTCGGCGCCGGATACGCGGCCGGGCAGGACCGGCTCTGGATCATTGACCTCTTCCGGCACATCGGCCGCGGGCAACTCACGCCCTTCGCGGGAGGCGCCGCCGCCAACCAGGGTCTGGAGCAGCAGTTCTGGCCGCTCGCCCCGTACACCGAGAAGGATCTGCAGGCCCAGATCGACCGGATCATCGCGACCGGCGGCGAGCGCGGCAAGCAGGCCATGGCGGACGGGCAGGCGTACATCGACGGCCTCAACGCGTACCGCGAGAAGTCCAAGAGCGGGCGATACTTCCCCGGTGAGTACGTCCTCACCGGCCACGTCGACGCCATCACCAACCACGGCGAGATCGAGCCCTTCAAGCTCACCGACCTCATCGCCCTCGCCTCCGTGGTCGGCGGCCTCTTCGGCAACGGCGGCGGCGGAGAGGTCGAGTCGGCGCTCTCCCTGCAGGCCGCCCAGCAGAAGTACGGCGTCGCCGAAGGCACGAAGGTGTGGGAGTCCTTCCGGATGCGCAACGACCCGGAGGCCGCACTCACCGTCCACGACGGGGAGCGCTTCCCGTACGCGGGCAAGCCCGACGACGCGCGCGGCACCGCCATGCCCGACGCCGGGTCGGTCACGCGCGAACCGCTGGTGTTCGACCGCACCGGGGCCGCGAAGAGCGGTGCGGCCAGGAGCGGCGGCGCGGCGAAGGGCACGGTGCCCAGGGATCCGGTGAAGGCGCCGAAGAAACTCCGGCCGCTGCAAGGCATGTTCGACGACGGCGTGCTCCCCGGCGATCTGTTCTCGAGCCCGCGGCGCGGCATGTCCAACGCCCTGCTCGTCTCCGGCAAGCACACCGCGAGCGGCAACCCGGTCGCCGTCTTCGGGCCGCAGACCGGCTACTTCGCGCCCCAGCTGCTGATGCTGCAGGAGCTCCAGGGACCCGGCATCAGCGCCCGCGGTGCCTCCTTCGCGGGCATCGGGATGTACATCCAGCTCGGCCGCGGCCAGGACTACGCGTGGAGCGCGACCTCCGCCTCGCAGGACATGTCCGACACCTATGCCGTCGAGTTGTGCGAACCCGACGGCTCCGCCCCGGACAAGGACTCCACGCACTACCGCCACCACGGGGCCTGCAAGCCGATGGAGAAGCTGGAGCTGCGCAACGCGTGGAAGCCGTCGCTCGCCGACTCCACCGCCGCCGGCTCGTACCGCATGCAGGTGTACCGCACCGAGTACGGCACGGTGACGCACCGCGCCACCGTCGACGGCAAGCCCGTCGCGTACACCCTGCTGCGCTCCACCTACCGTCACGAGGCCGACTCGATCATCGGCTTCCAGATGCTCAACGACCCCGGCTACGTCAAGGACGCGAAGTCCTTCCAGCGCGCGACCGAGCACATCGGCTACGCCTTCAACTGGTTCTACGCCGACTCCCGCGAAGCCGCGTACTACAACAGCGGCCTGAACCCCGTACGCGCCGACGGCGTCGACCCCTCGCTGCCCGTGCGGGGCGAGAAGACCTACGAGTGGCGGGACTTCGAGCCGGCCGCCAACACCGCCGCGTACACCCCGCCCGAACAGCACCCGCAGTCCGTCGGGCAGGACTACTACATCTCCTGGAACAACAAACAGGCGCTGGACTACTCGTCCGCCGGATTCGGCAACGGCTCGGTCCACCGCGGCGATCTGCTGGACGACCGCGTCGGGAAACTGGTGGAGTCCGGCGGCGTGACCCGGGCCTCGCTCACGCGCGCCATGGCGGACGCGGCCGTCGCCGATCTCCGCGGCGAGGAGGTGCTGCCCGAACTGCTGAAGGTGCTCCGCAGCAAGCCGGTCACCGACCCGCAACTGGCCGAAGCCGTCCAGAAGCTGGAGTCCTGGCGGGACGCGGGCGCCGAACGCCGCGAGACCTCCGCCGGATCGCGCACCTACCGCCACCCCGACGCCGTACGCATCATGGACGCCTGGTGGCCGCTGCTCGTCGAGGCCGAGTTCAAGCCGGGCCTCGGCGCCGGGCTGTACGACGCGCTGCGCGCCAATCTGCCGGTCGACGAGGCCCCCTCGGCGGGCCACGGGCCCACGGGGGCGCACGCGGGCTCCTCGTTCCAGTTCGGCTGGTGGAGCTATGTCGACAAGGACCTCCGCCAGGTACTCGGTGAGCCGGTGAAGGGACGGCTCGCGAAGACCTACTGCGGCAACGGCGATCTGTCCGCCTGCCGCGACAGCCTGCTGACGAGTCTGAAGCGGGCCGCCGCCGAGCCGGCGAGCGAGGTCTACCCCGGCGACGCCTCGTGCAAGGCGGGCGACCAGTGGTGCGCCGACGCGATCGTGCACCGCGCGGTCGGCGGCATCACGCACGACGCCGTCCACTGGCAGAACCGGCCGACCTTCCAGCAGGTCGTGGAGTTCCCCCGGCACCGCTGAGGCGTGTGCGCACGGTCAGGGCCGCCCGGGGTGACCGCCCCGGGCGGCCCTGACGCGTTCCCGGCCGGGGTCGCCGCGGACGGCCGGAGACCGGCCCTCGAGCCGCATCGGCCGGGGGAGTTCCCCCCGCTCCGCACGGCGCCGTGAACCGGTACGCAACGTCGCCCGTATCTGCTCAACGACGGCACTTCCCACGCACCCGGTCCGCGCCCGTCAGCCATGCGGCCTGCCCTGATGTGTGGACGAGCCCGTCACCAGGGCTTGTCGGCGGCGGCAAGTCCACGACAAGACCTCACCAAGAGTCACTCCCGATCGTGGGGGTGTCGTGTCTCCGCGCGAGACCCGGCACCACCCCCACAGACGATCGATGGACGAGGACTCCGCCGCATGAGGCAGCGAACGGTCGAAGAGGCCAGGCCGACGGGAAAGGACGCGCCCGCGCGCGGAGCGACCGGGAGCGTTCCGGAGCCGCAGGCGGACGAGGTCTTCATCAGAGCGCTCTTCGCGAAGCACGGCGCCGTGCTGCTGCGCTTCGCGACCAGCCTCCTCGACGGTGACACGCACCGGGCCGAGGACATCGTCCAGGAGGCCGTGCTGCGGGCCTGGCGCCACTCCGGCGTCCTGGACCCGACGGCCGAGTCCGTCCGCCCCTGGATGTTCACGGTCGTACGGAACCTCGTGATCGACGGCCACCGGTCCAAGCAGGCGCGCCCCATGGAGTCCGGTGACGCCGCGCTCGTCGAGGTCGCGATGCCGGACGACATCGAGCAGACGCTGACCGCGATGCTCGTCCTGGAGACGATGGAGGCCCTGGCCCCGCACCACCGCGAGGTCCTGCTCCACATGCACTACCTCGGACGGAGCGTCGCGCAGACGGCGCAGGAGCTGAACGTGCCGCCGGGGACGGTCAAGTCCCGTACGTACTACGCGGTCCGGGCCCTGCGCGAGGCGCTCGAAGCCCGCGGGATCACCGCCTGACCGGTCGCCGGTCTCCCCGTACGCGACACCGGAGAAGCACCCGCACGCGACACCGGAGAGGCACGGCGGCGGACGCGGTCACGGGGCGAGTGACGAGCCGGCCCGCCCACCGCGAACCGCCGTTCCCTCCACGGCCGCCCGAGCCGCCCCCGCCGCTCGGCCGGCACGTCCTGAGCACGAAGGAAACGGAACTTTGCGCAGATTGATCACCCTCACGATCCCGGCCCTCGCGATACCCGCTGTCGCGCTCGGTCTGGTGCTCGCCCGCGCGCAGGGGGATCCGCCCCCGCGACCCGCCGAGACCGGGGGACACCGGACGATCGAGGTCGGCCAGACCTGTGCCTCCCTGCGGGAACGGGCCGAACTCTCCTGCGGCACGGCCGCGTTCGGGGACACCCGCTTCAACTGCGAGGGCGTGGACATCGGGCGGTGCCCGCTCACCCGGTCGGTGTCGGTCCGCAACACCGGCCGGACCCCGGTCACCCTCATCGTGGTCAGCGGCCCGCGTCAGGGCGAACGCCATGAGTCCGCACGCAAGCCCCTCGCGTCCGGCCAGGAGGCACGGCTGCGCCCGGGGTCGGGGGACCGCCTCCTCTACGACATCGTCGTCCGGGCGGAGGGAGACGGCCGCGGCAGCATCCGGATCCTGCGCGTCGCGTGACCCGGAGGGCCGGGCCGCCACCGCACCCGGAACCGGCCGCGCGCACGAGCGCCACCGGCCGAGGTGAACCGACCCCGACGGGCGTACGTCACCCCGGCAGCAGAGACTCGGCGCACGCGAGGAGCACCTGACATGACGACACATGGCGAGCTGACGCCATGATCCCGGCACCGGAGCACGATCCCGAACACCTCGGATCGCTCGTCGCCCATGCCTGCGGAGCACTGGACGACGAGGACGGCCGGGCCCTGGAGGAACACCTCTCGACCTGCGCGTCATGCAGCTTCGAGCTGGTCGAACTCCACGGTCTGCGCGAGCTGCTGGACCTGGTGCCGTCCGATCTCGTACGGGCCGCGGGGCCGCCGCCCCCGGTGAGCGAGCCGCTGGTGCGGCGGACGATCCGCGCGGCGCGGGGCAAGCGGGCGACCCGCCCGTCCCCGGGCACGGCCCGGCTCGCGGCGGCCGGTGCCGTCACGGCCCTCGCCCTGTGCGGCGGCATCGTCATCGGGCAGAGCATCGAGCCCCACGCCGGCCCGTCGGAGACCATCGGGTCGGCGGCCGAGAAAGCCACCGGCGCGGACGTCTCCACGTCATCGGTGCGGGGCGCCGCGGGAGTCGACGCGCGGACCGGTACCCGCATCGTGGTGAAGGTGACCGCGGCCGGGGACCGGGTCCGCCTCGGCGCCTCGGTGACCGGCGTCCCTGCCGGGGTGATGTGCCGTCTCGTGGTCGTCGGGTGGCACGGGGCGCGCGAGACCGCCGCGAGCTGGCGCGCCTCCGCCTCCGGTGAGAAGGACGTCGGCGAGATCGACGGACGGGCCTCCATGAATCCGGACGAGATCAAGGCCGTGGAGGTCCGGACCGCCGACGGACGCAGGCTGGTGTCGGTGCCCGTGCCCGCCTGACGGGCGGACACCTCCGGAGAGCAGCTGTCCCCCTCGTTCCGGGACGGCCCCCGGCACCGTCCGCACGTCGGTCACGGCCTACGCTGCAGGCAGGGGAGGTCGGCACGGCAAGGAGGCACGATGAAGGTCGTACTGGCGGGCGGCTCGGGCGCTCTGGGGCGGCGCATCGCCGCCGACCTGACCGAGCACGGCCACGAGGTCGTCGTCCTCACCCGGTCCGCGCGCCCCGGCTTCCCGTACCGCCAGGCCGTCTGGGACGGCCGGTCGGCCGGCCCGTGGGCGGCCGAGCTGGAGGGTGCCGCGCTCGTCAACCTCGCCGGGGAGCTGGTCGACCGCAGGCCCACCCCGGCCAACATCGAGCTGCTGACCCGCTCCCGCGTCGACCCGACCACCGCACTGGCCGACGCCGCGGCCGGCCTGGCCAAACCACCGGAGGTCTGGGTGCAGATGAGCACCCTGGCCATCTACGGCGACGGCGGCGAGGCCCTGCTGGACGAGCACGCGCCCCCGGCCGACGGTCCGCCGCAGATGGCCGGAGTGGCGCGCGCGTGGGAAGCGGCCGCCGAAGGGGCGCCCGCCGGGCGGCAGGTGGTGCTGCGCACCGCGGTCGTCCTGGACCGCGACACCCCGGCGCTGGACCGTATCGCCGGACTCGCCCGCTGGGGCCTGGGCGGCCGGATCGCCGACGGCCGCCAGTGGATGAGCTGGCTGCACATCGACGATCTGCTCGCCGTGATCCGGCTGGCGCTGACCGACCCGGGACTCACCGGCGTCCTCCACGCCACCAGCCCGAACCCCGTCCGCAACGCCGACCTCATGGCGGCACTGCGGGACGTACTGCACCGGCCCGCCGCCCCGCCCACCCCGGCGTGGCTGGTCCGCGCGGGAGCCCTGCTGCTGCGGACGGACCCGGCGCTCGCGCTCACCGGGCGCCGCTGCGTGCCGGCACGGCTGACCGAGCACGGCTTCACCTTCCGCCACGCCGACCTGCGGCCTGCGCTCGAAGACCTCCTGCGGCGGACCGGCTGACGACCCGGGACGTGGCATCCGACTCCGTTTCATGCTCCGTACGGCGCAGTGGAGTTGCCCGATCGGACGACGAGGCATGCGACCCCCCTGCCCCTCCGGTACGCATGGGTCATGGACTTCCACACCGGCCCTCAGCGGCCTCTCCGAGTTCGCCCGCGCCGTGCGCGCGGCAGGGGCGGAGCGCGGCTGCGGTTCGTCGTGCCCGCCGCGGTTCTCGCAGCGACTCTGGGCCTGCCCGCGGGCAGTGCCTGGGCCGACACCGATCCGCCGCCGGCCGCGGTAGGCGGCGACGAGCCGGGCCTGCACGGCGCTCCGGGCCGGCCGGACGGGGCCGGGCAGCCGGACGGTTCCGGCGAGGCCGACGTGACCGGTGCGGGACACGACGGCGCGGGGGACGACCGGCCCCCGGAGGACGGGTCGACCTCCCATGAGTGGACCTGGGCCCGGATGGACGAGATGGACCAGGCGCCCGGCCGCATGCCGCCCCGTGGCCAGGCACCGGAGTCCGATGCTCTGCCGGGTCGGGACGGGCCCTCCGAGGAGCAGGCGCAGCCCTTCGCGCAGCACGAGCAGCCCCCGGAGCCGCAGACGCTGCCTGCCGAGCCCGGTGCCCCGGAGCCCGTGGTTCAGCAGCCGTCGCAGCCGATGTCCCAGGAGCCGCAGATGCCCCAGTCGCGGCCCGAGAACGAGACGCAGCACGCGCAGCCGCAGTCGCGGCCCGTGCAGCAGGACTCCCCGGCAGCTGTCGAGGACCAGCCGACGGACCATCAGGATGCCGACCACCGGCCCCCGGCGGAGGGGCCCGCCGAGGTCCCGGCCGCCGGCGTCGAGCCGCCGCGCGAGCCCGAGCGTCGCCCGTCCGCGCGGCCCAAGTCGCCGCGGGAGCACGAGCGCCGTCCGGCCGCGAAGCCGAGGACGCCACGCAAGCACGACCGTCCGTCCACCCGTCCCAAGAGCCCCCGCGCCGCCGTCCAGAACGGCGGGACCACGTCCGCCGCCACAGGCGCCGAGGCGCCCGCGAAGGCCGGGACGGGCCAGGCGAAGCCGAAGACCGGAGTGCTGCGCAGCGCGGCCCGCCAGGTGGTCCGGCTGATCAACGCCAAGCGCACCGCGGCCGGTTGCCGGCCGCTGCGCGTCAGCCGCAAGCTGTCGCAGGCCGCCAAGGGCCACGCCGACGACATGGCGAAGACCGGCAAGCTGTCCCACACCGCCCCCGACGGCTCGCGCCCGAGCACCCGCGCGGCGCGCGCCGGGTACGGCGGCTGGTCCGCGATCGGGGAGAACATCGCCCGCGGCCAGCGGAGCCCCGCCCAGGTCACGCAGGACTGGATGAACAGCCCCGGACACCGGGCGAACATCCTCAACTGCGGCTACAAGGAGATCGGCGTCGGCGTCCGCGAGAGCGAATCCGGCGGCCGCTGGTGGTCCCAGAGCTTCGGGGCCCGGCGCCGCTGACCCGGCGCCGTCGATCCGGCGCCGATGACCCGCGCCGCGCGCCCGGGGAGCCCGGCCCTCCGGGGCCGGACTCCCTTTCGCAGCGCTCGTCGAGCGGGGTCCGCCGTCAGCGGGCCCCGCTCAGCGGTACCGCAGGTACTTCTTCCGCACGGCCCGGAACTCCGCCAGCCGTTCCCGCCAGGCCCGGACGACGTCGTCCGTGTCCGCCCCGTCGTCGATCATCGTGCGGACGGTCGCCGAGCCCGTCAGCTTGTCGATCCACTTGTCCTCGCGCCAGGCGAAGCCGCTCCACACACGCTTCGCGGTGACCAGTAGCCCGATGCCGGTGCGCACCGGGTCGTACGCCGCCCGGTCGTGGACGTGGAGCTGCACACCGCCGACCGTCTTGCCCTGGAACTTCGAGAACGTGGGCGTGAAGTACGCCTCGCGGAAGTGGACGCCCGGCAGGTCCAGGTCGCCCGCGGCCTCGGCCCACCGGCGGTCGATGCCTTCCGCGCCGAGCAGTTCGAACGGGCGGGTGGTGCCGCGCCCCTCGGACAGGTTGGTGCCCTCGAACAGGCAGGTGCCGGAGTAGACGAGGGCGGTCTCTGGCGTCGGCATGTTGGGGCTGGGCGGCACCCACGGCAGCCCGGTGGTGTCGAAGAAGTCGTCCCGCCGCCATCCGGACATCTCCACGATCTCCAGATCGGCCGCACGCCCGGCCGCCGACGGCACGAACTCCGCGTTGAACAGCAGCGCCAGCTCGGCCACCGTCATTCCGTGCGCCTGGGCGATCGGCTCGCGCCCGACGAAGGTGGCGTACGCCTTGTCGAGCACCGGCCCGTACGCGTTGCGCCCCGTGACCGGGTTGGGCCGGTCCAGGACGACGACGCGCTTGCCTGCGAGCACCGCCGCGACCATGCAGTCGAAGAGGGTCCAGATGTAGGTGTAGAAGCGCGCGCCCGCGTCCTGGATGTCGAAGACGACGGTGTCGACGCGCGACTCGGTGAAGATGTCGGCCAGCGCCTGGCCGCTCTTCTGGTAGGTGTCGAAGACGGGGAGCCCCGTCGCTGGGTCGTCGTAGCGTCCCTCGGACCCGCCGGCCTGGGCCGTGCCGCGGAACCCGTGCTCGGGGCCGAAGACGGCGGTCAGATTCACCCGGTCGTCGGGGTGCATGACGTCCACGATGTGGCGGACGTCGGCGGTGACACCGGTGGGATTCGTCACCATGCCCACGCGCTGCCCGTCCAGCAGGCGGTAGCCGGAGGCCGCCAGCCGGTCGAAACCCGTACGCACGCGTCCCCCGCCGCCGCCCGGGGTGTACGCGCTTCCGCCGTGCATCCCCTCGGCCGCCGATGCCGGACTCACCCCGGCCGCGAGGGCACCCGCGGCTCCGGTGGCGGCCAGCAGTCTCCGTCTGGACAGATTCGATTCCGCAGAAGTCGACATGTCCGCGCACGCTAGCGCCCCCGGGCGCCCGGCGGAACGACCCCGGCACACCCCGGGGCCCTCTTTCGCACAACATACCGACTGGTTAGTCTGTTGCCGGTCGAGCCGCGCTTGAGCCGAGTCGAAGGAGCCGCGACGTGAACGACGGAAAGACGCTGGAAGATGCCGGAGTCGTCGTCACCGGAGCCGGGGGAGGGATCGGCGCGGCACTCGCCCGCCGGTTCGCCACGGAGGGTGCCCGGGTCGTCGTCAACGATCTGAACGCGGACAAGGCCAAGGCCGTCGCCGAGGAGATCGGCGGCACCGCGCTCCCCGGCGACGCGTCGGCCGTCGTCGCCGACGCCCGCGACGCGCTGGGCGGCACCGTCGACGTCTACTGCGCCAACGCCGGTCTCGCGTCGGGCGGGAACGAGGACGCGGACGAGGACGTGTGGGCCGCCGCCTGGGACGTCAACGTCATGGCCCACGTCAGGGCGGCCCGCGAACTCGTCCCCGCATGGCTCGAAAGGGGCCGCGGGCGCTTCGTCTCCACCGTCTCGGCGGCCGGGCTGCTCACCATGATCGGCGCGGCACCGTACAGCGTGACCAAGCACGGCGCCCTCGCCTTCGCCGAGTGGCTCTCCCTCACCTATCGCCACCGGGGCATCGACGTGCACGCGATCTGCCCGCAAGGCGTGCGGACCGACATGCTGACCGCGGCCGGCAGCGCGGGCGAGATCGTGCTCGCACCCACCGCCATCGAGCCCGAGGACGTCGCGGACGCCCTGTTCGACGCGATGGCCGAGGGCCGCTTCCTCGTCCTCCCGCACGCCGAGGTCGCCGGCTTCTACGCGGCCCGCGCCAGTGAGAACGACCGCTGGCTCGCCGGGATGAACCACATCCAGCAGAAGTGGGAGGCCGCCCGGTGACCTCCTCCCTCTACGCCGCCCAGCCCTGGCTGTCCCTCCTCACCGACGCCCAGCGCGCCCCCTCCACCCCGCCCGAGACCGTGCTGCACGCCTTCCGCGACCGGGCGCGCTCCCGGCCCGATGCCACCGCGCTGGCCTACTTCGACGGGCGGATCAACTACGGCGAGGCCGACGCGCTCTCCGACGCCCTCGCCGGACACCTCGCCGAGCGCGGCTTCGCGCGCGGCGACCGCCTGGCCGTGGTCCTGCAGAACGTCCCGCAGTTCGCGCTGGCGGTGCTCGGCGCGTGGAAGGCGGGCGGGACGGTCGTCCCGGTCAACCCGATGTACAAGGAGCGGGAGGTCGCGCACGTCCTGGCCGACGCCGAGGTGACCGCGCTGGTCTGCGCGGACCGGGCCTGGGAGTCGTATCTGCGCGCCACCGCGGAGGGCTCACCCGTCCGGATCGTGCTGACGACCAGTGAGTTCGAGCTGCAGACGCGGAACGACGAACGGGTCCTGCGCGGCGAGCGGATACCGCTGCCCGACGGTGCGGAGGACCTGCTGGAGGCCGCCCGCCGCGGCGCCCCCGCCCCCGCCGGCCGGGAGCCCTCCGCCGGCGACATCGCGCTGATCAGCTACACCTCGGGCACCAGCGGCACCCCCAAGGGCGCCATGAACACCCACGGCAACATCGCGTACAACGCGGAGCGCCAGCGCACCGGCCTCGATCTGCCCGAAGGATCCACCTACTTCGGCCTCGCCCCGCTCTTCCACATCACCGGCATGGTCTGCGAGCTGTGCGCCTGCCTCGCGAGCGGCGGCACGCTCGCCCTCGCCTACCGCTTCGAGCCCGGAGTCGTCCTGGACGCCTTCGCCGAGCACCGGCCCGCGTACACCGTCGGCCCGTCCACGGCCTTCATGGCCCTGGCCGCCCACCCCGCCTGTACGCCGGACCACTTCGCCTCCTTCTCGATGATCTCCTCGGGCGGGGCTCCGCTGCCGCCCGCGCTGGTGGAGAAGTTCCGGGCGGGCTTCGGCCCGTACATCCGCAACGGGTACGGGCTCACCGAGTGCAGCGCGCCCTGCGCCAGCGTCCCACCCCAGCTCGAGGCCCCGGTCGACCCGGCCTCCGGCACGCTGTCCGTCGGTGTGCCCGGCCCCGACACGGTGGTGCGGATCGTGGACGACCAGGGCCAGGACGTGCCGTTCGGGGAACAGGGCGAGATCGCGGTCCGCGGCCCGATGGTCGTGCCCGGCTACTGGCGTCGCCCGGAGGCCGGCGCCGAGGCCCTCCCGGACGGTGAGCTGCGCACCGGCGACATCGGCTTCATGGACGAGCAGGGCTGGTTGTACGTCGTCGACCGCAAGAAGGACATGATCAACGCGTCCGGCTTCAAGGTGTGGCCGCGCGAGGTCGAGGACGTCCTCTACACCCATCCGGCGGTGCGGGAGGCGGCGGTGGTCGGCGTGCCGGACGCCTATCGCGGCGAGACGGTCAAGGCGTACGTCAGCCTGCGCCCGGGAGCCGCGGCGGAACCGCAGGAACTGGCCGCGTACTGCAAGGAACGGCTCGCGGCATTCAAGTATCCGCGCGATGTGGAGATCCTGCCGGAGCTGCCGAAGACGACAAGTGGGAAGATCCTCCGGCGGGAACTGCGTTCCCGCGCATGACGCGCACGACCGGCCGGAACGCGCCGGTGACGAACGAAAGGCGGGTGGCGGCAATGGCCAGAACGACGGACGGAGACGGCGGCCCCGTCCCGCAGCGGCTGCTGGCCGCCGCCACCCGCCTCTTCGCGGAACGCGGCTACGACCGGACCTCCGTGCAGGACATCGTCGAGGCGGCCGGCGTGACCAAGGGCGCGCTGTACCACTACTTCGGTTCCAAGGACGACCTGCTGCACGAGATCTACGGTCGTGTGCTGCGGCTCCAGCAGGAGCGGCTGGACGCCTTCGCGGACGCCGACGCCCCGGTCGAGCAGCGGCTGCGCGACGCGGCCGCCGACGTCGTCGTGACCACCATCGACAACCTCGACGACGCGTCGATCTTCTGGCGCTCCATGCACCACCTGAGCCCGGAGAAGCACAAGCAGGTCCGTGCGGAGCGGCGGCGCTACCACGAGCGCTTCCGCGCGCTGATCGAGGAGGGCCAGGAGAGCGGTGTCTTCAGCACGGCGACACCGGCGGACCTGGTGGTGGACTACCACTTCGGGTCGGTGCACCACCTGTCGACGTGGTACCGGCCGGCGGGCCCCATGACGCCCCACCAGGTGGCGGACCACCTGGCGGACCTCCTGCTCCGCGCCCTGCGGCCGTAACGCCCGCCGCGGCGGGCGCCCCGCGACGCCCCCGTACGTTTCGCGCCGCCGCGGACGGGATCACCTCCCGCCCGCGGCGGCGCGTCGTGCGTCCCCGCGGCAGCGCCCGCACGCGCCCGCACGCGCCCGCACGCGGCTGCGCGTGACTACATGTGGCGCTTCAACTCGCGGCGCGCCAGCGACCGTTGGTGGACCTCGTCCGGGCCGTCGGCCAGGCGGAGGGTGCGCGCTCCCGACCACAGCTCCGCGAGCGGGAAGTCCTGGCTGACGCCACCCGCGCCATGGAGCTGCACCGCCTTGTCGAGGATGTCGACGACCGTACGCGGTGTCGCGATCTTGATGGCCTGGATCTCCGTGTGCGCGCCCTTGTTGCCGACCGTGTCCATCAGCCAGGCCGTCTTCAGCACCAGCAGCCGGAGCTGCTCCACCGCCACCCGCGCGTCCGCGATCCACTCCTGCACCTGGCCCTGGCCGGCCAGCGGCTTGCCGAACGCCGTACGGGACACCGCCCTGCGGCACATCAGCTCGATCGCCCGCTCCGCCATGCCGATCAGCCGCATGCAGTGGTGGATCCGGCCCGGGCCGAGGCGGGCCTGGGCGATCGCGAAGCCGCCGCCCTCCTCACCGATCAGGTTGGACGCCGGGACGCGGACGCCGTCGAAGACGACCTCGGCGTGCCCGCCGTGGAAGTGGTCCTCGTAGCCGTAGACCTGCATGGCGCGCCGGACGTCGAGGCCGGGGGTGTCGCGGGGTACGAGGATCATCGACTGCTGGCGGCGGATGTCCTCGCCGTCCGGGTCGGTCTTGCCCATGACGATGAAGATCCGGCAGTCGGGGTTCATCGCGCCGGAGATGTACCACTTGCGCCCGGTGATGACGTACTCGTCGCCGTCCCGCTCGATCCGGGTCTCGATGTTCGTCGCGTCCGAGGAGGCCACCTCGGGTTCGGTCATCGCGAACGCCGACCGGATCTCGCCGGCGAGCAGTGGCTCCAGCCACTGCTTGCGCTGCCGCTCGTCGCCGAACTGGGCCAGCACCTCCATGTTGCCGGTGTCCGGCGCCGCGCAGTTCAGGGCCGTCGGCGCCAGGTGCGGGCTGCGGCCGGTGATCTCGGCCAGCGGCGCGTACTGCAGATTGGTCAGCCCTGCCCCGTACTCGGAGTCGGGCAGGAAGAGGTTCCACATGCCCTGCGCGCGGGCCTCGGCCTTCAGCTCCTCGAAGACCGGCGGTGTCAGCCAGGGGGAGGCGAGCTGAGCGTGCTGCTCGTGCGCCACGGCCTCGGCGGGGTACACGTGCTCGTCCATGAAGGCGAGGAGCTTCGCGCGGAGTTCCTCGGTGCGGGCGTCGAATGCGAAGTCCATGGCTGCTCAGCTCTCCTGGAGGGTGGTGAGGCCGTTGTCGATGAAGACGGGGACGAGTTCGCCGATGCGGTCGAAGCCCGCGCCGACGGTCTGCCCGAGCGTGAAGCGGTAGTGGATGCCCTCGAGGATGACCGCGAGCTTGAACCAGGCGAACGCCTCGTACCAGGAGACGGCCGAGACGTCGCGGCCGGAGCCCGCCGCGTACCGCTCGATCAGCTCGCCGGGCTCCGGGTGCCCCGGTGCGCCCGCGGTCGTCGAGACCGGGGAGTGGGGGACGTCGACGCGGCGGCTGTACATCACCAGCAGCCCGAGGTCGGTCAGGGGATCGCCGAGTGTGGACATCTCCCAGTCGAGAATGGCGCGGATCCGGTCGTCCCCGTCCACCAGGACGTTGTCGAGGCGGTAGTCGCCATGGACGACCGTGGGGGCGGGGGAGGTGGGAAGGGCACGGCCGAGGGCGGCGTGCAGCTCGTCGATGCCCGGCAGTTCACGGTTGCGCGAGGCGTCGAGCTGCTTGCCCCAGCGGCGGAGCTGCCGGTCGAGGAAGCCCTCCGGGCGCCCGAAGTCCCCGAGCCCCGCCGACTCCGGGTCGACCGCGTGCAGGCCGACGAGCGTGTCGACCAGGCCGAGGACCACCTCGCGCGTGCGCGATGGCCCCAGGCGCGACAGCTGCCCCGCGGTCCGGTACGGGGTGCCCTCCACGAACTCCATGACGTAGAACGGCGACCCGATGACGGACTCGTCCTCGCACAGCAGCAGCGGCTCGGGCACCGGCACGTCGGTGGGGTGCAGCGCGCTGATGACGCGGTGCTCACGGCGCATGTCGTGCGCGGTGGCGAGGACGTGCCCGAGCGGCGGCCGGCGGACGACCCAGCGGGACGTGCCGTCGGTCACCCGGTACGTGAGGTTCGACCGGCCGCCCTCGATCAGCTCGGCGCCGAGCGGCCCCCGGACCAGCCCGGGGCATGCGCGGTCCAGGTGGCCGCGCAGCCGCTCCAGGTCGAGTCCGGGCGGGTGATCGTTGCTCATCGGGCACTCTCCTCCGTGGGGAGACGGTCATCGTCTGCCCCACATCATGCCGACCAGTCGGTATGTAGTCCAGTGGGTGCCCGGACCGCCCATCCTCGCCGCAGGCCCGCCTCCGCTCAACACCGCCTTGCGGAAGCGCCGGATCCGCAGGCCGCGCCCGCTGGAGCGGCGGGGCTCGTACGAGCTGTCAGGAGGGGAGGGCGTCCCGTGCCAGGGCCGTGGTCTCCTCGACCGTCCCCTCGATCGGGACCGAGGCCCCGCGCTCGTCCTCGCCCAGCGGCTCCAGATCGGCGAACTGCGTCCGCAGCAGCCGCGGCGGCATGAAGTGGTCCTTGCGGTCCGCCAGGCGGTGGGCGATGAGTTCGAACGAGCCGCTGAGATGGACGAAGTACGCGGACGGCGCCGCCTCCGCCAGCCGGTCGCGGTAGGACCGCTTGAGCGCCGAACAGCTCACCACCCCGCCGGTGGTGGCGTGGTGGGCGAGCCAGTCGCCGATCCCGTCGAGCCACGGGACCCGGTCGGCGTCGTCCAGCGGTTCGCCGTCCGCCATCTTCGCGACGTTCTCGGGCGGGTGGAAGTCGTCGGCCTCCGCGTACGGGACGCCCAGCTCCCCGGCGAGCCGCTCGCCGATCGTCGTCTTGCCCGAACCGGAGACGCCCATGACGACGACCAGGGGCGCGGTGCGTCGCGTACGGCGTCGTTGCGTGGCCATGGACACCTCTGGCGCTGTCGTCGTCGTCCGGGAGCCGCGTCCGTTGTCTGCGGAAGCGTTCCGTCCGCCCAGGCTAGTCCGCGCTTCGTGACTCCGCGCCGCCGCCACCCCGCGGCCTCCCGGCACCCGGGCCGGGGGTGCGACCTGCGGACCGGGCCAACTTCTGGGCTCCGGGCGGGCGGGTGGGCGGACCCGGGCCCGCTCCTCCGACTCCTCCGTCAGGCGGCGACGGCGTGGGCGGCCGCCCCCACGACCGCCAGCGCGATGACGCACCACGCGGCCGCGGCGGCCGTACGGGCGGACAGCGCGGGCGGCCGCCGCGCGTCCAACGCCCGCATCCGGCGGTGCGCCACCGCCAGGAACGCCAGCAGCAGCGGCGCGCCCACCGCCACCGTCACTGCCGTCCCCACGGGCCCCGCGCCGTGCAGCAGCTCCCGCGCGGCGAGCAGTGCGGCCGCCACGTACGTCAGGGTCGTACGCCGCCACGCCAGGCGTGTGCGCTCCGGCTGCAGACCCGGATCCCGCCCGGCGTCCGCGTCCCGCTCGCCGCGCCCGGTGCCCTCGCCGCGTGCCGCGGGTGCCATCAGTCCGCCCAGCCCGCGGCAACGGCGACGACCATCACCACCGCCACCGCGGCGATCGCCAGCGCCAGCAGGGAGGGGAAGCGGGAGACCGGCAGGTCCTCGCCGCGCCGCATCGCGCGCTCGCAGCGCACCCAGTGGTGGACGGCCCGTACGGCGCACAGCGCGCCGACCGCGAGGAGCACCAGGGCGAGCGTGACCCGGAGGGTTCGGTGCAGGTCCGGCAGGAACTGGGAGACCGCGAAGCCGCCCGCCAGGAGTGCGAGGGCCGTGCGCAGCCAGGCCAGCAGCGTGCGCTCGTTCGCCAGCGAGAACCGGTAGTCGGGGGTCTCGCCCTCCTCGGCGATCCGCTCGGGCGCGAACCACAGGCGTGCCCCCGCGGCGGCCGCCCGCACCTTCCCGGGCAGAGCCTTCACGGACATGATCACGGTCGGCACCCTACCCGCAGGGCCGGCCCCACCCGGGGGACCCACCGGACCTGCCCCTGTGCGCGGGGCCACCGGACCGTCGCCCCCGTAGACCTACCGCCGCCACTCCTGGAGCCTTCGGTACGCCTCCAGCCCGTCCGGCACCCAGCTCCACCGCGTCAGCCGCTCCGCCAGCTCCTCGTCGGTGAGGAAGGTGTGCCAGGCGACCTCATCGGCCTGGGGATCGACCGGCTGCGTGCAGCGCACCTCGTGGACGGCGCTCCACCACGTCCGCCCGGGTGCCTCGTAGAGGAACGTGAACAGTGGTACGGGCTGCGGCAGTCCGGAGACGCCCAGCTCCTCCTCGGCCTCGCGCAGCGCCGCCTCCGCGTAGGTCTCGCCCGCGCCGACCACCCCGCCGACGAACATGTCGTACAACGAGGGGAAGACCAGCTTCTCCGCTGTCCTGCGGTGTACGAAGATCCGGTCCCGGGCGTCGCGCGCGAGGACGAAGACGCAGCGGTGCCGCAGGTTCCGTGCGTACGCCTCGCCGCGCGGCGCCTGCCCGACGACGCGGTCCGCTTCATCCACGATGTCCAGCATTTCGCCTGCGGAGCGCGGTTCCTGCTGATCGGTCATGGCCGTCATCCAAGCAGACCCTGCCGCGCCGAAGCCGTCCCCCGCCGTCGGACGGACCGTGGTCACCTGGGTCCGGGAGGTTGACGCGGTGTACGACTGTCCAGAAGATCGTACGCAGCAGTAACCCCAGTGACCGGCCGACCGGCTGCCACGCCCCGACGAGGACGGAACCGATGGCTTACGACGCTGATGTGATCGTGATCGGAGCGGGGCTGGCGGGACTGGCCGCCACCGCCGAACTCGCCGACGCAGGCCGCCGGGTGATCCTGCTCGACCAGGAGCCCGAGGCGTCGATGGGCGGGCAGGCGCACTGGTCCTTCGGCGGGCTGTTCTTCGCCGACTCGCCGGAGCAGCGCCGGATGCGAATCCGCGACAGCCGCGAACTGGCCCTGCAGGACTGGCTGGGCACGGCCGGGTTCGACCGCGTCGAGGACCACTGGCCGCGCCGCTGGGCCGAGGCGTACGTGGACTTCGCGGCGGGCGAGAAGCGGTCCTGGCTGCACGGGCAGGGCGTCCGGTTCTTCCCGGTCGTCGGCTGGGCCGAGCGCGGCGGATACGGCGCGACCGGGCACGGCAACTCCGTGCCCCGCTTCCACATCACCTGGGGCACAGGTCCCGGGCTGGTCGAGCCGTTCGAGCGGCGCGTGCGGGCCGGTGCCTCGCGTGGCCTGGTCGATCTGCGCTTCCGCCACCGGGTCACCGGACTCACGCGCACGGCCGGAGCGGTGGACACCGTGAGCGGCGAGGTGCTGGCGCCCAGCGACGCGTCGCGCGGCGAGGCGAGCAACCGCGAGGTCACCGGATCCTTCGAACTCCGGGCCCAGGCCGTCATCGTGACCTCGGGCGGCATCGGCGGCAACCACGACCTCGTACGGAAGAACTGGCCCGAACGCCTCGGGACGCCGCCGCGGCACATGCTCTCGGGCGTGCCCGCGCACGTGGACGGCGAGATGCTCGGGCTGGTCGAAGGCGCGGGCGGACGCATGATCAACCGCGACCGGATGTGGCACTACACCGAGGGCATCGAGAACTGGAACCCGATCTGGGCCAAGCACGGCATCCGCATCCTGCCCGGCCCGTCCTCGCTCTGGTTCGACGCCCGCGGGCGCCGCCTCCCGGTGCCGCTGTTCCCCGGCTTCGACACCCTCGGCACGCTCGAGCACATCATGACGACCGGCTACGACTACACGTGGTTCGTGCTGGACCAGCGCATCATCGGCAAGGAGTTCGCGCTCTCCGGCTCCGAGCAGAACCCCGACCTGACGGGCCGCAGCATCCGCGGCGTCGTCGACCGGGCGCGCTCCGACGTCCCGGGCCCGGTCAGGGCGTTCATGGACCACGGCGCCGACTTCGTCGTGGAGAAGGATCTCCCGGCGCTCGTCCGCGGCATGAACGCGATCACCGAGGAGCCGCTGATCGACGAGGCCGAGCTGCGCCGCGAAATCGTCGCGCGCGACCGGGAGATCACCAACCCGTTCACCAAGGACCTCCAGGTGATGGCCATGCGCGGGACCCGTAACTACCTGGGCGACAAGCTCATCCGGACCGCGGCGCCGCACCGCATCCTCGACCCCAAGGCCGGCCCGCTGATCGCCGTACGACTGCACATTCTCACCCGCAAGTCGCTGGGCGGGCTGGAGACGGATCTCTCCTCCCGTGTCCTGGAAGGCGATTCGGCCCCGGGCGCGGCCGGCCAGGAGCCGCTGCCGGGTGTGTACGCGGCGGGGGAGGCGGCCGGGTTCGGCGGCGGGGGCGTGCACGGCTACCGTGCGCTGGAGGGCACGTTCCTCGGCGGCTGCCTCTTCTCCGGGCGTACGGCGGGCCGGGCGGCGGCGAAGGCCGTCGGCTGACCGCACGGCACCCCTCGTCCGCGATCGGCGCGGCGCGTCCACCGAGGGCCGTGCGAGTGCCCCGGCCGTCGCCAGATGTCTAGACCGGGCTACGATCGTCTGCCGTCCGGGAAGCGCCCTGGTCACCGGCGGTGACCGTGCCAACGGTGCGGCGCGCCCGGCCGGTTGGGGCGCGCGGGCGCCTCCGGTCGGCCTTGACGCGGACCAGTGACTACCGGTTTGCTGTGCGTGATCATTGGGACGATGGGCGGGGCACGACCGGCCCCGCCGGACCACCATCGTCGTGACTGCGCGAAGACGCCCCAGCGGGGCAGAAAGTGGCGTGCGCCGTGGAGGAAGCTCGCGGATGACTCCCCCTCCACCTCCCCTCGGCCGGACACGGCAGAGGGTCGGCCTGAGCTTCGACCCCGCATTCGACGACACCGATCTCTCCAAGGCGCGCGACTCGCTCGCCCACGGGCGGTGGGGCGAGGCCCGGTCGTTGCTCGCCAAGACCGGTGACGACTGGGAACGCCGCGGTCACCGGCTCGTCGTCCTCGGTGAGATGCCCACGAGCGTGGCCTGGGCCGAGGACTGGCTCCTCGCGGAGCCCGACAGCGCCTGCGCCTCCGCCCTGTTCGCCTGCGCCACCGTCTCGCGGGCGCTGCGCGGCAAGGCCCACCCGGACCAGGCGCGTGACGCGTGCCGGCGTGCGGCGCGCGTGGCGCCCGCCGACCCGACGCCCTGGCTCGCGCTGCTGATCCTCGTCCGCCGCACCGGTACGGACGAGGAGCGGCTCCAGGTCTTCGACCAGGTGCGCGGCCGCCACCGCGACCACCACCACGCCCACCACCTGATGACCGCATGCCTGGCGGAGCGTCAGCAGGGCGACCGGGACGACCCGTTCCACGAGGTGTACGACTTCGCCGCCTGGGCCGCGGAACAGGCCCCGGCCGACTCCCCGCTCGCCGTGCTGCCCGTGGTCGCGCACACCGAGCGCTACCGCGTCCTCGCCCGGGCCGGGATCGAGCCCTCCGACCCCGCGCGCTCCGCGCACTGGACCACGCGCAGGGCGCGGCAGGCGATGAAGGCCGCCTTCGACTGGTGGCTGGAGTGGGAGGCGGAGGACCACCCCCGCAGGACCGTGGACCTCAACTACCTCGCCCAGGCCAAGGTGTACGAGGGGCGGCTGGCCGAGGCGGCCGCCCTGTTCAACCGGATCGGGCCGCACGCGACGACCGTTCCCTGGTCGTATCCCGACCGCGACCCGAAAAAAGCATTCCGCGCCGCGCGCCGTGCCGCACTCGGCTCGGCGTAGCGCCCCGGCCCCCGGCTCCGCACGAGACCGCCGACGCCCCGCTCACCTCCCACGGAAGGACGCCCCCGCATGCTGACGGGCAACCGCACCGAGATCAGCACGTTCAAAGGCCAGGACAGAGCGCTGCGCGCCGACCGGATCGGGATGGCGGGGCTGTTGCTGTCGGTCCTCGCGGCCAGTGCGCCCCTGATGGTGGTCGCCGGTGTCATGCCCACCACATACGCCGTGATGGGCATCGTCGGACAGCCGCTGCTGTTCGTCATCCTCGGGGTCGTCCTGGCGCTCTTCGCCTTCGGCTACGCGGAGATGGGCCGCCACGTCCACAACGCGGGCGCGTTCACCGCGTACATCGCCCGTGGGCTCGGCGGTACCGCGGGGGCCGGCGCGTCGGTCGTGGCCCTCGTCGCCTACAGCGCCATGCAGGTCGGCGTGTACGGCATCTTCGGCTTCGAGATCGCCGGACTGCTCGCGGACCACTTCGACCTCACCGTCGCCTGGTGGATCCCGGCCCTGGTGGGGGTGGCGCTGATCGCCGTCCTGGGCGGGCTGAAGATCGACCTCAACGCCCGGGTACTCGGCGTCCTGTTGCTCATCGAGGTCGTCATGGTCCTCGTCTTCGACATCGGCGCCGTCGCCGACCCCTCCTCCCAGGGCCTGTCCCTCGACGCCTTCGACCCCGGCACCCTGACCGGCGCCGGGCTCGGCACGGCCCTCGTCTTCTGCATCGCCGCCTTCGTCGGATTCGAGCAGTCGCCGGTCTACGCCGAGGAGACCAGCCGCCCCCAAGTCGTCGTCGCCCGCGTGGTGTTCCTCGTCGTCGCCTTCGTCGCCGTCTTCTTCGCCCTGAGCTCCTGGGCGCTCTCCGTCGCCGCGGGCCCCGCGCGGATCGTGGGCACCGCGCAGGACGCGGGCCCGGGGCTGCTGTTCGCCCTCACCGAGGCGCGGCTCGGCGCGGGCTTCACCGACGTGCTGCACTTCTTCTTCGTCACCGGCATGTTCGCCTGCCTCCTCAGCTTCCACAACGTCGTCGCCCGCTACGCCTTCGCCATGGGCCGCGAAGGGCTGCTGCCCTCGGCGTTCGGCCGCACCAGCCGGACCAGCGGCGCCCCCGCGTACGGCTCCCTGCTGCAGACCGCCGTCTCCTTCCTCGTCGTCGTCGCCTTCGCGGTCGCCGACGACAAGCCGGCGGGCGATCCCACCGCCCCCGTCCTGCAGTTGTTCACCTGGATGGGCAACGTCGGCGCGCTCGGCGTCATCGTCCTGCTGGTGGCCGCCTCCGCCGCGGTCATCGCCTTCTTCGTCCGGCGCGGCGCGGCGCGCGTGCAGGCATGGCGCATCGCCGGCTCGGCCGTCTCCGGCGCCGCCCTCGTGGTGATCATGGTGTACGCGGTGAAGGACTTCGACGTCCTGCTCGGCGCGGACCCGGACTCGCCGATGCGCTGGATCCTGCCCGGCATCATCGGGGCGGCGGTCGTCGTCGGTGTCGGCTACGGCCTCGTCCTGCGCAGCGTCAGGCCGCAGGTGCACGCGCGGATCGGGCTGGGCAACGAGGCGTTCCAGCTCGAGAAGGCGGCGGAGTCCGCCTCGGCCCGAAGGGAGCCCGAGGCGGCGGGGTGAGCCTCGGACGCGCTGCGCTGTTCGCCGGGCGCGGGTGAGGCGGCCGGCCCGGAGGAGATGACGGAAGTCTGACGGCCACCGGGAATCGCTGGCCCTCGGCGCGCCGTAGTGCTCGAATCGAGGGGTGACCACCGACAACACCCCCGCAGAGGGCGCGGCGGCGGACGAAGCGGGCGAAGACGGCCGCGGCACACCCGTCGGCCGCCGTCTCGTCCTCGGCATGCTCGGCCTCGGCGCGGCCGGAGTCGCGGCCGGGCCGTCCCTCCAGTCCGGGCTCGACGCCGCGCTCGGCGCCGCCGCGGAGAAGGACCCGACAGGTCTGACCGGTCTCGTTCCCGGCGCCGGCGGATTCCGCTACTACTCCGTCGCCGCCTCCGTCCCGCGCCGCGGCGAGCGGGACTACCGCCTGACCGTCGGCGGCCTCGTCGACCGTCCGTCCCGCTACCGCCTCGCCGACCTCCGCGCGCTGCCGCAGGACCGCATGGTGCGCGACGTCCAGTGCGTCACGGGCTGGCGCGTACCCCACACTCCGTTCACAGGCGTACGCCTCTCCCGGCTGCTCGACGCGGCGGGCGTACGCCCCGAGGCGAACGCCGTCCGCTTCACCTGCTTCGACGGCACGTACAGCGAGAGCCTCACCCTCCAGCAGGCCCGTCGCGCCGACGTCCTGGTCGCGCTCACCCTGCAGGACAAGCCGCTGTCGCATGCGCACGGCGGCCCGGTACGCCTCTACGTCGCCCCGATGTACTTCTACAAGTCGGCGAAATGGCTCTCCGGCATCTCCCTCACCCGCGAGGTGCGCCCCGGCTACTGGGAGCAGCGGGGCTACGACACCGACGCCTGGGTCGGACGGTCGAACGGACGTGACGATGCCCCGACCGCCTGACCCGCCCGCCTCCGCCGCACCCTCCCCGTCCCCCTCGCCGTCCGCCGTGGCCTCCGGCCCTGCCGGGCCCGCCTCCGCCGGACGCGTCCGCCGCTTCACCCGCGCCGAGCGCTGGGTCCACCGGGCCACCGCCGCCCTCATGGGCGTCTGCATCGTCACCGCAGGCTGTCTCTATCTCCCCGCGCTCGCCCAACTCGTGGGCCGCCGCGCCCTGGTGGTGACCGCCCACGAGTGGTCAGGACTGCTGCTGCCCGTGCCCTTCCTCCTGGGGCTCGCCTCCCGCGCCTTCCGCGGCGACGTGCGCGTGCTGGGCCGCTTCGGCCCCCACGACCGCCGCTGGCTGCGCGCCGCGTTGCGCCGGGACCACCGCCACGCGTCGCGCCCCGCGGGGAAGTTCAACGCCGGGCAGAAGCTCTACGCGTCGTACGCCGCCGGGGCCGTGCTGGTCATGCTCGGCACCGGGCTGCTGATGTGGTTCACCGGTCTCTCCCCGCTGGCGTGGCGCAGCGGCGCGACGTTCGTGCACGACTGGCTCGCGCTCGCTCTCGGCGCGGTGGTCCTCGGGCACATCGGGAAGGCTCTCGCGGATCCGGAGGCCCGGCGCGGCCTGCGCACCGGAAGCGTGGACGTGCGCTGGGCCCGCCGTGAACACCCGCTCTGGCGCGCCCCCGACGACGAGAGCGCGGAGCCGGGTCCGGCACCGGCGTCCGTATCAGCATCCGGACCGGCATCCGGACCCGCATCCGAACCGGCGTCCGGATCCGTATGGGCACCCGGACGCGTATCGGCATCCGGACCGGAATCCGAACCGGCGTCCGGAACGGCACTCGAACCGGGCTCCGTCCACCGTCCGCAAGGTGGCAAACCCACATAGTTCCCGCCCGAGTTGTGGACCCGCCTCTATGCAGCCGGGTGACCAGCGGGTAGCTTTCCTCCGCCACCATTTGGTGGAGCACGACGGCACGCCACGTGCCCGGGCAAGGAGGCGCTGTGCGCGAACTCGGCCTTCCTCCCCTGGTGGAGTCCCTCAAGGTGGGCGGCCTCGCGGACGCTCTGTTCGAGAACGCGGAGCGGGCCCCGGACCTGCCGCAGTTCTCGCGGCGGGCGGACCTCCGTTCCACGGACTGGACACCGGTCACGGCCGCCGAGTTCCGTCAGGAAGTGGTGGCCGTCGCCAAGGGCCTGATGGCGGACGGCATCCGCTTCGGCGACCGCGTCGCGCTGATGTGCCGCACCCGGTACGAGTGGACGCTGTTCAGCTTCGCCGTCTGGTCCATCGGCGCCCAGCTCGTGCCCGTGTACCCCACCGCGTCCTCCGAGCAGGTCCACTGGATCCTCTTCGACTCCAAGGCGACGGCCATCGTCGTCGAGCACGAGGACCAGGTGATGACCGTCGGGGCGGTCTGCGACGGCCTCCCGCTGCGCCGCATCTGGCAGGTGGACGCCGGGTGCGTGGCCGAGCTGACCGAGCGCGGCCGCGTCATCGCCGACACGCTGCTGCACCACCGGCGGTCGATGGTGCAGCCCGAACTGGCCGCGGCCATCACGTATACCTCGGGCACCACCGGCCGCCCCAAGGGCTGCGTGATCACGCACACCAACCTCGCGATCGACTGCGACACCCTCCTCACCGGCTGGGGCTCGCTGCTGGCCGACCCGGGCGTGCAGCCCTCCGTCCTCGCCTTCCTGCCCCTGTCGCACATCTACGGTCTGATGATGCAGGTCGCCTGTGTCCGCGGCGGCGTCCGTCTCGGCCACCAGCCGGAGGTCGCCACCGAGACCCTGGTCCCCGCCCTCCGGTCCTTCCAGCCGACCTTCATCTACGCCGTGCCGTACGTCTTCGAGAAGATCTACCACCGGGCGCGCAGGACCTCGGAGGAGCTGGGCCGGGTCGAGCTGTTCGACAAGGCGGTCGAGGTGGCCGTCCGGTACGCGGAGGCCATGGAGCGCCGGGCCCTGGGCACCGGCACCGGCCCGAGCCCGTCCCTGCGCGTCCAGCACGCCCTCTACGACCGCACCATCTACGAGCGGATGCGGGCGGCGCTCGGGGGCCGCGCCCGGTACGCGATGTGCGCCGGGTCGGCCCTCGACCGGAACCTGGCCCTGCTGTTCGCCGGTGTCGGCATCACCATCTACGACGGCTACGGGCTCACCGAGACCTCGGGCGGCGTGACGGCCCAGCCGCTGGGGCGCGTACGGTTCGGCACCGTCGGCCGCCCGCTGCCCGGTTGCGCCGTCCGCATCGCCTGGGACGGCGAGATCCTCGTCCGCGGCGACCAGGTCTTCGCCGGGTATCTCGACGACCGGGCGGGCACCGAGGCGGTGCTGCGGGACGGCTGGCTCCACACCGGCGACGTCGGAACTCTCGACGACGAGGGCTACTTGACCATCACCGGGCGCAAGAAGGACATCATCATCACCAGCGGCGGCAAGAGCGTGGCGCCCGCGATCCTGGAGGAGCGGATGCGCGCGGGCCCGCTCGTCTCGCAGTGCCTGGTGGTCGGCGACAACCGGCCGTTCATCAGCGCCCTGATCACGCTGGACCCCGAAGCCGCCGACCACTGGCGCCGGTTGCACCGCAAGCAGCACCTGGACGCGCGCGCCCTGGCGGCCGACGAGGAGTTGCGCGAGGAGATCCAGCGGGCCGTGCTGTCGGCCAACTCCGCCGTGTCCAGGGCCGAGTCGATCCGGGCGTTCGAGATCCTGCCGACCGAGTTCAGTGCGGCCGACGGGCTGATGACGCCGTCCCTGAAGCTGCGCCGGGCCGCCATCGTGAAGGCGTACGCGGCCGAGATCAACCGCATGTACGCGTCCCGGCCGCCCGGTTGACGTCCGCGCGGAACCGGACCGGGCGGGCATCGCCTCCCGGCCTGCGCCCGCGAGTCATCCGCGCCACGCGCCTCAGCCCGACCAGGTCCAGTCCGCGACCTCGGGCAGGTCCGTGCCGTGCTCCCGCACCCAGGCGTGGTGGCGCTCGCGGGCGTCCGCCATGGCCTGGCGTACGCCGACGGCGCGGACCCCGAGGCCGGGCACGCGGTCGATGACGTCCATCACCAGCCGGAAGCGGTCCAGGTCGTTGCGGACCACCATGTCGAACGGCGTGGTCGTGGTGCCCGACTCCTGATAGCCCCGTACATGGAGCTGGGCATGCCCGTTGCGGCGGTAGGCGAGGCGATGGATCAGCCACGGGTAGCCGTGGTACGCGAAGATCACCGGCCGGTGGCGGGTGAACAGCGCGTCGTACTCCGCGTCCGACATCCCGTGCGGGTGCCGGTCCTGCGGCATCAGGGCCGCCATGTCGACGACATTGACCACGCGGACGCCGAGATCGGGCAGGTGGTGGCGGAGCAGCCCGGCGGCGGCCATGACCTCCTGGGTCGGCACGTCCCCGGCCGCGGCGAGCACGACGTCCGGTTCCCGCCCGGTGTGCTCGCTGCCCGCCCAGTCCCAGACCCCGGCGCCGCGCGCGCAGTGGGCGCGGGCGTCCTCCAGGGAGAGCCAGTCGAAGCAGGGCTGCTTCCCGGCCACGACGACGTTCACGTGGTCCTGGCTGTGCAGCACGTGTTCGGTGACCGCCAGCAGGGTGTTGGCGTCCGGCGGCAGATAGACCCGTACGACGTCGGGACTCTTGTTGAGGACGTGGTCGACGAAGCCCGGGTCCTGGTGCGAGAAGCCGTTGTGGTCCTGGCGCCAGACGTGCGAGGTGAGCAGGTAGTTGAGGGAGGCGATCGGCCGCCGCCAGGGCAGCTTCTCGGAGGACTCCAGCCACTTGGCGTGCTGGTTGACCATCGAGTCGACGATGTGCACGAAGGCCTCGTAACTCGCGAACAACCCATGACGCCCCGTCAGCAGATAGCCCTCGAGCCATCCTTGGCAGAGATGCTCGGAGAGAACCTCCATCACCCGTCCGTCGCGCGCCAGGTGCTCGTCGGTGCCGAGCGTGGCGGCCCGCCAGGCGTTGCCCGTTGCGTCGTACACCGCGCCCAGCCGGTTGGACGCGGTCTCGTCCGGACCGAACAGCCGGAAGTCCCGGCGTTCCGCGGTGTCCCGCAGGATGCGGGCGAGGAAGGAGCCCAGCACCTTGGTCGGTTCGTGCGTCGCCGCACCGGGCTTGCCGACGTGGACCCCGAACTCCTCCAGGCGCGGCGTCGGCAGCTTCCGCAGCAACGTCCCGCCGTTGGCCCGGGGGTTCGCGCCGAGCCGGGCCGTGCCCTCGGGGACACAGGCGAGCACCTGGGGCGACGGCCGGCCCTCGTCGTCGAACAGCTCCTCGGGGCGGTACGAGCGCAGCCAGCGCTCCAACTGCCTCAGGTGTTCCGGGTTCTCGCGGACACCGGCCAGCGGCACCTGGTGCGAGCGCCAGGTGCCTTCGACCGGCAGTCCGTCCACCTCGGCCGGTCCCGTCCAGCCCTTCGGCGTACGGAGCACGATCACCGGCCAGCGCGGCCGCTCGGTCACGCCGTCCTCGCGGGCCGCGCGCTGGTTCTCGGCGATCCGGTCGAGGGCGTCGTCCATGGCGCGGGCCATGGCCTGGTGCACGCGCATCGGGTCGTCCCCCTCGACATGGAGGGGTTCGTGGCCGTATCCGCGCAGGAGTTCGTCGAGTTCGCGCTGGGGGAGACGGGCGAGGACGGTGGGGTTGGCGATCTTGTAGCCGTTGAGGTGCAGCACGGGCAGCACCGCTCCGTCGTGCACCGGGTCGAGGAACTTGTTGGAGTGCCAGGACGCGGCCAGCGGCCCGGTCTCCGCCTCGCCGTCACCGATGACGCAGGCCACGAGCACACCGGGGCTGTCCAGGGCCGCTCCGTAGGCGTGCGCGAGCGAATAGCCCAACTCGCCGCCCTCGTGGATGGATCCGGGGACGTCGGGCGCCACATGGCTGGGCATTCCGCCAGGGAAGGAGAAGCGGTGGAACAGGCGCCCCATGCCCTCCGCGTCCCGCCCGACGTCCGGGTAGGTCTCCGAGAAGCTGCCGTCCAGCCAGGAGTTGGCCATGACGGCGGGTCCGCCGTGCCCGGGGCCCCAGACGCAGATCGCGTCCAGACCGCGGTTTTGGATCACCCGGTTGAGGTGGGTGTGGACCAGGTTCAGCCCCGGTGCCGTCCCCCAGTGGCCCAGCAGCCTGGGCTTGATGTGCCGTGCGGTCAGGGGCTCCCGCAGCAGTGGATTGCCCAGCAGATAGATCTGCCCCGCGGAGAGATAGTTCGCCGCCCGCCAGTGGGCGTCGAGGGCGGCGAGTTCCTCCTCGGCCGGTTCGGAGCGGTCGGTGGCCATCAGTCCTCCGTACAAAGGGAACCGCGGACCCGTTGCGCGTTCCACGGCCGCGCCACATCATGCGGACGGGCCGCAACATGCGTGCGGGGCCGCCGGATTGCTCCGGCGGCCCCGATGCGCGTTACGGCTCGAAGCGTCAGCCGTTGTGGCAGACGTTGCCGATTGCCGGGCTGAGGCCGGTGAGGCCGCCCAGCCCGAGCGTGTTGCCGCAGAAGTTGATCGGAGCGTTGATCGGGAGCTGCACGACGTTGCCGCTCAGAAAGCCGGGAGAGCCGATGGCGACGGCTTCGGCGATGGCGTTGTTGCCACCGTCGTGGTCATCGTCCTTCCACTGCTTGCTCGCGTGCTTGCTGTGGCCCGTGTAGCCGCTGTCCTGGGCCATTGCGGCGCCCGCACCGCCCACGACGAGTGCGCAGCTCGCAACGGTCAGCGTGGCAGCCCTGGCGATTCGCTTCATCACCATTTTCCTTTCGGGTTGGGAATGGTGGTTTTCCCCGTACAGTCCGATCCGAGCATCGATTCACCAGATGGTCACCCGATGAGATCATTCGGGGCGCTGTGCCCATCATGAGCACGAAACTCGGGATTCGGCGCGTGGGGTTCTGCTGATCGGGGGGCTGCGGCGGATCCGCGGCGTGGGAGACCTGTGCCGGAGTGCGGTGAAAGGGGCACGGGCGGCGGGGCGTGTCGCGGACGAGGAAGGCGGAGGCCGCATGCACCGCGAGTTCCGGCTCTTCCCTGGGTCCGGCGCCGGCGGCGACCCCTTTCGGAGCAATTCGGCCTTTCATCATTACGGCGTAATGGCAGCCCACCGGGCCCGCCGTGCCGGGCAGTTCGCATATTTCCCGGGCCGCGGATCCGGGTCCGAATGGATGATTACCCGCTCGGCGTATTCGCGCGCGTCTGCCGTGATTTGGGGCATATTGATCTGCGATCGTCTGCGCCGGACCTATCGTGCGGAAATCGGAGGAGCAGTCATGCGGGTTAATCTGGGCCGTGGCGGCCGTTACGCACTCTGTGCGTTGTCGGCAGTGGCCGTGGCGGTCGTGCTGCCGCAGTCACCGGCTGTTCCAGCCGTGAAAGAGGCAAAGCAGGTCCCCTTCGTCGAGCGCTACCGCGCCGTCCAGCACGGCGGAATCGTGCGGGCCGCGAATGCCTCGGCCACCTGTGCGTCGGCGGTCACCAAGACCTCCGTCTCCTGTGCGCAGGTCCAGAAGGGCAGCGCCGGGCGCAACAACAACTACGAGATGACGTACATCGACGTCGACAAGGACCCCAACACCTACAACTCCAGCCGCGCCGAACTGCGACTGCCCAAGAACGCCACCGTGACGTACGCCCGCCTCTACTGGGGCGGGAACCTGCTGGCGGGCGAGCAGAAGCCGGCCAAGGACAACAACCGGGTCCTGTTCGCCGAACCGGGCGGCGAGTACAAGCAGATTCTCGCCGACACCACCATGGGGCACCGTCTCGCCGAGGGCGCCGACGCCTACGCCGCCTCGGCCGACGTCACCGACATCGTGCGGGACAGCAGCCCCGGCGCCTACACCGTCGGGCAGATCAACATCGCCAAGGGCCACTCCAAGCCCGGCACCTACGGCGGCTGGACCCTGGTCGTCGCCTACTCCGACCCCAGCGCCCCGCTGCGGACGCTCTCCGTCTGGGACGGCTACCAGACCGTCAACGAGGCCCGCCCCGACTTCTTCCTGGAGATGGAAGAGCTGAACGTCCCGGCCAAGGGCAAGGGCAGCCTCGGGGTCGTCGCCTACGACGGGGACCGGGGGCTCGGCAGCAACGCGCTCGGCGTCGCCGCCGACGACTCCAAGAAGCCCGTGACGCTGAGCAATGCCGCCAACCCGGCCAACGACGCGATGAACTCCACCATTTCCACCAACGGCAAGTCCGACACCGGACGGAAGCCGAACCACGTCAACACCCTCGGCGTCGACTCCGACGTCTTCAACGTGACGTCCGCCCTCAAGTCGGGTGCCGAGGATCTCACCGTCGGCTTCGGCAGCAAGGACGAGGGCTACCACCTCAGCGCCCTCTTCCTCCAGGCAGACGCCCGCCGCTGACGGCGAGCCCGGCCCACACCCCCGGCGGTCGCGAGACCGCCGGGGGCGAGCACCCCCGGCGGCTCTCGTCGCCGGGGCTTCGGATTCCATCCGGTCCGTGTACGGGGAGCAGCGCGTGCCGCAACACAAGCGTGAAGGACGCCGGTTGACGGTGCTGCACATCTCCCAGCCCGTCGACGGAGGCGTCGCCAGGGTCGTCACGGACCTGGTGCGCAGCCAGACCCGGGCGGGCCTTCGCTCCCTCGTCGCCTGTCCGTCCGGCGGTGTCCTCGGCGAGGCGGCCGCGGAGGCCGGGGCCCGCGTCCTGCCCTGGCACGCCCGGCGCGAACCGGGGCCCCACCTTCCGATGGAGACCCTGCGGCTGTCCCGCCTCATCCGGCGGACCTCCCCGGACCTCGTGCACGCGCACAGCGCCAAGGCCGGTCTCGCCGCCCGGCTGGCCGTACGCGGCCGTATCCCCACCGTCTTCCAGCCGCACGCCTGGTCCTTCGAGGCCGTCGGCGGGACGGCTTCCGAACTCGCCCTGTACTGGGAGCGGTTCGCCGCCCGATGGGCCACCCGCCTGCTGTGCGTCAGCGAGGACGAGCGGCGGCGCGGCCACGACGCGGGCGTGACCGGCCGGTGGGCCGTGATCCGTAACGGCGTGGACACCGAGCACTTCCGCCCCGCGGACCGAGCCGCCCGCGACCGTGCCCGGTCCGGCATCGACGCGCTCCGCTGCCTGCCGCCGGACACGCTGCTGGTGGTCTGCGTCGGCAGGCTCTGCCGGCAGAAGGGCCAGGACGTCCTGCTGCGCGCCTGGCCCGGCGTCACCGGCCAGGTCCCCGGGGCCGTACTCGCCCTCGTGGGGGACGGGCCGGCGGGGGAGGGGCTGCGTCAGGAGGCGCCCCAGCAGGTCCTGTTCGCAGGTCCCACCACCGACCCCGCCGCCTGGTACGCGGCCGCCGACCTGGTCGTCCTGCCCTCCCGCTGGGAAGGCATGGCGCTCGCCCCGCTGGAGGCCATGGCCTGCGGGCGTCCCGTCGTCATGAGCGAGGTGACGGGTGCGCGCGAGAGCCTGCCGCCGCGCCACGCCGCCCGCGGACTCGTGCCGCCGGAGGATCCCGGCGCCCTCGCGCGCGCCATGACGGACCTCCTGCTCAACCCCCGGCTGCGCGACACCCTCGGCGCCCAGGCGCAGGAGCACGTACGCGGAGCGCACGACGTGCGGGCGACGGCCGACGCGGTGGCCCGTCTGTACCGCGAACTCCTCGGGCCCGCCCGGGCCGTTCCCCGGACGCCGGACGGCGCACCGCCGCCTCCAGGCCGCGATCCCCACGAACGACCCGGCCCGTCCCCCGAGACCAGGGAGCACAGCAGGCGATGACCACGGACAACGCAGGGGTGTCGAATCCCGGGCGGGTCGTGTCCCTGCTCGGAGCGGCAACCCGCCAGGCACCGCCCGTCTTCGCACCGCTCCGCCCCTTCCGAGGCCCGGCTCCGGCCGGGCAGCGGACCGCTCCGCTGGTCGGGCGTCTCGCCGCCGGGCTCGCGGCCGTCGACTGTCTCGCGGTCGCCGCCGCGGCGCTGCCACTCGGCAGGCCCGGCCCGGCGGCCGCCGCCGGCGGCGTCGCGCTCGCCGTGCAGGTGCTGCTGTGCGCACGCGGAGGTCTCTACCGGCCCGGCCCGACGGCGACCGCGCTCGACGAACTGCCCCGGATCATGGGGTACTCCGCGATCGCCTGGTGCATGGCGGTCGCTGTCCTGGCAGGCGTACGGGCGGGACAGACGCCCGGCTGGGCCGTGTTGCTGGCCGTCGTCGCCGCCGACGTCGTGGTGGCCGGTCTGTGCCGGGGCGTGCTGCTCGCGGCACGGCGCAGAGGACGGCGTACGCGCCCGCACTCCGCGCTGGTCGTGGGCGCCGACCCTTCGGGCCGCCGGGTGGCGGGAGCGCTGTACGAGCGCCCCGAGTACGGCATGCGCCTGGTCGGTCTGGTCGGGCGCGCCCCGGCGCCCGTGGTGGACCGCGTCCCCGCCCCGGACGGCAACCGGGCCCTGGAGAGGGAGCAGGGCCGCGACCTCGGCTGTGGTGTCGGCCGCGACCTCCGCCGTGAGGCCGACCGGGAACCCGCTGCGGTACCGCTTCCCACGGGTGAGCTCCCCGTGCCCGTCCTCACCGCCCACGAGGACGTCGCCCGCGCCGTCATCCAGAACACCGTGCAGGACGTGATCTTCACCCGGAGCCCCTGGGACGACCCGTACGACGCCGCCCTGGTCCGGCTCTTCGCCGAACTCGGCTGCACCGTATGGCTCGTTCACGGTGACACGGCCGCCGACGCAGGACCGCGGCGCCCCGGCGGACCCGAGCACATCTGGGGCTTCGCCTGCCAGCGCCTGGAGTCGCCTCCCCGCCACCGCCTCGGCATCCTCGGCAAGCGCGTCCTCGACGTCGTCATCGCCGCCGTCGCCCTCCTGGTCGCTGCACCGGTGATGCTGGCCTGCGCCCTGGCCGTACGGTGGTCCGACGGCCCCGGGGTGATCTTCCGTCAGGAGCGGATCGGCATGGCCGGGCACCCGTTCACGGTGCTGAAGTTCCGGACGCTGTGCCCCGCCAGCGAGCAGGAGTCGGCCACCCGCTGGAACGTCGCCGGTGACGCGCGGATGAGCCCGGTCGGCAACCTGCTGCGCCGTACCTCCCTGGACGAGCTGCCGCAGCTCTGGAACGTGCTGCGCGGCGACATGAGCCTCGTCGGCCCACGGCCCGAACGCCCCTACTTCGTAGGGAAGTTCAGCGCCATGCACCCCGGATACGCCGCCCGCCACCGGATGCCCGTGGGCATCACCGGCCTCGCCCAGGTCCACGGTCTGCGCGGCGACACCTCGATCGAGGACCGTGCCCGGTTCGACAACCACTACATCGAGACATGGTCCCTCTGGCAGGACGTCCGGATCCTGCTGCGCACCGCGGGCTCCCTCTTCCGTCTCGGGGGGAGCTGAGCATGACGACGGCGCCGATCGCACTGAACCCCGTCCGCGCGCGGCTCCGGCTCGCCTGGCGCGCCCTGCCCGCCGCGGCCACCGTGCTGCTCCTGTGCGTGCCGGCGGGACCCGACGACCGTACGGTCACGCTCGCCGACGCCGCATCGGCCGTCCTCGTGGCGGCCTGCGCGATCGCCCTGCTCTGCGACCGGCGGCGGACGCTGCCCCGGGCGGGCGTGGCGATCCTTGCCGCGCCGATGGTCGGCTTCGCCGTGGCGACCGCCGCGTCCCGCGACCCGATGGCGAGCCTGCCGGGATTCGTGCGCTACGCCCAGGTGTTCGTCCTCGTCCCCGCGGCCGTGGCGCTGCTGCTGCGCTCCCGCCGCGACTTCCGGTGGGTGGCGGGCGCGGCCGTCCTGACCGCGCTGGGCCAGGGCGCCGTCGGGGTCCACCAGTACCTCACCGGCACCGGCGCCTCGTACGCGGGACAGGACATCCGGGCCGTCGGCACGTTCGGTCCCGTGGACGTGATGGGCATGGCGACCGTCGTCGCCTTCGGCACCGTCCTCGCGCTGGCCCTCGGGCTCGGCGCCCCCGCGGACACCCCGCGCCGCTTCCGGATCGCCGCCCTGGCCTGCGCCGGTGTCCTGCTCGTGCCGCTCGTCTTCTCCTTCAGCCGCGGCTCCTGGCTGTCCACCGCGGTCGCCGCCGCCGTGGTGCTGCTGCTCGCCGGACTGCGGATCGCGATGAGCGCCCTGGCCGTGTTCATCGCCTCGCTCGTGGTGCTGGTCGGCGGGGTCGGCGTCGGGTCCGCTCTCATCGGCGAACGGCTCACCAGCATGACCGAGGTGGCCGGTGCGCCCGACCGCTCCGTCACCGACCGGTACGCGCTGTGGGACGCCGCCGTCACCATCTGGAAGGACGACCCGGTGACGGGCGTCGGCATCAAGGGCTTCCCCGTCCACCGCGACGCCAACGCGTCGCTGGGGCTGTCGTCCAGCAGTGACACGGCGGGCGCGGGCCACGAGTTCCGGCGCGAACCGCTGCTCTCGCCCCACAACATGTATCTGCTCGTCCTCAGCGAGCAGGGGCTCGTCGGCATCACCGCCGTCGTCGGAAGCTGGTCCGCGCTGCTCGTCCTCGCGTACCGCAGGCTGCGCCGTGCCCGGCGGGCCGGGCTGCCGTGGGAGTGCGGACTGGCCGCGGTGGGGGTCCTGATCTATCTGCTCTCCGACTTCGTGTACGGCGACATCGGCGGTCCCTCGACGGTCCTGACCGCGGTGATGCTGGGGCTCGCGGCCTGGTGGGCGCTCTCGCCCGCGGCAGTCGCCCCGCTTCCGGCGGGCCACACCGCGCTTCCGCCGGACCGCACGCCGGTGAAGGCGGTCCTCCCCGGGCCGTCCGCCCCTGACCAGGCCGGCCCCGAAACAGCCTCCCCGAACGAAACAGTGCCTTCTGCAGGACCGGCACCCGCGGCCGAACCCCCCGTACGTGCACCGGCGGTCGCTCCCGCCCCCCCGCCCCGTACCGAGGTACGGGCGCGGACGTCCGATACGGCCCCCAGGGCGGCCCCCGTCATGAAGGCCGCACCGGCGAAGCCCGACGGCTCCCCGCGGCCGGGCACCCCGGCGAGCCGCAGATGACCGACGCCTCCGCCGTAGCGCAGTCGACAGCCGGGAGGCCGCCGCAGACGGTGGCCGGCCCGGCGGCGCCCCCTGCGCCTTCGCGCGGAGCGGCGCCGCCCGGCCCGCCTCCCCAGCGCGGCGGTTCGGAACGGTTCATCGTCAGGGCCGCCGCCGTCACCGCTGCTTTCACCGCCGCCGGGGCTCTTCTCGGCCTGGGGCGCGACCAGTTGGTGGCCGGCCTGTTCGGTGCGGACCAGGAGACGGACTCCTTTCTGGTGGCGTGGACCGTGCCCGAGATCGCGGCGACGCTGCTGATCGAGGACGCGATGGCGCTGGTGATGATCCCCGCGTTCAGCCTGGCGCTCTCGCGGCGGGCCGCCCGCATGGCCGTGGCCCGTGTCCCGGAAGCGCCGGACGTCGCCATGAGCGCGGGCGCAGGCGTGGAACGGGACCGGACTTCCGGAGCGGACCCCGTCGGCCGGCTCGTCGCCTCCACAGCGCCGCGGCTCTGCATCGCCCTCACCTGCGTCGCCGGCCTTCTCGCCCTCGCCGCGCCCCAGTTCGTACGGCTCTTCGCGCCCGGACTGCCCGATCCCGCCCTCGCCGTGGACTGCACCCGGCTCACCGCCGTCACGGTCCTGACCTTCGGCATCGCCGGGTACTTCAGCGCGGCCCTGCGCGCCCACCGGTGCTTCCTGCCGCCCGCCGCGATCTACGTCGCGTACAACGTCGGCATCATCGCCACGGTGCTGCTGATGCACACCCTCTGGGGCGTGCGTGCCGCTGCGGCCGGGGTCGCCGTCGGCGGTCTCCTCATGGTGCTCGTCCAGGCGCCCGCGTTCCTCCGGCAGGTGCCCGTCCGCCTACGGAACCGGCGGGCGGCCCGCACCGGCCGGGCTCCTGCCGCGGCCCGCACCGGCCGGGCCCCGGTGGAAACGGCACCGGCCGCCGGATCCCGTACGGGCGGTGACGAGCCGGAACAGGACCGGCGGGCCGCCGCACGGCGGGCACTGCCCCCTGTCCTCGCCGTCCTGGCACCCGTCGCCCTCTTCGCCCTCGGCCGCCAGTCCCAGGTCCTGGTCGAGCGCTACCTCGGCTCCTCACTGCCCTCCGGCGCCATCTCGCACCTGAACTACGCGCAGAAGGTCGCCCAAGTCCCCATGACCCTCTCGCTGATGGTCGTCACGGTCACCTTCCCCCTCGTCGCCCGTGCCATGGCCGACGGCGACAAGGACCGGGCCCGGCGGCGGGTCGAGCGCGACATCACCCTCGCCGCGCTGCTGGTGCTCCTCGGCGCCGCGTACGTCATCGCCTACGCCCCCCAGCTCATCCAACTCCTCTTCCAGCGCGGGGCCTTCGAGGCCTCGGACACCGCCGCGACCGCCTCGGTCATGCGGGTCTACGCGCTCGGGCTGCTCGGCCACAGCCTCACCGGAGCCCTCATCCGGCCGTTCTTCTCCATGGCACGGCCCACCTGGGACCCCGCGGCGGCCATGGCCATCGGCCTGCTCGTCACGATCAGTTGCGCCCACGCGGCCATCGTGCCCTGGGGCGTCCACGGCATCGCCGCGGCCAACGCCGCCGGCATCACCGTCACCATGCTGCTCCTGCTCTTCGGCCTCGGCCGCCAGGGCATCGACATCGACATCCGGCGGGTCACCGGCGGCCTGGCCCGGCTCGCGCTCGCCGCCGCGGCGGCCGTGGCCGCGGGCTGGGCCGTCGCACCCCTCGTTCCCACCGCCCTCGGCACGGTCGCGGCCGGCGCTCTGGTCGTCCCGGCCGCCTTCACCGCCGCGGCCTTCGCCGTACGGGCGCCCGAAGTCCCTCTGCTGATCTCGTCCGCGAAACGGAAGCTGCGCCGACATGCCCGCTGAACCCTGGCTGCTGATGTACCACTCCGTGACCGGCTACACGGAGGACCCCTACCGGATCACCGTCACCCCGGACCGGCTGCGCCGGCAGTTCCGCTGGCTCGCGGCACGCGGCCTGCGCGGCGTCGGCGTCGCCGAGCTGCTGCGCGAGCGCGGCGCAGGGCGCGGTTCCCGACTGGTCGGCCTCACCTTCGACGACGGCTACGCCGACTTCACCGCGAACGCCGTACCGCTGCTGCGCGAACACGGCTTCCGCGCCACGGTGTTCGTCCTCCCCGGGCGGCTCGGCGGCGACAACGCCTGGGACCCCCTCGGACCCCGCAAGCCCCTGCTCACCGATGAGGGCGTCCATGCCGCCGCCGTCGCCGGCATGGAGGTCGGCTCCCACGGCATGCTGCACGTCTCCCTCCCCGAGGCCGACGACGCCACCCTCCACGAGGAGACGGCGCGCAGCCGCGAGCTGCTGCGCGAGATCACCGGCCGTCCCGTGGACGGCTACTGCTACGCGTACGGGCACGTCGACGCCCGCGCCGCCGCCGCCGTGCGCTCCGCCGGCTATTCCTACGCCTGCGCCATCGACCCCGGACCGCTCACCGGCCCGTACGCCCTGCCGCGCATCCACGTCGGGGACCAGGACACCGCCCTGCGCCTGACCGTGAAGCGGCTGCTGCACCCCGTACGACGGCGGGCCGTGCCCGTCGAGACCGCAGGCGCGGTGACCGCCGGGGCCGGACGATGAGAGTGCCGGGACGAGCGCCGCTGCGGGTGCTCCACGTCATCACCGGCCTGGGGGCAGGCGGAGCGGAACAGCAGCTCCGGCTGATGCTGCGTCACCTTCCGGTGAGGTGCGACGTCATCGCGCTCACCAACCCCGGCGCCGTGGCACAGGGCATCGTCAGCGACGGCACGCGCGTCCTCCACCTCGGCATGGACGGCAACCGCGACCTGTCCGCCCTGCCCCGGCTCGTCACCGCCATCCGCGCCGGGCGCTACGACCTGGTCCACACCCACCTCTACCGGGCCTGTGTCTTCGGCCGCGTGGCCGCGCGCATGGCCGGGGTCGAGGCCGTGCTCGCCACGGAACACTCGCTCGGCGCCACCTGCATCGAGGGCCGTCCGCTCACCCCCGGCACCCGCGCCCTCTATCTCACGACCGAGCGCCTCGGCTCCGCCACGGTCGCCGTCTCCGCCACCGTCGCGGACCGGCTGCGCGCCTGGGGCGTGCCCCGCGAGCGCATCGAGCTGATCCCCAACGGCATCGACGCCAGGCACTTCCGCTACGACCCCACCGCCCGCGCGACCGCCCGGGCCCGTCTCGACTTCCCCGAACACGCCTTCGTGGCAGGGGGAGTCGGCCGGCTCGTCCCGGGCAAGCGGTTCGACATCCTGCTGCGGGCGGTCGCCGAACTCCCGGAGGCCCGGGTGCTGCTCGTCGGCGAGGGACCCGAACGCGGCTCCCTGGAACGGCTGGCCGTACAACTCGGCATCGAGCGGCGCGTACGGTTGCTCGGCGAGCGCGACGGCGCGGTCGAGTGGAGCTCGGACCGCTCCGCCGACATCCCCGGACTCCTCGCCGCCATGGACGTGTTCGTCTCCCCGTCCTCCGAGGAGTCCTTCGGACTCGCCGTCCTCGAAGCGCTCGCCGCGGGGCTGCCCGTCCTGCACGTCACCTGCCCGGCGATCGACGAACTGCAGGCCGACGAGGCACCGGGGGCCCGGCGCATCGCCCTCGGCGTGGCGCCCCTCGTCGCCGCGCTCGCCGAGGCGCTGAACGAGCAGAGGAACACCGGTGCCCGCCGGCTGCCCGCCCCGCCGGCCGTCGCCCGCTACGACATCGCCCGCAGTGCCGAGTTGCTCGCCGACCTCTACGAACGCACCGCCGCCGCCCGTCACAGGGGCGGCTGGGGCGCGTTCCCCAGCCCGTACCACCACGCCCTCGCCGTCTCCCGACCGAAAAGGTGACCGCCGCCATGACCACCGACACCGCAGTGGCCGCAGCCCCGGCAGCAGCAGAGCGCCCGGACCCGAGCCCGTCCGCCCGGCTCCTCGCCCTGTCCCGGCGCCTTCCTCCCTGGTGGCCGCTCGTCCTGTGCGTACTGCTCGGCACGATCGCGGGCCTGGGCTACGGGGGCCTGCGGACACCGAACTACACCGCCACCAGCTACGTGGTCGTCAACCCCGAGCGCGGCGCCGACACCGCGACAGCCCTGGGCTTCGCGCACGCCTACGGCCGTGTCGTCACCAACGCCGCCGTGCTCGCCGACGCCCAGGCCGCCACCGGCATCCCGGCCAACGAGCTCCGCAACCGCGTCCAGGCCGTGACCTCCCCCGACGCGCCGATGATCGAGATCGTCGGCAGCGACGCACGGGCCGGCAAGGCGGCGAGCAACGCCAACGAGGTGGCCCGCGCGCTCACCGCGTACGCCAACGCCTCCGCCACCAGCACCGGCGTACGGCTCTCCCTGCTCTCCAAGGCACCCGTCCCGACCGCCCCCGCCTCGCCCTCGGTCTGGATCGCCGGTGCCGTGGGTGCTTGCGCCGGCGGGCTCCTCGGCTGCCTGCTCCTGCTCGTCAAGCCCTCGGGGCGCCGCCGCTCCGCCGCGGTGGTTCCCGCGCCGGCAGCGCCCGCGGCGGCGCAGCCGGCGCGGGAGGCCACACCGTGACGGCGGATACCACCGCGGCACCGCCCCGGACTCCCGCGTCCGCCACCGGGCTGACGGTGCGGCTCTGCCGCGACCCGGACCGCTTCGCCTCCCTGGGGCCGGAGTGGGACCGGCTGCACCGGCGGTGCCGCACCGCGACCCCGTTCCAGACGCACGCCTGGCTCCACTCCTGGTGGCTGTCGTACGGCACGCCGGGGCGGCTGCGGCTGCTGCTGGCCTACCGGGGGAACCGCCTCGTGGGCGCGGCGCCGCTGATGATGACGTACCGTCCGCTGCCCGCACTCGTCTTCATCGGCGGCGGCATCTCCGACTACCAGGACGTGCTGATCGACGACGGCTGCGCGGGCGCCGCGGCGGCCGGACTGGCCGGGGGACTGCACCGGGCCGCGCGCAGGTCCGTCGTCGACCTGCGCGAGGTGCGGCCGGGTGCCGCTGCCGAACGCGTCGTCCAGCTCTGGCGGGGACCGGAGAAGCGGCTCGAGGACTCGATCTGTCTCGAACTGCCCGGTCTGCCCTTCGACGCGCTGATGGGCCGGCTGCCCGGCCCCGCGGCGCGCAGGTCGCGGGCCAAGGTGCGCAAGCTCGACGCGGTCGGTATCGAGTACCGCGGCGTGCCCGAACCCGAAGTGCCCGAGGCCGTCCTCGCCATGCTGCGGCTGCACCGCCTCCAGTGGCAGGGCCGCGGGGTGACCCCGGAACACCGCAGGCCGCGTTTCGCCGAGCATCTGGTGCGCGCCGTCGGGCAGATGGCGACCACCGGCGACGCGGTCGTCACCGAGTACCGGCGGGGGAGGCAGGTGGTCGCCATCGATGTGACGCTGACCTCCCCGGACCTCGCGGGCGGCTACCTCTACGGCGCGCACCCCGATCTGCGGGCGGCGAAGGCCGACATCAACACCATGCTGCTGCGGCACGACGCCGACCTGGCGGCCGAGTCCGGCCGCGGTGTGCTGAGCCTGCTGAGGGGCGACGAGCAGTACAAGCACCACTGGCGGCCGACCGCCGTCACCAACCAGCGCCTTCTGCTGGCGCGGGAGGAGATGGCCCCGGCGCTGCGGCTGTACGCCGGCCGGATCGCGGGGCGCGAGCTGCTCGCCGAGGAGGCCCGGAGCCGCTTCCCCGCCCTGCTGATGTGGCGGAGCAGGCTGAACGACTGGCGTGCGGTCCCGGGGCGCGGGACCGGCCGGCACCCGTCGTCGTAGGAACCGCCCGCTCGCCACGGCCGGTGCGTAGTCCCGGCCGCAGTCCCGGCCGCGATGTCCGTCGCGGCGGCGGTCGCGGCGACTGTCGCGGAGCCGGAGCCGGAGCCGGAGCCGTCCGGCCGGTCCCGCGCCGACGGCGACCCGGCGGGCGCCGCCCTCAGCGCTTCGGCCAGTCGAAGCGGACGCACATGTCGCGCCGGCCGAGCAGCGACTCGCCCCACGAACCCAGGTTCAGCTGCATGCAGTCCGCCTCCCGCTCCCGCCCGTCCTGCTCCCGCCCGTTCTGCTCCCGCGCGTCCCGTCCCGTGAACTGCTGATGCCGGAAGATCCGCGACGCCTTCGGATTCGTCCCGCACCTCCAGATCCCGTGCGGGCAGTAGTCCGTGATCGTGTGGTAGGCGGGCGGGTGTTCGGCGATCCAGTCCAGCATGCGCCGCATGTATTCGGCGTTGTCGCCGTTGCGGAAGAGTCCCCATTCCGGATAAGAGATGGGCTTGTTGTGCTCCTTCGCGAATTCCACCTGGTCCCGCAGGCCCATCCGCTGGTTGATGTGCTCGTCGAAACTCCGCCCCGGCGGCTGGTCGTAGGAATCCATTCCGACGATGTCGACCACGTCGTCGCCCGGATAGCACTCGGTCCACGGAATGGCGTCCTCGCCGCGACTGGGCGCGAAATCGAAACGGAAACGCTGACCGGGAACCGCGCGCATCGTGGTGACGATCCGCCGCCAGTACGCCCGCCACGCCTCCGGATGCGGCGCGCACCGGCTGGTGTACGTGATGCCGTTCATCTCCCAGCCCAGTACGATCACCGTTTCCGGGACGCCGAGCCCCACGAGCCGGTTCGCGAGCCTACGGAAGACGTGGTCGAACTCGCCCCCCGCACCGCGCTCCAGCAGCTCGGCGACCTCCTCGTCGGGGATGCCCTCCTCGTTGCGCTCGAGCATCGGGACGTTCAGTACGAACAGGCGGTCCGAGTCGGCGCGGCGCCATCGCGCCCAGGGCTCCAGCAGTCCCGGGCTCCCCTCGAGGTCCGCCCAGCGGTTGCCGGGGAGGTAGGTGTGCCCCACCCGCATTTCCGAACCGCCCAGCCATTGCTGCATGGCCGTCATATGGGAAACACCCTCGGGCCCGGACCCCAGAAAGGCGCCCCACGGCACACCCGGAACCGGTTCCATCATCGGCACGTTCTCGTCGAAGGGAACACTGCCGGCCGATTCCGGGAGCGCCGGATCGGCGCCCGGATCCCCGGTCGCGGTCCCGGCGAGAAGAACTCCCACGGCGACCGCACCGAGGCATGATACGGCCAGCCTCCGAGGATGGCGCAACATCTGCTACTCCTTCCGGCGTGCAACCAGCGCGGCATGCATACCCGCCGCATGCAATTGGGACGTATTCCGGAGAATTCCATCGCTCGCACGGCCTATTGATCCCGAAGGGGAGCAGTGCACCACCGAAATCTCACGTGCCCCGCGCCGCGTCCCGACCTCGACACCGATGTGCCGGCGCTGCTGATCCGTCTCGACCAGAACCCGTTCCATCACGGAACCCTGGGGGCCGTCAGATCGCTCGGTCGTGCTGGGATCGAGGTGCACACGCTCGTCGAGTCGCCGGCGAGCCCGGTGAACCGGTCGCGTTACGTCCACCGGGCCCACCGCTGGCCCTCCGGCGGACCGTCCACCGCACGTCTGTACATGACTCTCTGTCAGGTCGCGGAGCGGATCGGGCGACGGGCCGTGCTCGTCCCGATGGACGACGTCAGCGCCATCGTCGTCGCTGCGCTCGAAGAGCGGCTGGCCGACTCGTATCTGATGGCTGGTCAGCCTCCTGGCCTGCCCGAGCGCGTCGCCGACAAGGCCGAACTCGCCCGGGTGTGCCACGCCACCGGCGTGCCTCACCCGACCACCGTCATCCCGGAGAGCGCGGACGAGGCCGCCGACGCGGCGGCCGGACTCGGGACCCCCGTCGTGGCCAAGTGGAGCAGGCCGTGGCTGCTGCCCCGCGCCACCGGACTGCGCAGCACCACCCTGGTCCACACCCCCGACGAGGCCCGCGCGCTTTTCGAGCAGAGCGGCCGGGCCGGCAGCAGACTGCTGCTGCAGCGGCACCTGGCGGGCGGCCGCGACACGGACTGGTTCTTCCACGGCTGCTTCGGCGAGGGAGCCGTCTGCCTGATCGGCGGAGCGGGCCGCAAGGAGCTGTCCTGGCCCGTGGGGACGGGACTCACGGCGGTCGGGACCTGGCTCCCCAACGACGAAGTGGAGGCCACGTCACGGAAGTTGGCCGAGCGGCTCGGCTACCGCGGCATCCTCGACCTCGACTACCGGCGCGACCACGCCACCGGCACGTATCACCTCCTCGACTTCAACCCGCGCCCCGGCGCCCAGTTCCGGCTGTTCACCGACGGGGCCGGCCTGGACGTCGTACGGGCGCTGCACCTGGATCTGACGGGGCGGCAGGTCGAGGTGCCGCTGCCACAGCCGGGGCGGGTCTTCGTCGCGGAGAACTACGCCCTGCTCTCCGGCATGGCGACGGCCGCCGCGACCGGTCCGCGGATCCGGACCCGTCGGGGGCGGACCAGGCGTCTCTACCGCAGCCCCGAGACGGCCTGGTTCGCCTCCGACGACCCCGCCCCGTTCGCCGCCATGACCGCCGCCTGGCTGGGGCGCGGCGGCATGAAGGGACTGCGCCGGCTACGGCCGCGGCCCACCATCGTCGCGGCTCTGTGACCCCGGGCCCACGACCCTCCACGCGTACCACCGCGAGGGCGGCAAGCCCTCACGACGATCGCTTCATGACAAGAGAGCGGGAACCATCCATGTACGACCTGGTTGTCGTCGGCGCAGGCCCCTACGGACTGTCGATCGCTGCCCACGCGGCCGCGACCGGACTGCGGCTTCGCGTGCTCGGCCGTCCGATGGCCTCATGGCGGGACCACATGCCGCCGGGCATGTTCCTCAAGTCGGAGCCCTGGTCCTCGAATCTGTCCGACCCGACCGGCGACCGCACGCTGTCCGCGTACTGCGCCTCCCGCAACCAGCCCGCCGAGCACGGCACGCCGATCCCCATCACCACGTACACCGACTACGGCATGTGGTTCGCGCAGAACGCCGTCGAGCGGATCGACGAGCAGACCGTGACCTCCGTACGCCGCAGCGGCGGCGGCTACGTGGTCACCACCGAGGACGGCGAGGCCATCCCCACCAGGACGGTCGCGCTCGCGGCCGGCGTCATGCCCTTCGTCAGCCACCCGGAGCCGCTCACCGCGCTCCCGGAGGGACTCGCCTCGCACAGCAGCCACCACAGCGACCTCTCCCGGTTCAAGGGCAAGGACGTCACCGTGATCGGCGCCGGACAGGCCGCCCTGGAGACCGCGGCCCTGCTGGCCGAGGAGGGCGCAACCGCCCGGGTCGTGGCCCGCGCGGGGCGCCTCAACTGGAACACCCCGCCGCAGCCGCTCGACCGCAGCCTGCTGCGCTCGCTCCGCGACCCGCACTGCGGGCTCGGCACCGGCTGGCCGAGCTGGGTCTGGTCCGAGATCCCGTGGGCGGTCCGCCGACTGCCCGGGCCCACGCGCGTCCGCATCGCGGCGACGGCTCTCGGCCCCGCGGGCGCCTGGTGGCTGCGCGACCGCCTCGAGAGCGCCGTACCCGTCCTGCTCGGTCACCGGCTCCGCGCGGCGTCGCCGTCGTCGGGCGGTGTGCGGCTGGACCTCACGACACCCGCGGGCGCGCGGACCGCTCTGGAGACCGAGCACGTCATCGCCGCCACCGGCTTCACCCCGGACCTTGCCCGGCTCGACCTGCTCGACCGGGGGATCAGGGACGGGCTGCGACGGGTGGGCGGCGGTCTCGCCCCGGACCTCAACAGCCGGTTCGAGTCCTCGCACCCCGGCCTCTTCTTCGCGGGCCTGCTGACGGCGCCCTCGTTCGGCCCGGCGATGCGCTTCGTCTACGGGGCGACGTTCACCGCCCAGCGGCTGGTGCGCGGAGTGCGGCGCAGGGTCGGTACCTGATACGCAGTCAGGGGGCGCGCGCTGCGCGGGCTGTCCGGCGGTGGACTGGGCCACGGGCCGCGGAACGGGGGATCATGCCCTCGTCCCGCGGCCCGTCGCATCACCGGACGGACCCCGGCAGCCGTCCGCGTACGCCGCCCCCTGACCGAAGTCGCCGTCCCCCAGGAGGAGTTCATGATCACGCCCGATGCCAAGCTGGAGGAAGTCGCCGACGGGGTGTTCGCCTACCTCCAGCTCCCCGGGAGCTGGTGCCTCAACAACGCCGGTTTCCTGGTGGGTTCGCCCGGCACGGAGACCGTCCTCATCGACACCGCGGCCACCGAGATGCGGGCGCGGGCGCTGCGCGACACCGTGGTCGCGACCGCCGGACGCATGCCGGGCGTGCTCGTCAACACCCACCACCACGGCGACCACACCTACGGCAACCACCTCTTCACGCCGCACGCCCGCCTGATCTCCCACCCCCGCTGCCGCGAGGAGATCCTGCGCAACGGCGTCGACCTGCCCGCGCTCTGGCCCGACGTCGAGTGGGGCGACATCGTCGTCGCGCCGCCCACGACGACCTTCACCGACCGCCTGACCCTCCACACACCCGCGTACGACATCGAGCTGATCCACCCCGGTGTCGCCCACACCGCCGGCGACACGGCCGTATGGCTGCCCGAGCAGAAGGTGCTCTTCGCGGGCGACCTGATCTTCTCCGAGGGCACCCCGTTCGTCTTCATGGGCTCGGTGCAGGGCTCGATCGCGTCCCTCGCTCTGCTGCGCGAACTCGGCGCGGAGACCGTCGTCCCCGGACACGGCCCGGTCTGCGGCCCCGAGGTCTACGACACCGTGGAGCGCTATCTGGCCTGGGTCCTGCGCCTGGCCGAGGAGAGCCGGGCGGCCGGGATCGGCCCACGCGAGGCGGCGCTGGAGGCGGACCTCGGGGAGTTCGCCGCGCTGGGCGAGTCCGAGCGGCTGGTGATGAACCTCCACCGGGCGTACGCGGAGCTCGCCGGCGTGCCGGGCGGCGACCCCCTCCCGTTCCCCGCCGCTCTGGCCGACGCCATCGCCTGCAACGACGGCCTTCCGCCGGTGTGCAACGCTTGACCGACGCCTGACCGGCCGGAGGCGGACAGCGCCGCGCCGGTGCCCGTCCGTTCGCCGTCCACCGGCCGGCCCAAGGAGCCCGTCATCGAGCCGTACCGGGGCACGCTGCCCGAAGAACTGCTGCTGCTGGCCCACGATCCGGTCACCGGACGGGAGTTGAGCCGCACCCCGTACATCGGCTACGGCGTGGCCGCCGCGGTCCTCGTCGAGCTGGAACGGGCCGGGCGGATCCGTGAGGACCGCGGTCGCCTGTCCCTGGTGGACCCCACTCCGGTCGGGATCCCGATACAGGACTGGGTGCTCGACGTGCTCGGCCGCCTGGGCGCCGGCACGGGGCGGGGCGTCGGTGCGCGGGGCTGGATACGCGACGCCGGACACAGCTTCGTCGATCTCTACCTGCGGGACCTCATGGCATGCGAGGCGCTGCGCCGCGAACGGCGCCGGATGCTCGGCGTCTTCCCGTACGACCGGTACCCGGTGGGGGCGGTCGACTGGACGACCCCGGTGCGCGGGCGTGTGGACGGTGCGGCCCGTTCGGGCCAGGCCGACCTCGGTACCCGCCTGCTCGGGGCGTTCGCCGCGGCGACCGGTGTCGACGACGCTCTGTACCCGGGCTTCGTGGCCTTCCCCCTGCGGCGCACGCTGAACGGCTTCGCCCGCGAGCACTGGGCCCCCGCGGTCGTCCAACGGCTGGTGGACAGCGACGAGTCGGCCCGCTCCCGGCGCATCAGCTTCGGCTCCAGCGGGGGCGACGGCGGCGGCGACTGACGGCCGGACTCCCGGGAAGGACGGGCCCCGCGGTGCACGGCACGACCGTGCACCAGGGGCCAGTTCCGGACGCCGACGAAGAAGGACCCCAGCTGATGCTGGGGTCCCATCTGTGGTGTCCGAGGGGGGACTTGAACCCCCACGCCCGATAAAGGGCACTAGCACCTCAAGCTAGCGCGTCTGCCATTCCGCCACCCGGACAAGGTGCTCGGCGTCCGGCCCGTGGCCGTTCCGACGGGGAAAACCATAGCAAACATCGGGCGGTGCTCGATCACCCGGTCGGCCGGGCGGCACCCGCGGACGCGCGTTGCTCGGACGGCGGGCGAGGCGGCGCGGCGGGCGACCGATGGGACACCGCGGGCTGACCCGGGCTGTGCGGTGGGGCGGCCTGGCGCCCGACGTGCTGTGACGGGCGCATGACGGCGGTATTGCGGCCTTGGGATGCGGCGCCGCGCGGGGGAGTATGGCCGTGGACCCCGCGTGGGTGCCGGTCCTCCGGGTCCGGTGCCCGCGGCAGCGAACCACGAGGAGGCAGCGTGAGTGAGTCGAGGCCGGCCCCCGCCGGTGAGGACGAGGTCGTCGACCTGTGCCGGGACCTGATCCGGATCGACACCAGCAACTACGGCGACCACTCGGGCCCCGGCGAGCGCGCCGCCGCTGAATACGTCGCCGAGAAGCTCGCCGAGGTGGGGCTCGAACCCAAGATCTTCGAGTCGCACCCGGGCCGCGCTTCGACGGTCGCGCGCATCGCGGGCGAGGACCCGTCCCGGCCCGCGCTGCTCATCCACGGTCACACCGACGTCGTCCCGGCCAACGCCGACGACTGGACGCACCACCCGTTCTCGGGTGAGATCGCGGACGACTGCGTCTGGGGCCGCGGAGCCGTCGACATGAAGGACATGGACGCGATGACGCTCGCGGTCGTACGGGACCGGCTGCGCAGCGGCCGCCGCCCGCCGCGCGACATCGTCCTCGCCTTCCTCGCCGACGAGGAGGCGGGCGGGGTCTACGGGGCGCGGCATCTCGTCAACGAGCACCCGGACCTTTTCGAGGGCGTGACCGAGGCCATCGGCGAGGTCGGCGGCTTCTCCTTCACGGTCAACGAGAACCTGCGGCTCTACCTGATCGAGACCGCCCAGAAGGGCATGCACTGGATGCGGCTGACCGTGGACGGCACCGCAGGCCACGGCTCGATGACCAACAGCGACAACGCCATCACCGAACTGTGCGAGGCCGTGGGGCGGCTCGGCCGCCACAAGTTCCCGGTCCGGGTGACCAAGACCGTGCGGTCGTTCCTCGACGAGCTGTCCGACGCGCTCGGCACACCGCTCGACCCGGAGGACATGGACGCGACGCTCGCCAAGCTCGGCGGCATCGCGAAGATCATCGGAGCGACGCTGCGCAACACCGCGGCCCCGACCATGCTCGGCGCGGGCTACAAGGTCAACGTCATTCCGGGGCAGGCGACGGCCCATGTCGACGGCCGTTTTCTGCCGGGGCACGAGGAGGAGTTCCTCGCCGACCTCGACCGGATCCTGGGCCCGAAGGTCAAGAGGGAGGACGTGCACGCCGACAAGGCGCTGGAGACGAGCTTCGACGGCGGGGTCGTCGACGCCATGCAGTCGGCGCTCCGGGCCGAGGACCCCATCGCCCGGGCCGTGCCGTACATGCTCTCCGGTGGTACGGACGCCAAGTCCTTCGACGACCTCGGCATCCGCTGCTTCGGCTTCGCTCCGCTCAAACTGCCGCCCGAGCTGGACTTCGCGGGCATGTTCCACGGCGTGGACGAGCGCGTTCCCGTGGACGGTCTGAAGTTCGGCGTCCGCGTTCTGGACCGCTTCCTCGACTCCTGCTGATTCCTCGGCTCCTGCTGAGCGGCGAGCGGACCGGACCGGCTCCGAACCGGAACGGGAGGGGATCCGGATCCGATCCGGATCGTCCACGGGTCGGTCCGAGCACGACCGAGCAGCGGCCGTGTGTGCGAATTCTTGTCCGCTGAAACGATAATCCGGCGATCTCAGATTCGTACGGTTCTCACTGGAAAGAGTGAACGCCCACACGGCCCCGTGGCCGAGTTCCCCCTTCCTCGTTACAGGCAGTGCGGTCCCGGCTGGGACCGCGTTTGCCAACAAGGAGGAAGAATGATCAAGAAGGTCGTCGCTGTCGCGGCTGCCACCGGCGGTCTCGTGCTGGCCGGCGCAGGGATGGCGGTTGCGGACTCCGGTGCTCAGGGTGCTGCGCTGCAGTCCCCGGGTGTCGTGTCCGGCAACACCGTCCAGGTGCCCGTGCACGTGCCGGTGAACGCCTGCGGCAACACGGTCTCCGTGATCGGGCTGCTGAATCCCACCTTCGGCAACGCGTGTGTCAATGCGTGAAGTTGTGCCGCACTCGTGAGGGTGTGATCCCAGGCCCCGGAGTGCACTCCATGTACTCCGGGGCCTGGGAATTGGCGAGCGGGCATTCGCCCGTGAGCATTTCCGAATGGCGATAGGCAGCAGGGGAGCGAACCTATGCGAAAGGTCGCGAGAAAGAGTCTGATCACCGTCGCGGCAGCCAGTGGTGTGCTGGCTGTGACCGGTGGTTACGCGTACGCGGATGCGGACGCACAAGGTGTTGCGCGGAACTCTCCGGGCGTCGGATCCGGTAACACGGTCCAGGTGCCCGTGCACGTTCCGATCAACGTCTGCGGCAACACGGTCAACGTCGTGGGGCTGCTGAACCCGGTCGCGGGCAACAGCTGTGCCAACATCTCCCGCGGCAACGACGGGTCGAACGGTGGCGGCAGCGGTTCGTCGGCCCAGGGTGGCAGCAGCAACTCGCCGGGCGTCATCTCCGGCAACTCGGTGCAGGTGCCGGTCGAGGTTCCCGTGAACGCCTGCGGCAACAGCATCGGCGCCGGAGCCGGCAACGCCGTGACCGGCAACAAGTGCGCCAATGCCTCGGACGACAAGCCCGACGAGCCCGGCAACCCGGGTGAGCCGGAGGAGCCGAACGAGCCGAGCAACCCGTCCGAGCCGGACGACGAGGACAAGCCGACCCCCGGCAAGCCGGGTGACGAGGGCGGGTCCGAGGTCAAGCCGTCGACGGAGCACAAGCCGCAGGGCAGCTCCGTCAAGGGCACGGAGGAGCTGGCCGAGACCGGTGCCGGCACGCTGGCGGCCACCGGTGCCGCGAGCGCCGCGATGCTGCTCGGCGGCGTCGTGCTCTACCGCCGCGCGCGGACCGCGTCCCGGTCCTAGGACTCAGGGACCGGTTCGGACCGGTACGCAGTACGGAGCGGGCCCCGCAGACGCGGGGCCCGTTTCGCATTCACTGTGCGTCACAGCGTGGGTTCACCAGGTGGCACGCGGCTGCCGGATGATCCGGCGGCGCAGACGTACGCGACGGCTGCCGTCAGGATTCAGCCGCAGCCGGTCCAACTCCCAGTGCCCGTACTCGGCGTGGTCGGTCAACAGGCGCGTGGCAGCCTTGCGGGAGACCCCGCGCGGCACGTACACATCGCGAAATTCATATTCCGGCATCGAATCTATTGTGCGGGTAGTGCCCGAGTACGGATAGCGTCTGCACTATGTCTGATGCTGCGCAGCCGACCGCTGCCGAGGTACGCGCCGCCGCCGAGGCGGTCAAATCCGCGCTGGACCGCCACCTCGACGCGGTCGAGAGGCGGTCGGGAGACGACGATCCCGCCGTCTACACGGCCTTCAACGAGCTGGCCGCGGCGGCCGAGACGTACGACGAGCTGCTGTACGAGGCCTATGACGAGGTCACCCCCTTCGAGATCCCGGGCGACGGGTCGATGCCCGCCTACACCGGGCCGGAGGAGCCGAGCGCGATCAGTGTGCTGATCCGCCGGGACTACACGGTCACCGAACCGCAGCGACTGCTGTCCCAGGCGCAGCGGGTGGCCGACCTCGACCCGGACGTGGAGCTGGGCGGCTCGGGGAAGAACGGATCCGAGGGCGGGGCGGGAGCGGGCGTCCACGCCGCGCTCGGCGTGCTCTTCGGGGAGTACGAAGCGGACGAGATCGCGTCCCGGCACAAGGAGTTCGGCCTGGAGGAGGGCGACTCCACACTCTGGGTGGCCGCGGCCGACGAAGCCTCGGACCCGGGGGAGTGGCTGAACGCGCCCTTCGACCAGGCGGATCCGGAGGCGGTCGTCTGCCGCTTCGACGTCAGCGCGGTCTTCGACGACGAACTCGACGACGAGGACGACGAAGAGGACGAGGACGACGAAGAGGATGAGGACGACGAGCTGGAGCCGCTCGACTCCGAGCGGTAGGCGGTCTCGCTCCTTCACTCCTTCCGGTCACGCTTGTCGGTGGGCCGCGCCCGGCGCACGGCGGGTAGCAGCGGCCAGGGGGTCACTCCGCCGTGGCCGATGCATGCCAGCGCCGTCCCCCGCGTCCCGCGCGGGGTGATCATGTGCCGCTCAGCGGTGCCTACTCCGTACGGGTGCCTGCTCGTGCCGAGGACGGGGCAGCGGTCGGCCGGTCATGAGACGCGCGGCGCCGATGCGGGACAGGGATGCCGATGGGCGGCGGTGCCGATGGGCGGCGGTGTACGCCGACCGGCGATCACCGCCGCTGAGGAGTTCACACGGCCGGGGGCGCGCCGGCCCGCAGCAGTGCACGCAGCCGGGTCGTGCGCTCCTTGACCGGTACCTCGGCGACCGCACGGGGCAGCGCCCCTTCCGTGCCCTGCACCACCGACAGATGCCGCTCACCCCGGCCGAACGCGGTGTAGACCCAGGACCGGGTCAGCGTCCGGGCCGCGTCACCGGGCAGGACCACGACCGCCGCCGGCCAGCGCAGGCCCGCCGCCTGGTGCGCGGTCAGCGCCCAGCCGTGGCGTACGGTCTCGCTCACCCGCTCGCGCTCCACGAGGAGCGGCGCACCCGCGCAGTCCAGGTGGAGCCCCTGGGCGTCGGCGGTGACCACGGTGCAGGGCAAAGTCCGGCCGGGCGTCGGCGTATAGGCCACGCGGTCGCCCGGATCGAAGCCGCCGAACCGGCCAGGGCCTGGATTGAGCCGCTCCTTGAGAGCGGCGTTCAGGGCCCGCGTGCCTGCCGCGCCGCCGTGCCCCGGGGTGATCACCTGGGTGTCGTCGGCGGCCACGCCGATGGCGCGCGGCACCGAGTCGGCTACCAGCTGGACGGTGCGGTGGACCGCTTCGCCGGCGTCACGCACCGGGACGATCACCACTTCCTTGTCCGGTGCCTCCACCTCGGTCAGTTCGCCGATCCCGATGCAGGACACCAGTTCGCCGATGGGCCCCGGGTCCGGCGTACGGGACGCGATCTGGGGGCAGGTGCGGGCCGAGAGGAGATCGGCGAACACCTTTCCGGGACCGGCCGACCACAGCACGCCGGGGTCTCCGCTGAGGACCAGCCGTGCGCCGTCGGGCAGCGACTCCACGAGCATCGCCGCGGACTCCACATCGAGCTGCGGTGCGTCCAGCACGGCCAGGACGTCGAGGGCGAGGGCGCCGTCCGCGTCCCGGCCCGGCCCCTCCGCACCCGCCAGCAGCCCGGCCACGGTGACGGCCGCAGGACCCGGTGACTGCTCCTGAGCCCCCTCCAACTCCCGCTCGGGGCCGGGCAATCCGCCGTCGGCAGCAGGGGCCGATACGGCGTCCAGGAGCTCTTGGAGGCGTCGGCGGCCGTCCTCGGTGTGCGCCGCGGCGTAGGCCCTGAGGCCCAGCGCCCGGGCCGCCGCCACCACGGCGGCGGGCTCCGCCCGGGCCGCCTCGCCGCCGGTGTGGGCGACGAGCCCGTGCCCTGCGACCGCTTGCAGCAATTCGGCGGCGGAAGGGGAGGGCGCGGACCGAGCGGCGGCCTGCCACGCGTCGGCGGACGGCGCGGCCGAGGACGCCGATGCGCCTGCCTCCTCCGCGCCGGAAGCAGAACCGGCTTGCGGCACAAAGGTGTTGACCAGTCTCGCGAGCCCGTCGGCCAGACTCTCCTCGGCGAGCGCGAACCGGTCCAGCCCCACCAGCACCTGTACGGGCCGCTCTTCGCCCTCCTCGTCCTGGGACGCCGCCTGGGCCGGTGCCGAACCGGGGGTGTCCAGCGCGTCCTGGAAGACCAGCACCCCGCCGTCCGCGACGGCCGTCCGCAGCGCGGTCTCCGGGTCCGGTACCGACCGCTGGGCGAGAGCCGAGGTCAGCGCCGCGGGCTCCAGCGCGGTGTGTCCTTCGAGGGCGGCGCGCTCCAGCAGCCAGTGGACGAGCGCTTGGGCACGCCGGTCGTCGGCCGGGCCGCAGTCCGCCCCGAGCAGCGCCCGGGCGAAACCGTCGGCCTGCTCGGGCCGCACCCCGGGAACCGCGAGCAGCTGCCACGGGTCCTCACGCAGCGCCTGGGCCGCGCGCTCGCCGAGGACATCGAGCACCTTGTCCGCCAGTGCGTCGGGTGCGCCGCCCGCGTTCAGCACCTCGCGCACCGTCGCGCTCCGGGCCGGCCGCTCGGCGGGCGGCAGTCCGGCCGCAGCGGGGTGCGGTGCCGCGGGTGCCGGGCGCCCGCTCATGCCGTCCGACGGACTGCCGCCTCCCTGCGCGGGGCCGGGCCCGCCCGGCCCGGGCGCGGTGCTCCCCGGTCCCTGGGCCGCCTGGCCGCCCGCTCCGGCGGCGGGCGCTCGCGCGGGACCCGACGCCCGACCCGGAGTGCTCGCTCTCGCCGGTCGGCCCGCTTCGGCGAAGAACGACGCGGCCGAGCGCTCACCGCTCTCCACCGCCCGCACAGCCGCGGCGAGCCGGTCCACGGCGGCGGGCCTCCCGGGCCCGCCCTCCCCGTCGGCCGTTCCGCCACGGCCCCCCGCATCCGCACGGCTCCCCGCACCGGCCGCCGGGTCCGGGTGCTCCGGGCCGTCCGGGCGCGCCTCCGCCGCCCCGCCGGACGGGGCGTCGGCGCGCGATGCCGCGTCCTGCTGCCCTGCGGCCGGCTGATCACCGACAGGCTGATCACCGGTCGGCCGGTCACCGCCCTCCTGCCCGTCGCCCGGGCGGTCGGGCGTCCGCGCCGGTTCGTCTGCGCGGCGGTCCGTGGTCACAGCGTGCTCCAGTCCTGGTCGGGATAGCGGTGCAGCGGCGCCGATACGTCGTCGAGCGCCTGACAGATCTCGTCCGGAAGCGTAAGTGCCTCCACTGACAACGCCGCTATGAGCTGCTGTGCGTTCCGCGCGCCGACGATCGGGGCCGTCACCCCCGGCCGGTCGCGGACCCACGCGAGAGCCACCTCCAGCGGGCTGGTGGCCAGGCCGTCCGCCGCCGTGGCGACCGCGTCGACGACGCGGCCCGCCGTGTCGTCGAGATAGGGGGCGACGAACGCGCCGAGGTCGGGCGAGGCACCGCGCGAGTCGGCCGGCGTCCCGTGCCGGTACTTGCCCGTCAGCACACCCCGCCCCAGGGGAGAGGACGGCAGCAGCCCGATACCCAGGTCCAGCGCCGCGGGCAGCACCTCCCGCTCCACCCCCCGCTGCAGCAGGCTGTATTCCATCTGCGTGCTCGCCAGCCGGGTGCGCACCCCGGGCGCGGCGAGCTGCCAGGTCGCGGCCTTGGCGAGCTGCCAGCCACAGAAGTTGGACACCCCGGCATAGCGCGCGCGGCCGCTGCTGACCGCGATGTCGAGCGCCTGCAGCGTCTCCTCGAGCGGCGTCCTGTGGTCGAAGGCGTGGATCTGCCAGAGGTCCACATGGTCCGTGCCGAGGCGCTCCAGGGACGCGTCGAGTGCGGAGAGCAGATGGCCGCGCGAGCCGTCGAAGCGGCGGTCGGGATCGGGGACGCTGCCCGCCTTCGTCGCGATGACGAGATCGCGGCGCGGCACCAGGCCCTCCAGGAGCTGCCCCAGCAGATACTCGGCGCCCCCGTCCGCGTACACATCGGCCGTGTCCACCAGTGTGCCGCCGGCCTCCCAGAACGCCTTGAGCTGGTCGGCGGCGTCGTGCTCGCCGGTGTCCCGCCCCCAGGTCAGGGTGCCGAGCCCGATCCGCGATACGCGCAGTCCCGTACGGCCGAGGTGCCTCTGCTCCATGGGGCCTGACACTACTGGCCCGGCCGCGGCCCGATGCGGCCTGTGGACAACCGCGCACAGAACCCGGCACTGACGGATCCGGGGGTCGCGCGCTAGAGTCCGCGGAGCAGGTACGTTACTGATCGGTAAGGGGAGCGGCATGCGGCTCGGGATCAACCTCGGCTACTGGGGCGCCGGAATGGACGCCGACAACCTCGCGGTCGCCCGCGAGGCCGACAAGCTCGGCTATTCCGTCTGCTGGGCGGCGGAGGCGTACGGCTCCGACGCGCCCACGGTGCTCGCCTGGGTCGCCGCCCAGACCGAGCAGATCGATGTCGGCTCCGCCATCTTCCAGATCCCCGCGCGAGCCCCCGCCATGACCGCCATGACGGCCGCCACCCTCGACTCCCTCTCCGGGGGCCGCTTCCGGCTCGGCCTCGGCGTGTCCGGCCCGCAGGTCTCCGAGGGCTGGTACGGCGTCAAGTTCGACAAGCCGCTCGCCCGCACCCGCGAGTACGTGGAGATCGTCCGCAAGGCGATGACCCGTGAGCGCCTGACGCACGAGGGCGAGCACTGGACCCTGCCGCTGCCCGGCGGTCCCGGCAAGCCCATCAAGCTCACCGTCCACCCGGAGCGCGAGCACATCCCGCTCTACATCGCCGCCATCGGCCCCAAGAACCTCGAGCTGACCGGCGAGATCGCGGACGGCGCGCTCATCCTCTTCTGCGCGCCCGAGCACGCCGAGGAGACGGCGATCAGCCACATCCGGACGGGCCGCGAGAAGGTGGGCAAGACGCTCGAGGGCTTCGACGTCGTCCCGACCGTGCCCATGGCCGTGGGCGACGACGTGGACGCCCTGGCCGACCTCTTCCGCCCGTACACCGCGCTCTACGTCGGCGGCATGGGCAGCGCCAAGCAGAACTTCTACAACAAGCTGGCGCAGCGCATGGGGTACGAGAAGGAGGCCGCCGAGATCCAGGAGAAGTTCCTCGGAGGCGACAAGGAGGGCGCTGCCGCGGCCGTGCCGAAGCAGCTCATCGACTCCACCACGCTCCTCGGCTCGGTCGAGCGCATCGCCGACCGTATGCAGGCCTACGCCGAGGCGGGCGTCACCACCCTGTCCCTCGCGCCGGCGGGCTTCACCCGTGAGGAGCGGCTGACGTCGCTCCGCGCGGGTGTCGAGGCGCTGGAGCGCGCGGGGCTGGCCGAGTAGCCGCCGAGGAGAGAAGCGTGGACGCGGCCCGGTGGCCGGGATCGAGAACCCGCCCACCGGGCCGTTCCCGTGTTCCCGTACGCCACCGGAACGCCCTGTGCCACCCTGAGGGCGGAAGTCCCGTGCGCCGTACGGGACTTCCGGTCAGGATCGGGTTCCGCCGGCGTCAGCCCGGGACCAGACGCCCCATCAGCCGTCCGAACGCGATCAGCCTGGCTATCTGACCCGCGCCTCCGTCGTCGAGCGACTTGCTGAAGCGGAACGCCTCCGGCCTGAACCGGGCCGTAGGCAGCGGCGTTTCGGGGTCGGGGCCGGGCACCGTGTTCATCTCGTGCGGCGTGCCGGTCGCCAGCACCACATGCACCCCGCGGTCGATCCTGCGGCCCGACGCGTCGCGCCCGACCAGCGTTCGCATCCCCACATGACGGATCGAGGCCAGCGGCAGTACCTGCACCGAGGAATCCAGGATCGTGCCGTCCGGGGCGTCCTCGTCCGCCAGTTCCTCGCTGTGCCACAGGATCAGCCGCCGCCCGTCGCAGACCGCGGCCTCCTGCCAGACCGATGTGCCCGCCTCGGACAGGTCCACGACCCGCTCCAGTGTGAATCCGCGGACGCGGTGCCGCCCCAGGACTCCGGCCATCGCATCGAGCGCGACATCCGCGTGCAGGAAGTAGGCACGCGCCGCATCGTCCAGACGTTCGTACGGCGACCAGTCCGAGCTCGCGGGTCCCAGGCGACGTGGTGCGGGACGGCTCTTCGCTGCTCTGCTGAACTTGCCCACCGGTGTCACAACCCCCTCCAGGCTCGGAATCACCCTACCCAGAGGTGGCGGGGGAGAGGCTGAGAGGTTTCCGCGGCCGTGGTGGGGGCTCGGGGGTCTTCCCCGCCACGGCCGTCACAGAACACAACGCGGAGGCGCCCCGGGGGTTACGCATCCCGGACGGACTTCTCCGCTCCTCCTTTCGGCCGAGTGCGCCGGCCGTCGTGTTGCCGGACGTCCCGCACCCCCTTTGACTTTGCCCTGCGGACGCCCGTACGGAGGTGGCATTGATGCTCTCGGCCCGAAGCCTGTTCCAGGAGATCCTCGACAACGACGACTCGTTCCGGCTGTTCTGCTCCATCGCGGCGAGTGGCGAGTCGCAGGGCGGCTGGGAGAACGCGCGGATCGCAGCACTCGTCCCGGACTCCCAGCGCCGTCTGGGGCCCAAGATCGTCCGTCACGGCGCGGACGAGGACAAGCACGGGCGCATCTTCAACGCCCTTCTGCGCAAGCGCGGTCTGGAGCCGGTCGAGGTGCCGCCCGAGGCCGACTACACCATGCTCCTGGAGCAGCAGGGCATCGGGCTGGCCCACGACAAGCTCCGCGCCGACGAGCCGCTGAGCGAGTACGACATCGTCGCCTACCTGGCGCACAGCCGGGTCACCGAGCAGCGCGCGTCCGAGCAGATGCAGCTGCTGCGCAAGCACTTCGCCGACCACCCCGACCTCGGCCGCGCGGTCAAGATGATTTCCAGCGACGAGGACAACCACCTCGCGTACTGCCACGAGGAGTTGCTGCGCCTCGCCGCCGCGGGCCACGGCCGGAGGATCCAGCGGATCCTGCGGCAGAGCGCGATGGCCGAGATCCGGGTCTACCGCGACGTCAGCCTGGCCTTCATGACGCAGATGGGCCGCATCCTGGGCTGGTCCGGGCCGAAGATCGCCGTGCTCAGGGCCGGGATCCACCTGGTCCATCTCTACGAGCGGTTCTTCGGCTGGCGGCGGATGGTGACGCTGTCCATGCCGGAGCGGCGGGACGCGCTGGGCGGCCCGGCGACGCCGGCCCCCGAGTTCGCCTGAGGCCCCTGCCCGCGCCAGGGGGGACCCTCGTCCGTGCCTCGGGAGCCCCCGCGCCCGTACCCCGGGGCCCCGTGCCCGGTCACAGCCAGCCGCGCCGCTTGAACAGCCGGTACAGCCCGATCACCACGACCGCCATGAGCGCCACCGCTGCCGGATAGCCCCACACCGTGTGCAGCTCCGGCATGTGCTCGAAGTTCATGCCGTAGATGCCAGCGATCGCGGTCGGCACCGCGACCATCGCCGCCCAGGCCGAGATCTTCCGCATGTCGTTGTTCTGCCGTACGCCCATCTGCGCCAGGTGTGCCGAGAGGATGTCCGAGAGCAGACGGTCGAAGCCCTCGATGTACTCGCCCGCGCGCGTCAGATGGTCGGAGACGTCCCGGAAGAACGGCCGGGCGTGCTCATGGACGAACGGCACCCCGGTCCCGGAGAGCCGCGCCATCGGCTCCGTCAGCGGCCCCACGGCCCGGCGGAACTCCACCACCTGCCGCTTGAAGTGGTAGATCCGCGCCGCGGTGGTGCCCGTGTCCCCGCCACCCGTCGGCGCGAACACGTCCGCCTCCAGTCCGTCCAGGTCGAGCTGGAGTTCAGAGGCGACGTCGATGTAGTCGTCCACGACGGCGTCGCTCACCGCGTACATCACCGCGGTCGGGCCGTGCTTGAGGACCTCCCGCTCCGCCTCCAGACGCGTCCGCACCTGCGCGAGCGGCGAGCCCTCGCCGTGCCGGACGGTGACGACGAAGGAGTCACCGACGAACACCATCAGCTCGCCCGTGGTGACGGCGTCCGTGTCCTCGTCGTACATGACCGGCTTGAGCACCAGGAAGAGGGAGTCGTCGTACACCTCCAGCTTCGGCCGCTGATGCGCCTTGAGCGCGTCCTCGACGGCCAGCGGGTGCAGCCCGAACTCGGCTGTCACCAGAGCGAACTCCTTCTCCGTCGGCTCATGGAGACCGATCCAGAGAAAGGAGTCGCCCTCGGCGCGGGCCTGGGCGAGGGCGTCGGAGAAGTCCGCCGGACCCTCGGTGCGGCGGCCGTTCCGGTAGATGGCGCAGTCCACGATCACGCAGCGCATTCTCCCCCGGAGCCCGGCGAAGTGCACGGGCCCCCGGGTTGCGCGAGCCCGTAGGGTGGCAGACATGCCCACGCTGATCCTCGTCCGGCACGGCCGTTCCACCGCCAACACCGCGGGGGTGCTCGCCGGCTGGAGCCCGGGTGTCGCCCTCGACGAGCGCGGCGCGGCACAGGCCGCGGCGCTGCCCGCGCGGCTGGCCGGTCTGCCCCTGGCGGCCGCCGTCACCAGCCCCCTGCAGCGCTGCGAGGAGACGCTGCGGCCGCTGCTGGACACCCGGCCAGGGCTGCCGCTGCACACCGAGGAGCGGATCGGCGAGTGCCACTACGGCTCCTGGACGGGGCGCAAGCTGGCGGAGCTGGCGGACGAACCGCTCTGGACGACGGTCCAGCGCTACCCGTCGGCCGCCGAGTTCCCGGGACCCGACGGCGAATCCGTGCGCGCGATGCAGGCGCGCGCGGTGGACGCCGTACGGGAGTGGAACACGCGCATCGAGGCCGAGCACGGCGCCGACGCCGTCTACCTGATGTGCTCGCACGGCGACATCATCAAGTCCCTCGTCGCCGACGCCCTCGGCCTCCACCTGGACCTCTTCCAGCGGATCTCCGTCGAGCCCTGCTCGGTCACCGCCATCCGTTTCACCCCGGTCCGGCCCTTCGTCCTCCGGCTGGGCGACACCGGCGACTTCCGCGCGCTCGCCCCGGACGGAGGCGCTGCCCCGGGTGCGGAGGGCGACGCCGCGGTGGGCGGTGCCACGGGCGCACCGTGATCGTCGGGCGCAGTAGGGTGGACGGGCTGCGGTGCGGGTACGCGGGACCTGCGCACCCGCGTTTGCCGAGATCCACCGACCGGAACAGACCGTTCGACCCCTTCAGACCATGCAGACCGTTCGGATCACAGACGCCGGACAGACTCCGCAGCGACGACAAAGAGGAGAGCAGGACGTGGCCCGTCAGGTGTACCTGTACGACCCGCCGGACCGCTTCGTCGCCGGTACGGTCGGGCTGCCTGGCCGCCGGACCTTCTTCCTCCAGGCCACCGCGGCCGGCCGGACGACCACCGTCGCCCTTGAGAAGACCCAGGTCGCCGCACTCGCCGAGCGGATCGACGAGCTGCTTGACGAGGTGGTGCGGCGCACCGGGGGCAATGCGCCCGTGCCTGCCGTGGCCCCTGCGGAACTCGCCGACGCCGAACCGCTCGAGGTGCCCGTGGAGGAGGAGTTCCGGGTCGGCACCATGGCGCTCGCATGGGACGGCGAGGAACAGCGCATGATCGTCGAGGCCCAGGCACTCGTCGAGCTGGAGGCCGAGACCGAGGAGGACCTCGCCGAGGCCGAGGAGCGGCTGCTGCAGGACGAGGAGAACGGCCCGCCGATGCTGCGCGTCCGGCTCAGCGGGCCCCAGGCCAGAGCGTTCGCCAAGAGGGCGCTGGAAGTGGTCAACGCCGGCCGCCCGCCGTGCCCGCTGTGCAGCCTGCCGCTCGACCCGGAAGGACATGTATGTCCGCGCCAGAACGGATACCGCCGCGGGGAGGCCTGACGGAGGACTCCGCGGTGTGCGAACTGCTCGCCGAGGGTGAGCTGGCCGTGCGCGGACGGATCCGGGAGGCGTCGAACGCGGTCCTCTACTGCGCCGTCGAGCTGGACGGCCGCAGCGCCGCCTGTGTCTACAAACCCGTCGCCGGTGAGCGTCCGCTGTGGGACTTCCCGGACGGGAACCTGGCGCGGCGCGAGGTGGCGGCGTACGAGGTCTCCCGCGCCACGGGCTGGGACCTGGTGCCGCCGACGGTCCTGCGCGACGGCCCGTACGGCGAGGGCATGTGCCAGCTCTGGGTCGAGGCGGACCCCGCCGAGGAACTGCTCGCGCTCGTCGAGGGCGAGGAGGCGGGGGAGGGGTGGAAGGCCATCGGCTTCGCCGAGGTCCCCGGAGGCGGGGCGGCGCTGCTCGTGCACGCGGACGATCAGCGGCTGCGGCGGCTCGCCGTCCTCGACGCCGTGATCAACAACGCCGACCGCAAGGGCGGGCATCTGCTGCCGACGGTGGACGGACGGCTGTACGCGATCGACCACGGCGTGACGTTCAACGCCGAGGACAAGCTGCGCACGCTGCTGTGGGGATGGGCGGGGGACGCGCTCACCGACGACGCGGTCGAGGTGCTGGGCCTGCTCGCGGCCGGCCTCGACGGCGAGGGGGCGCTCGCCGCCCGCCTGGCCGGCCTGATCACCCCCGAGGAGCTGGACGCCGTACGGACGCGTGTCGCCGCCCTGCTGCGTACGGGCCGCCACCCGGAGCCGAGCGGGGCCTGGCCCGCCATTCCCTGGCCGCCGGTCTGAGCCGGTCCGCTTCCGTACCGAGCCTTCTCCGGGGCCGTCCTGCTTCCGGACCGAGCCTTGTCCGGGGCCGTCCCGAATCCGGACCGAGCCGCGTCCGAGGCGACCCGAATCCGGTCCGCTGCCGGTTCCGCATCGGCCACTGCTGTGCCCGCCGGCGGTCGGTCCCCGAGCAGCACGGAGGGGCCCGCGGGCGCAAGAGTGTCCATCCGGCCAAGCCCGCAGGTCCGGTTCGTGTGAGGATCCGACATCCGGTTAGGCTCAAGGCATGCATGCCTGGCCCGCTTCTGAGGTTCCCGCCCTGCCCGGCAGAGGCCGCGACCTCCGGATCCACGACTCCGCGACCGGGAGCCCGATCACCCTCGACCCCGGTCCCGTCGCCCGCATCTACGCTTGCGGCATCACGCCGTACGACGCCACCCACCTGGGGCACGCGGCGACCTACAACGCGTTCGACCTCGTGCAGCGCGTGTGGCTCGACACCAAGCGGCAGGTTCACTACGTCCAGAACGTGACGGACGTCGACGACCCACTCCTCGAGCGTGCCCAGCGGGACGGCGAGGACTGGACCGAGCTCGCCGAGCGCGAGACCTCCCTCTTCCGCGAGGACATGACCGCGCTGCGGATGCTCCCGCCCCGCGAGTACATCGGCGCGGTCGAGGCCATACCGGGCATCGTTCCGCTCGTCGAACGGCTCCGTGACTCCGGCGCCGCCTACGAACTCGACGGGGACATCTACTTCTCCGTCGAGTCCGACCCGGCCTTCGGCGCGGTCTCCGGGCTCGATGCCGAAACGATGCGGCACCTCTCCGCCGAACGCGGCGGGGACCCGGAGCGCCCCGGCAAGAAGAACCCGCTCGACCCGATGCTGTGGATGGCCGCCCGTGACGGCGAGCCGAGTTGGGACGGCGGCACCCTCGGCCGCGGACGGCCCGGCTGGCACATCGAGTGCGTCGCCATCGCGCTCGACCATCTGGGCATGGGCTTCGACATCCAGGGCGGCGGGTCCGATCTCGCCTTCCCGCACCATGAGATGGGCGCCTCGCATGCCCAGGTCGTGACCGGCGAGCACCCGTTCGCGAAGGCGTACGTCCACGCCGGGATGGTCGCCCTCGACGGCGAGAAGATGTCCAAGTCCAAGGGCAACCTGGTCTTCGTCTCCGCGCTGCGCCGTGACGGCGTCGACCCGGCCGCGATCCGCCTCGCCCTGCTGTCGCACCACTACCGCGACAACTGGGAGTGGACGGACGCCGATCTCGACACGGCGGTCGAGCGGCTCGCCCGGTGGCGTTCCGCCGTCTCACGGCCCGACGGGCCGCCCGCCGAGGGGCTCCTGGACGAGGTCCGCGAGGCCATGGCGAACGACCTCGACGCGCCCGCCGCGCTCGCCGCCGTCGACCGCTGGGCGGCGCGCCAGGAGGCCGAGGGCGGCACGGACGAGGGCGCGCCGGGGCTCGTGTCGCGCACCGTCGACGCACTGCTGGGCGTGGCTCTCTGACGCCCTGACACATCCGCACCGGAACACACGGCTCGGGGCGCTCCTTCACCGAAGGAGCGCCCCGATGCGCTTGCTGTGAGCGGGACTTCGCCCGCCCGCCGACGGTGAGGCCCAGCCCGTGCGGCCCCGGCCCGTGAATCCGCGGCCCGTGAATCCGCGGCCCCTGGGCCCGCGGCCTATTCGTCCTCGGTGGCCGGGCCCGGACCGGAGCCCGGGTCCGAGGCGTCCTCGGAATCCGCCGAGCCCGCCGAGTCGGCCGCACCCGAAGGCCCCGTGGAGTCCGGGGAATCGGTGCCGTCCTGCTCATCGCCCCGTGACGAGGGCTTCGACGGCCGCGTACGCCCACCGGAGCTGTCGCGGGAGGTGTCCCGCAGATACGAGCCCCCGTCGCGCGCCTCCGGCGTCGTGCCGCTCTCCGTCGCATGACCACCCGGGCCGCCCGCGGGCCCCGCGCCCGGCTGTCCGTCGCGCCGCCGCAGGTATCGCTCGAACTCGCGGGCGATGGCCTCGCCGGAGGCCTCCGGCAGCTCGGCGGTGTCGCGGGCCTCCTCCAGCGACTGCACGTACTCGGCGACTTCGCTGTCCTCGGCCGCCAGTTGGTCCACCCCCACCTGCCAGGCCCGTGCGTCCTCCGGGAGTTCGCCGAGCGGGATACGGATCCCGATCAGGTCCTCGAGGCGGTTGAGCAGCGCGAGCGTGGCCTTGGGGTTCGGCGGCTGGGAGACGTAGTGCGGGACGGCGGCCCACAGGCTGACCGCGGGGACGCCCGCGTGCGTGCACGCCTCCTGGAGGATGCCGACGATGCCGGTCGGTCCCTCGTACCGCGTTTCCTCCAGGTCCATCGTCCTGGCCAGGTCCGGGTCCGACGTGACGCCGCTGACCGGGACGGGGCGGGTGTGCGGGGTGTCCCCTAGCAGCGCTCCGAGGATCACCACCATCTCCACGCCGAGTTCGTGCGCGAAACCGAGGATCTCGTTGCAGAAGGAGCGCCACCGCATGCTCGGCTCGATGCCTCTGACGAGCACCAGGTCGCGGGGCTTCGCGCCCCCGACCCTGGCCACCGAGAGCCGTGTGGTGGGCCAGGTGATCTTACGGACCCCGCCTTCGAGGAAGACGGTGGGCCGGTTGACCTGGAAGTCGTAGTAGTCCTCCGCGTCCAGCGCGGCGAAGACCTCGCCCTTCCATTCCCGGTCCAAGTGCCCGACCGCGGTGGAGGCAGCGTCACCGGCGTCGTTCCAGCCTTCGAACGCGGCCACCATGACCGGGTCGATCAGCTCGGGAACCCCCTCGAGCTCGATCACCCAGCGCCTCCTTCCGACCGGCGGACGTCCGTGCGGATCGCCCCCGGCTGCCGATCCATTGCGTGCGTGCCCAGCCTACGGCCAGACCGGGGGCCCTCCGCAGCCCCCGCGCGCACGCGCCCATTGATTCATCCGAGCTGTAGCCTGCCCATTTCCGCGCCACCTCGCACGGTGTGGGGCGAACCCCGTCATACATCGGATGACTTCCGGAGATCCGATGTCTGTGAGCCCGGGCGTACGGACGGTTCCGTCGTGGCGCCGCCGGGGTCCGGACCGGCACCCCCGCGGCTCACCCCGCCGCGCGGAGCCACTGCTCCGCGCCGGCGACATGCACGGTCGCCCAGGACCGCGCGGTCTCGGCGTCCCGGTCGCGCAGGGCGGTCAGGATGGCCCGGTGCTCGTGCAGCGCCCGGTCCACCCCCTCCTGGTCGGCCGCCCGCCAGATACGGGCCCGGGCGGCCCGGCCGGACAGCCCCTCCAGCAGCGCGCAGAGCACGGAGTTGCCGCCGGCCCGCGCGATGCGCCGGTGGAACTCCAGGTCGCAGTCGGCCAGTTCCTCCACCGAGGACGCCGGGCCGAGCGCGTCCAACTGGGCACTCAGCTCGTCGAGTTCGGCGCCGCCGATCCGCCCGCCGGCCAGTGCGGTCGCCGCGGGCTCCAGGATGCGGCGGACGGCCAGGAACTCCAGCGCCGTGTCGTCGCGATGGATGTCGACGACGAAGCTCAGCGCCTCCAGCAGGAGTTGGGGCGCGAGACCCGTCACGTACGTGCCGTCGCCCTGGCGCACGTCCAGGACGCGGACCAGGGCGAGGGCGCGGACCGCCTCCCGCAGGGAGTTGCGCGACAGGCCCAGTTCCGCGGCCAGTTCGCTCTCCTTCGGCAGCCGGTCGCCGGGCCGCAGCTCACCGGAGACGATCATGCTCTTGATCTTGTCGATCGCCTGGTCGGTGACGGCCATGGCGCCCTCCTGCGTCAGACATCGGATGTCTGTCTCCCAGTATGGCCCGGCAATATGGCCCGGACTCGTCGTCCGACATGGCCGGCTCTCATCGCCCGATGGCCGGGCGGTGACGGTGGACGCGATGGTGGACGCCGACGCCGTAAGGGGCGGCCCCCCATGGTGCCGCCCCTTACCCCTTCCTGCGTCCCGGCCCGCGCGGGCCGGAAGATCAGCGTCCTCGCGCCGGATCAGTCCTCACGCGCCGGATCGGTCCTGGCGCTCCGGGTTCGGCCGTCGTGCCCTGGGAAATCAGCCGTCCTTGCGCTCCAGCAGGTCCTTGACCCGTGCCTGCACGTCCTCGCTGTCCAGACCGCGGATCGTCAGCGTCGTACGGCGCCGCAGCACGTCGTCGACCGTCTCCGCCCACTCGTGGTTCCGGGCGTAGACCACCTGCGCCCAGATCTCAGGACCGTCGGGGTGGATCCGCTCGCCGAGCGCCGGGTCCTCGTTGGCCAGCCGGGCGATGTCGAATGCCAACGAGCCGTAGTGCGTGGCCAGATGACGGGCCGTCAGCGGGTCCATCCGCACGCCGGGTTCGCGGTCCACCAGCAGGCGGTGCGCCACGGCGTTGGGGTTGGCGATACCGGGCAGCGGCTGCCGGCGTACGAGGCTGGAGACCGGCTCCATGTCCTCGTTGAGCGGCGTCCCCGGCAGCTTGGCCAGCTTGTTCATGACCGTGCGGCCGATGTGGCGGTACGTGGTCCACTTGCCGCCCGCGACCGACAGCATCCCGCCGCGCCCCTCGGTCACGACCGTCTCGCGCTTGGCCTGCTCCACACCGCCGGGACCGCCGGGCAGCACTCGCAGACCCGCGAACGCGTACGTCATCAGGCTGGGGTCCAGATGTTCGCCGCGCACCGAGAACGCGGCCTCGTCCAGGATCTGCTGGATGTCGGACTCGGTGGCGCGCACGTCGGCCGGGTCGCCCTCGTACATCTCGTCTGTGGTGCCCAGGAGGAGCTGGTCCTCCCAGGGGAGGGCGAAGGTGATGCGGTACTTGTCGATCGGCGTCGCCATGGCGGCCTTCCAGGGCGCCTTGCGCTTGAGGACGATGTGCGCGCCCTTGGAGAGCCGGATGCTGGGGGCGGCGTTCTTGTCCTCCAGCTTCCGCAGGTGGTCCACCCACGGCCCGGTCGCGTTGAGCACCACGCGGGCGTCGACGCCGAACTCGGTCCCGTCCAGGCGGTCCTTGAGCTCCGCCCCGGTGACCCGGCCGTGCGTGAAGCGCAGCCCGGTGACCTCGGCGTGGTTGAGGACGACGGCACCCGACTCGGCGGCCGCGCGGACCGTCATGACGGCGACGCGCGAATCGTTCATCTGGTGGTCGTAGTAGACCGCTACGGCCTTGAGATTGTCCGTCCGCAGACCGGGGTTGTTCGCCTGGGCCTTGGCGGGGGATATCACCTTGCCGACGCCGTCACCGAATGCGGACAGCGCCGAGTAGGCGAACACGCCCGCCCCGAGCTTGGCGGCGCCGACCGGACCGCCCTTGTAGACGGGCAGGTAGAACGTGAGCGGATTGACCAGGTGCGGGGCCACGTCCTTGGCCAGCACCCGCCGCTCGTGGTGGTTCTCCGCCACCAGCTTGACCGCGCCGGTCTGCAGGTAGCGGAGACCGCCGTGGACGAGCTTGGAGGAGGCGGAGGAGGTGGCGCCGGCGAAGTCGCCGGCGTCCACCATCGCCACCCGCAGCCCGGACTGCGCGGCGTGCCAGGCCACCGAGGTGCCCAGGATGCCGCCGCCGATGACCAGGAGGTCGTACGTGGCCCTCGAGAGCCGGTCCCGGGTCTCGGCGCGGCCGGGGTTCGAGCCGGCAGCCGGGTGCGTCCCGAGGCTCGGGACGCTCTGCAGGGTGCTCATGTCTTACTCCTCGTCGTCGATCCAGCCCATGGTCCGCTCGACGGCCTTGAGCCAGTTCTTGTACTCGCGGTCGCGGACGTCCGCGTCCATACGGGGGGTCCACTCCGCCGCCCGGCGCCAGTTGGCGCGCAGCGCGTCGGTGTCCGGCCAGAAGCCGACGGCCAGACCGGCGGCGTAGGCGGCGCCGAGGCAGGTGGTCTCGGCAACCATCGGGCGCACCACGGGTGCGCCGAGGAAGTCGGCCATGGTCTGCATCAGCAGGTTGTTGGAGGTCATGCCGCCGTCGACCTTGAGCGCGGTGAGTTCGACGCCGGAGTCCTTGCGCATCGCGTCGACGATCTCGCGGGTCTGCCAGGCGGTGGCCTCCAGCACGGCACGGGCGAGGTGCGCCTTGGTGACGTAGCGGGTGAGGCCGGCGATGACACCGCGGGCGTCCGAGCGCCAGTAGGGGGCGAACAGACCGGAGAAGGCCGGGACGAAGTACGCGCCGCCGTTGTCGTCCACCGAGCTCGCCAGGGTCTCGATCTCGGCGGCGGTGCTGATCAGGCCCATCTGGTCGCGCATCCACTGCACCAGCGACCCGGTGACGGCGATGGAGCCCTCCAGCGCGTACACCGGCTTCTCGTCACCGATGCGGTAGCCGACGGTGGTGAGCAGCCCGCTGTAGGAGTTGATGACCTTGTCGGCGGTGTTCATCAGCAGGAACGTGCCGGTGCCGTACGTGGACTTGGCCTCGCCCTCGGAGAAACAGGTCTGGCCGAAGAGCGCCGCCTGCTGGTCGCCGAGCGCCGAGGCGACCGGCACGCCCTCCAGGACGCCCTTCGCCGTGCCGTAGACCTCGGCGGAGGAACGGATCTCCGGCAGCAGAGCGGCCGGGACACCCATCGACTCCAGGATCTTGTCGTCCCACTGCATGGAGTGCAGGTTCATCAGCATGGTGCGGGAGGCGTTGGTGACGTCGGTGACGTGCACGCCGCCCTGGGTGCCGCCGGTCAGATTCCAGATGACCCAGGAATCCATGGTCCCGAAGAGGATCTCGCCGCGCTCGGCGCGCTCCCGCAGCCCCTCGACGTTGTCGAGCAGCCAGCGGATCTTCGGTCCGGCGAAGTAGGAGGCGAGGGGGAGCCCGGTCTCGCGGCGGAACCGGTCCTGGCCCACGTTGCGGCCGAGTTCCTTGCACAGCGCGTCGGTACGCGTGTCCTGCCAGACGAGCGCGTTGTGCACCGGCTCACCGGTGGCCTTGTCCCACAGGACGGTCGTCTCGCGCTGGTTGGTGATGCCGATCGCCTGGATGTCGCTCTTGGTCAGACCGGCCTTGCTGAGGGCGCCGGCGACGACCTCCTGCACGTTGGTCCAGATCTCGGCGGCGTCGTGCTCCACCCAGCCCGGCTTCGGGAAGATCTGCTCGTGCTCCTTCTGGTCGACCGAGACGATCCGGCCGTCCTTGTCGAACACGATGCAGCGGCTGGAGGTCGTGCCCTGGTCGATGGCGGCGATGAACGGACCCGTGGTGTGGGCGTCGGTCACGGTGTTCTCCTGGAGTGGTCTCGAAGGATCGGGAGGCTCGGGGATCAGGCGAAGGCGAGCTCGTAGACGAGGCCCGCGAGGGCGCCGCCGAGGAGCGGGCCGACGACCGGGATCCATGCGTAGCCCCAGTCGGAGCCGCCCTTGTTCGGCAGTCGCAGCAGCGCGTGCACGATACGCGGGCCGAGGTCGCGGGCCGGGTTGATCGCGTAGCCCGTGGGGCCGCCGAGCGAGAGGCCGATGCCGACGACGGTGAGCGCGACGATGAGGATGCCGGTGCCGGAGACGGCCAGGCCCTTGGTGAGACCGGTGGTGAGGATCAGGAGGACGAGGGTCGCCGTGCCGATGATCTCGGTCATCAGGTTCTGCGCCGGGTTGCGGATCTCCGGGCCGGTGGAGAAGACGCCGAGGACGGGACCGGCCTCCGGAGCGGCGCTCTTGTCGACGAGGCCCTCCTCGTCCTTTCTGCCGACGATCTCGGAGTCGGTGAGGTGGGCCTGGAACTGGCCGGCGTACGCGAGCCAGGCGAGGAAGGCGCCGATCATGGCGCCGAGCATCTGACCGGCGAAGTAGACGGGGACGTCGCCCCATTCGCCGCTGGTGATGGCGATGCCGAGGGTGACGGCGGGGTTGAGGTGGGCGCCGGAGAGCGGGGCGGATATGTACGCGCCGATGAGAACGGCGAAGCCCCACCCGAAGGTGATGGCGAGCCAGCCGGCGTTCAGCGCCTTCGAGCGCTTCAGGACGACGCCGGCGACCACGCCGGCACCGAGCAGGATGAGTACGGCGGTACCTATGGTCTCGCCGAGGAAGATGTCGGAGGTGGACACCGGCGACTCCTTGTCCTTCGTCCAGGGGAAGGCGGGCCGACGGGGTCCCACCCGCATGCCCGCGCCCTCGGGTGAGGGCGGTGGGCCGGTCCGCTTCCGCGGCACACAATAGCGAAGTTATCGGCTGGTGTTCGACAATGCCGACCGGCGAACGGCAGTTTTCTTCACCGCCACTACCGCGTCAATAGGGGTGTCACAGCAACTTCGATCCGTTGTCCAAGCGTGACCGCGAGGAGCGAAACGCCTGATGGCGGAGCGTGGACGGGGGTGGGCGGAGCGTGGGCGACGGCGACGCGCGGGCACGGGTGCACGCCTGGCTCCGGGGGTGGTGGGGCGTCAGAAACGGCCGGCGCCCAGGTCTCGTGAGACCGCGCGTGCGCAGTCCCGTACCGCCGCGACCAGCGTCTGTCGCAGCCCGCCGTCCTCGCAGACCCGCTCCACGGCACCGGTGACGGCGACCGCGCCCACCGGCATGCGCCGCCGGTCGTGGATGGGTGCGGCGACCGAGGCCACGCCCTCCCAGGTCTCCTCGACGTCGGCGGCCCAGCCCCGCGCACGGGTGAGGTCCAGCACGCCCTCGAAGTCCTCCAGGCCGGTGACCGTACGGGCCGTGTACGACTTCCGGGCGCCCTCGGCCGCCTCGCTGTGCGCCACCGGGTCGTAGGCCGAGAGGACCTTGCCCAGCGCCGTGCTGTGCAACGGCTGCATGGCGCCGACCTCCAGCACCTGGCGGCTGTCGTCGGGGCGGAAGACGTGATGGACGATCAGGACGCCCTGCTGGTGCAGAACGCCCAGGTAGACGCTCTCGCCGCTGGAGCGGGCCAGGTCGTCCGTCCAGACCAGGGCGCGGGCCCGCAGCTCGTGGACGTCCAGATAGCTGTTGCCCAGGCGGAGCAGTTCGGCGCCGAGCTGGTAGCGGCCGGAGGCCGGGTCCTGCTCGACGAACCCCTCCTGCTGCAGCGTGCGCAGAATGCCGTGCGCCGTGCCCTTGGCGAGCCCCAGTGCGGCCGCCACATCGGACAGTCCGAGCCTGCGCTCGCCACCGGCGAGCAGCCTCAGCATCGCAGCCGCTCGCTCGAGCGACTGGATCGTCCGGGCCATCGGGCAACCTCCTCCAAGCACAGGATTCGACAATGCTGAACACTATCGGCCTTTGCCGACCTGGGGGTACCACCCGGCGTGTCCGTCTGCGCGGCGTGATCTCACCCATCCGGCCCGTACCGGTGCTGTCCGCCTCGTGGAATACCCCGAGCCCGGCACGTCGCCGACAGTTACCCTGGCGGCGTGCGCCCTCCCACCGGGGGGCGCAAAGCCGACAGCCGTCGCACTCCAGGGAGCGTCTCCATGGCCTCGTACGAGCCATCGTCCGCCGTCACCGACCGGGCCCGAGCACTGCGGGAGGCGCTCGCCTCCCGCGTCGTCGTGGCCGATGGGGCCATGGGCACCATGCTCCAGGCGCAGGACCCGACGTTGGAGGACTTCCAGCAGCTCGAAGGCTGCAACGAGATCCTCAACGTCACCCGCCCCGACATCGTGGCCTCCGTGCACGAGGAGTACTTCGAGGCCGGCGTCGACTGCGTCGGAACGAACACCTTCGGCACCAACTACGCCGCGCTCGCCGAGTACGACATCGCCGAACGGATCTTCGAACTCGCCGAGGCGGGCGCCCGGATCGCCCGCGAGACCGCCGACACGTTCACGGCGCGCGACAGCCGCGACCGCTGGGTGCTGGGCTCCATGGGCCCGGGCACGAAGCTGCCGACGCTGGGCCACGCGCCGTACACCGTGCTGCGCGACGCGTACCAGCAGAACGCCGAGGGGCTGATCTCCGGTGGCGCCGACGCGCTGCTGGTCGAGACGACCCAGGACCTCCTGCAGACGAAGGCGTCCGTCATCGGCGCCCGCCGTGCGCTGGAGGCGCTCGGTGCCGACCTGCCGCTGATCTGCTCGGTGACCGTCGAGACGACCGGCACCATGCTCCTGGGCTCGGAGATCGGTGCCGCGCTCACTGCGCTGGAGCCGCTGGGCATCGACATGATCGGGATGAACTGCGCCACGGGCCCGGCGGAGATGAGCGAGCACCTGCGCTACCTCTCCCGCCACTCGCGCATCCCGCTGTCGTGCATGCCGAACGCCGGCCTCCCCGTCCTCGGCAAGGACGGCGCCCACTACCCCCTCACCGCCGGCGAACTGGCCGACGCCCAGGAGACTTTCGTCCGCGAGTACGGGCTCTCCCTCGTCGGCGGCTGCTGCGGTACGACCCCCGAGCACCTGCGGCAGGTCGTCGAGCGCGTCCGCGACATGACGCCGACCGAGCGCAGCCCGCGCCCCGAGCCCGGCGCCGCCTCGCTCTACCAGACCGTCCCGTTCCGCCAGGACACCTCCTACCTGGCGATCGGTGAGCGGACGAACGCCAACGGCAGCAAGAAGTTCCGCGAGGCCATGCTCGAAGGCCGCTGGGACGACTGCGTGGAGATGGCCCGCGACCAGATCCGCGAGGGCGCCCACCTGCTCGATCTCTGCGTGGACTACGTGGGCCGCGACGGCGTCGCCGACATGCAGGAGCTGGCCGGCCGCTTCGCCACCGCCTCCACCCTGCCGATCGTGCTCGACTCCACCGAGGTCGACGTGATCCAGGCGGGCCTGGAGAAGCTGGGCGGCCGCGCGGTGATCAACTCGGTCAACTACGAGGACGGGGACGGCCCGGACTCGCGGTTCGCCCGTGTCACCCGGCTCGCCGTCGAGCACGGTGCCGCGCTGATCGCCCTGACCATCGACGAGGAGGGCCAGGCCCGCACCGTCGAGAACAAGGTCGCCATCGCCGAGCGCCTGATCACCGACCTCACCACCAACTGGGGCGTGCACGAGTCGGACATCCTCATCGACTGTCTGACCTTCACGATCTGCACCGGCCAGGAGGAGTCCCGCGGCGACGGCATCGCCACCATCGAGGCGATCCGCGAGCTCAAGCGCCGCCACCCGGACGTCCAGACCACGCTCGGCCTGTCCAACATCTCGTTCGGCCTCAACCCGGCCGCCCGCATCGTGCTGAACTCCGTCTTCCTCGACGAGTGCGTCAAGGCGGGCCTGGACTCGGCCATCGTGCACGCGAGCAAGATCCTTCCGATCGCCCGGCTCGACGAGGAGCAGGTCAAGGTCGCCCTCGACCTCGTCCACGACCGTCGCAGCGAGGGCTACGACCCGCTGCAGAAGCTCATGGAGCTCTTCGAGGGCGCCACCGCCAAGTCGCTCAAGGCCGGCAAGGCCGAGGAGCTGGCTGCCCTCCCGCTGGACGAGCGCCTGCAGCGCCGGATCATCGACGGCGAGCGCAACGGCCTGGAGGCCGACCTCGACGAGGCGCTGGAGTCCCGTCCCGCGCTGGACATCGTCAACGACACCCTGCTGGCCGGCATGAAGGTCGTCGGTGAGCTCTTCGGCTCCGGCCAGATGCAGCTGCCGTTCGTGCTGCAGTCGGCCGAGGTCATGAAGACGGCCGTCGCCCACCTCGAACCGCACATGGAGAAGTCCGACGACGAGGGCAAGGGCACGATCGTGCTCGCCACGGTCCGCGGCGACGTCCACGACATCGGCAAGAACCTGGTCGACATCATCCTGTCCAACAACGGCTACAACGTCGTCAACCTGGGCATCAAGCAGCCGGTCTCGGCCATCCTCGAGGCCGCGGAGGAGCACCGCGCGGACGTCATCGGCATGTCCGGCCTGCTGGTGAAGTCCACCGTGATCATGAAGGAGAACCTTGAGGAGCTGAACCAGCGCAAGCTGGCCGCCGACTTCCCGGTGATCCTCGGCGGCGCCGCCCTCACCCGCGCGTACGTCGAGCAGGACCTGCACGAGATCTACGAGGGCGAGGTCCGCTACGCCCGTGACGCCTTCGAGGGTCTGCGCCTGATGGACGCCCTCATCGCGGTCAAGCGGGGCGTACCCGGCGCGACCCTGCCCGAGCTGAAGCAGCGCCGCGTCCCCAAGCGCGACCTGGCGGTCAGCGAGCCCGACCCGGACGAGGGCGCCGTACGGTCCGACGTGGCCACCGACAACCCCGTCCCGGAGCCGCCGTTCTGGGGCACCAAGGTCGTCAAGGGCATCCAGGTCGCGGACTACGCCTCGTGGCTCGACGAGGGCGCCCTGTTCAAGGGCCAGTGGGGGCTGAAGCAGGCCCGTACCGGCGACGGTCCCTCGTACGAGGAGCTGGTGGAGAGCGAGGGCCGGCCGCGGCTGCGCGGCTGGCTGGACAAGCTGCACACCGAGAACCTGCTGGAGGCGGCCGTTATCTACGGCTACTTCCCCTGCCACTCCAAGGGCGACGACCTCATCCTCCTCAACGAGGACGGCTCGGAGCGGACGCGCTTCACCTTCCCGCGCCAGCGCCGCGGCCGCAGGCTGTGCCTGGCCGACTTCTTCCGCCCGGAGGAGTCCGGCGAGACCGATGTGGTCGGGCTGCAGGTCGTCACGGTCGGGTCGAAGATCGGTGAGGCGACGGCCGAGCTGTTCGCCGCCGACTCCTACCGCGACTACCTGGAGCTGCACGGCCTCTCGGTGCAGCTCGCCGAGGCCCTCGCCGAGTACTGGCACGCGCGGGTCCGCGGCGAGCTGGGCTTCTTGGGCGAGGACCCGGCGGAGATGGAGGACATGTTCGCGCTGAAGTACCGCGGCGCGCGGTTCTCCCTGGGCTACGGGGCCTGCCCCGACCTGGAGGACCGGGCGAAGATCGCGGAACTGCTCCAGCCGGAGCGGATCGGGGTCCAGCTCTCGGAGGAGTTCCAGCTCCACCCGGAGCAGTCCACCGACGCGATCGTGATCCACCACCCGGAGGCGAAGTACTTCAACGCCCGCTGAGGTACGAGTCCCGGCCGCCGAGGCGGCGGGCCGGGCAAGGCCCGGAGACGGCCGCTGAGGCGCTGTTTCCGGGCTCGGCGGCCCCGCTCCGGGGTGTGCCGGAGGTTTCTCCTGTGGCCCGCGAGGGAAGAAAGAACGCTCCGTAGTCAGGATCGTCGTACAATGGTCGGTCCGGTGCAGGCCGGTCGGCGCCCTTCCGGGGGCGGCGGCCGGCCAATTTGTCCCTCAGGGGGCAACCACGAGGAGAGGAGCACGGATGACCAGCATCATCCCCGCACTCGACGACCCCCGGCCCGCCGAGGGCTCCGCCCTGCAGGCCGTGCTCCTCGACATGGACGGCACCCTCGTGGACACGGAGGGTTTCTGGTGGGAGACGGAGGTCGAGATCTTCGCCGAGCTCGGCCATGTGCTCGGCGAGGAGCACCGTGAGGTGGTCGTCGGCGGCCCCATGACGCGCAGTGCGTCCTATCTGATCCAGGCCACGGGCGCCGACATCACCCTTCCGGCCCTGTCCTTCCTGCTCAATGCGCGGTTCGAGGAGATGGTGGACCGCGGCGTGCCCCTGATGCCGGGGGCCGACCGGCTGCTGGCCGAGCTGGCCGAGCACCGGATCCCTGCCGCCCTGGTCTCCGCCTCGCACCGGCGGATCATCGACCGGGTGCTCAAGTCGATCGGCCCGGACCACTTCGCCCTGACCGTCGCGGGTGACGAGGTGGCGCGGACGAAGCCGCACCCCGACCCGTACCTGCTGGCCGCTGCCGGGCTCGGCGCCGACCCCGCCCGGTGCGCCGTCGTGGAGGACACCGCGACCGGCGTGGCGGCTGCCGAGGCCGCGGGCTGCTGTGTGGTGGCCGTGCCGTCCGTCGTCCCGATCGAGCCCGCCGAGGGGCGCGTCGTCGTCCCGTCGCTCGAGGACGTGACCCTGCCCTTCTTGCGGAGGCTCGTCGCCGGAAGGGGCTGAGCCGGGCGCCGTCCGGCGTCCTGGTGTCCTGGCGTGCGTACGGCCATGATCACCCTGACGACAGGAGCCCTCTGGGCGTTCGAAGTCAGAGCGTGACGTTAATCACATGCCGCGGCGTCGACAGTATTGCGGTGATCTGATCCCTGCGGGCCCCAAGGGTCTGCGCGCGCACCCATATGTCCCCATTGGCGGGCTCTTGCGTGTTTCGCTTTCCGGCCCGGACGGGGGGCCGCCGACGCCCGTTATCGATGCGTGATATGGCCTCAACTTCGTTGTGTTCCAGCCTCTCTGGCCCTGCGCACTAATCTCGTCGCGAGAACCTTTGACGCATCCCTGTGACCAGCAGCCACACCTCGGTATGGTCCGGGGATCGACGCATCCGCAGGAGACCGCCGACGATGAATCGCAAGACCTTGGTGATGCCGGCCGTACTGGGTCTGCTGGCTCCCGTTCTCGCAGCGTGCGGCGGTTCGGACGAGGCGAGCGGAGACGGCAAGCCCATCGTCATAGGCACCACGGACGCCTTCGTCTCCACCTCGGACTACCCCGCCCCCTTCGACCCGGCCCTCGCCTACGAAGCGGGCGCGTGGAACATCCTGCGCAACACCTTCCAGACGCTGATGGCGCTGCCCCGCTCGGGCGGTGACCCGGTGCCCGAGGCGGCCGAGAAGTGCGGCTTCTCCGACCAGAAGAACGAGTCGTACCGCTGCACCCTGCACGGCGGCATGAAGTTCGCCAACGGCAACGACCTCACCTCCGAGGACGTGAAGTTCTCCGTCGAGCGCACCCTGTCGATCAAGAACCCGAACGGCCCGGTCTCCCTGCTCGCCAACATCGACACGGTCGAGACCCCGAGCGACACCGAGGTCGTCTTCCACCTCAAGTCGCCGGACGCCACCTTCCCGCACAAGCTGGCCACCCCGGCCGCGGCGATCGTCGACAAGGACTCCTACGACGGGACGAAGCTGCGGGAGGGCTTCGCGATCGACGGCTCCGGCCCGTACACGATCGATACCCAGGAGGAGAAGGGCGAGGTCGTCTCGGCGGTCTTCAACAAGAACCCCAACTACCGGGGCAATCTCAAGCTGAAGAACGACAAGGTCGAGATGCGCTTCTACTCCGACTCCGGCGCCATGGAGAAGGCCCTGCAGAAGGGCTCGATCGACCTGATGACACGCACCATGTCGCCGGACCAGGTCGACCGGCTGGAGCGCGGCAGCTCCGAGAACATCGAGCTCAAGGAGATGCCGGGCCAGGAGATCCGCTACCTGGCCTTCGACACCAACGACTCGACCACCGGCAAGAAGGCCGTACGCCAGGCCGTCGCGCAGGTGGTGGACCGCCAGGCCCTCGTGCGTGACGTGTACGAGCGCACCGCCGAGCCGCTCTACTCGATCGTCCCGTCCAGCGTCGGCTCGCACGTCAACTCGTTCTTCAACAAGTACGGCGACCCGGACGTGACCGAGGCCCGTAAGACGCTGCGCGAGGGCGGCGTCGACACCCCGGTGGAGCTCAACCTCACCTACACCACCGACCACTACGGCTCCGCCACCGCCAAGGAGTTCAAGACGCTCCAGGCGCAGCTCAACCGCAGCGGCCTGTTCGACGTGTCCGTCAAAGGCGTGCCGTGGAAGAAGTTCCGCCCGGCCCAGTCCAACCGGGAGTACGCGGCCTACGGCATGGGCTGGTTCCCGGACTTCCCGGACCCGGACAACTTCATCGACCCGTTCTTCGCCAAGGACAACTTCCTCAACAGCCCGTACCGCAACGACACGATCCGCACCCAGCTGATCCCGCAGACGCGGCAGCAGGCGCAGCGGACCGCGGCGGCCGAGGACTTCGAGAAGGCGCAGGACATCGTGGCCGACGACGTGCCCGTGCTGCCGCTGTGGCAGGGCAAGCAGTACGTGGCGGCGCGCGACGACATCACCGGTGTCGAGTGGGCGCTCAACTCCTCGTCGGTGCTTCAGCTCTGGGAGCTGAGCCGGGGGATCGGCGCCTGACGGCGCGCGGCGACCGCCGCACACGCAACGCGGAAAGCGCCCCCGACGGGACTCCGTCGGGGGCGCGTTCGTCGTACGGCGATCGGTGCGGGACGGCGTACGGCGTTGCGCGCGGGGCGTCGTAGGTCGCTCCGCTGCGGCGGCCTACGGCGTCCCGCGTAGGGCGTACGGTCCTCCGCGTCCGCGCCGTGACGGCCGGGGGCGGGCGAGTCACTGCGCGCCGGGGCGCACCAGTCCGCTCTCGTACGCGTAGACCGCGGCCTGCACCCGGTCGCGCAGGCCGAGTTTCGTCAGGACGTGCCCGACGTGCGTCTTGACCGTCGTCTCGCTCACGAACAGCTCCGCCGCGATCTCCGCGTTCGACAGCCCTCGCGCGACCAGTTTGAGCACCTCGACCTCGCGCTCGGTGAGGGTGCCCAGCGTGTCCGGCATCGGCTCGTCGCCCGACGGAAGCTGCCCGGCGTACTTGTCGAGCAGCCGCCGGGTGATGCTCGGCGCCAGCATCGCCTCGCCCGCGGCCACCACCCGGATCGCCTGCACCAGCTCATTGGCCGGGGCGTCCTTGAGCAGAAAGCCGCTGGCTCCTGCCCGCAGCGCCTCGACCACGTACTCGTCGAGGTCGAACGTGGTCAGCACCAGCACCTTCGCGGGGCCGTCCCGCCCGGGGCCGGTGATCTGGCGGGTGGCCTCGACGCCGTCCATCCGCGGCATCCGGATGTCCATCAGCACCACGTCGGGCTGCAGGGCCCGCACCTGGTCCAGCGCCTGCAGGCCGTCGCCCGCCTCGCCGACGACGGCGAGATCCTGCTCGGCCTCCAGGATCATCCGGAAGCCCGTGCGCAGCAGCGGCTGGTCGTCGACCAGGAGAACGCGGATCGCCACAGGGCACCTCGTATTCGTCGGCGGTTGAGCTAGGCCTGCTCCATTCTGCCCTGCACCGGAATCACGGAGAGCGGGTAGGGCGGGGGAGTGCCCCCGAACTCGGGGCAGACGGCCTGGTGGTCGCACCAGTCGCAGAGCCTGCTGCGCCGCGGCCGCCAGTCGCCCGTCTCGGTCGCCCGCTTGATCGCCTCCCACAGCGCGTGCAGCTTGCGCTCGACGGCCCGCAGGTCGTCCTCGACCGGGTCATATGTCAGGACGTCGCCACTGCCGAGGTAGACGAGCTGGAGGCGGCGGGGGACCGTCCCGCGCAGCCGCCACAGCACCAGCGCGTAGAACTTCATCTGGAACAGCGGGCCGGAGGCGTACTCGGGGCGCGGCGCCTTGCCCGTCTTGTAGTCGACGATCCGTACGTCTCCGGTCGGCGCCACGTCGACCCGGTCGATGATGCCGCGGAGGGTCAGACCGGACTCGAGCTCCGTCTCGACGAACAACTCCCGCTCGGCGGGCTCCAGACGCGTCGGGTCCTCCAGCGTGAACCACCGCTCCACGAGCCGCTCGGCCTCGCGCAGCCACTGTGCGAGGCGCTCTCCGGGGCCCGGGCCGGTGGACGCGTCGGGGGCGCCTGCCTCCGTGGCTGCCGCATCGCTGCCGGCGTCGCCGCTCTCCGCCGCCGCCGGTTCCCCGCCGCTCCGGTCCGCCGCCGCGTCCCCGTCGCCGCCCCTGCTGCCGCCGTCCGCCGCGTTCCCGCCCGTGCCCTCGCCGCCGTCCGCCGGCTGCGCCGCGCCGAACAGCTCCGCCGCCAGCTCCGGACGGGCCTCCAGCAGCCGCTCCCACTCGCCCGCGACCATCGACCGGGCCCTCTGCGCCGTACGCTCCACCGCCGGGTCGTCGAAGAGCCGCTCCAGCACGGCGTGCACCAGCGTGCCGCGCGTCGCCGCCTCGCTGGGCTTCTCCGGAAGCCGGTCGATCACCCGGAAGCGGTAGAGCAGCGGACACGTCATGAAGTCCGAGGCGCGCGACGGCGACAGCGACGCGCGCCGCGCCGCGCCGGAGCCCTCACCCCCGGACTCCTCGCCGGGTTCCTCGCCCGGCTTGACGACTCCGGGCTCCACGGCGGCGGGGTCGCCGCCCGGGGCCACGGCCGCGGGCTCCTCGCCGGGAGTCTCCGTGCCGGGCGTATCGGTGCTGGTTCCCATGGCTCACGACCCTATGACCCGTCACTGACATCAAGCCGCATACCATCGACGTCAGAAGCCCTCGCACCGCATGATCGTGGGATCGCACGAAGCCGACGCGCAGCGGAGCCAGGGCCGGAACGGGCGGTTTCAACACGAGGGGACACCTGACACCGTGGACGAGAGCGGCGAGAGCGGGAAGCCGCAGCGCCCCCGCGAGAGCGGCGGCGGTCTCCTGATGGGCCGTCCTTTCGGCGTGCCGGTCTATGTCGCTCCGAGCTGGTTCCTGGTCGCCGCCCTGATCACCTGGGTGTTCGGCGAACAGCTCGAGCGCGTCCTGCCCGAACTCGGCGGCCTCCGCTACCTCGTCTCGCTGTTCTTCGCGGTCGCCTTCTACGGTTCCGTGCTCGTCCACGAGCTGGCCCACACGGTCGCCGCACTCCGGTTCAAGCTGCCGGTGCGCCGTATCCAGCTCCAGTTCTTCGGCGGGGTGTCGGAGATCGAGAAGGAGTCCGAGACCCCCGGCCGGGAGTTCGTCCTCGCCTTCGTCGGGCCGCTGCTCTCGCTCGTCCTCTCGGGCGTGTTCTACGTCGCCATGCAAGCGGTCGAGCCCGGCACCGTCCCCGGTGTGCTGCTCGCGGGCCTGATGATCTCCAACCTGATCGTGGCCGCGTTCAACCTGCTGCCCGGTCTGCCGCTCGACGGCGGCAGGATGCTGCGCGCCGTGGTCTGGAAGATCAGCGGCAAACCCATGACGGGAACGATCGCCGCCGCCTGGACCGGCCGCGCCCTCGCCGTCACCGTCCTGATCGGTCTGCCGCTCGTCACCCAGACGGGGCTGCTCGGCCGCAGCCCCGAGGAGATCAGCGGTCTCGACACCATCACCGACGCCCTGCTGGCCGCCATCCTCGCCGCGATCATCTGGACCGGTGCGGGCAACAGCCTGCGCATGGCCCGGCTCCGCGAGCACCTGCCGGATCTGCGGGCCCGCGCCCTCACACGCCGCGCAGTCCCCGTCCAGTCCGACACCCCGCTCTCCGAGGCCCTGCGCCGGGCCAACGAGGCGGGCGCCCGCGCCCTCGTCGTCGTGGACGGGCAGGGCGAGCCGACGGCGGTCGTCAGGGAGGCGGCCATCGCGGGCGTCCCCGAGCACCGGCGTCCCTGGGTCGCCGTCAGCGGCCTTGCCCAGGACCTGAAGCCCGGCATGCGGGTCTCGGCCGAGCTGTCGGGCGAGGAGCTGCTGGACACCCTCCGGGCCACCCCCGCGACCGAGTACCTGGTCGTGGAGGAGACCGGCGAGATCTACGGGGTGCTGTCCACGGCCGACGTCGAGCGGGCCTTCGTCGCGGCGATGGCCCGGCCCTCGTCGTAGGCCCGGAGGAGCGCGGGCGCACCCACCTCCGTCCGCCGGTCGCGTGCGCGGCCGGGCACCGTGGGTGCTGGGGCCACCGACCCGCCCGGTACCCTGGTCGCATGTCCGAACCGACCGGTGCCGCCCGCCGTCGCGGGCCCTTCCAGGTCGGGGACCAGGTCCAGCTCACCGACCCCAAGGGACGCCACTACACCTTCACGCTCGAGGCAGGGAAGAGCTTCCACACCCACAAGGGAGCCTTCCCCCACGACGAGCTGATCGGTGCTCCCGAGGGCAGTGTTGTCCGTACCACGGGGAACGTCGCCTACCTCGCGCTGCGTCCCCTGCTCCCCGACTACGTCCTGTCCATGCCGCGCGGCGCTGCCGTGGTCTACCCCAAGGACGCGGGGCAGATCCTGTCGATGGCCGACATCTTCCCCGGCGCGCGCGTCGTCGAGGCGGGGGTGGGCTCGGGATCGCTCAGCATGTTCCTGCTGCGCGCCGTCGGCGACCGGGGCATGCTCCACTCGTACGAGCGCCGGGCGGACTTCGCCGAGATCGCCGCCCAGAACGTCCGCCGCTACTTCGGCGACGAGCACCCCGCGTGGCAGCTCACCGTCGGCGACCTCCAGGACAATCTGTCGGACACGGACGTCGACCGCGTCATCCTCGACATGCTCGCGCCGTGGGAGTGCCTGGAGGCCGTCTCCAAGGCCCTCGTCCCCGGCGGCATCCTCTGCGCGTACGTGGCCACCACGACCCAGCTCGCGCGCACCGTCGAGGAGATCCGCGAACACGGCACGTTCAACGAGCCGACGGCCTGGGAGACCATGGTCCGCACCTGGCACGTCGAGGGCCTGGCCGTGCGTCCCGACCACCGGATGATCGGCCACACGGGCTTCCTGCTGACCGCCCGCCGTCTCGCGGACGGCGTCGAGCCGCCGCTGCGCCGCCGCCGACCCGCCAAGGGCGCGTACGGCGAGGACTACACGGGTCCGGGCAGCGGCAGCGCCTCACGGTCCGAATGAGCCGTCCGGCCGGGCACCGCCGCCGGAACCGGACGCGTCGCTGAGCCGCCCATCCGTCAGGCACACAACACCCAAGCGCCGCCGCCGACTTCCCTCGCGGGAGGCCGGCGGCGGCGCTGTACGGAGACGCGCGGTACGCGTGGGCCCCGGTCGTTCCGGACGGGTGTGACATGTGGCACGATGCTGGCCACCCCCGTCGCCTCAGCTTTCACAGGAGACACCCCGCGTGCAGCCCTCGGCCGGCCCGGACCTCCCGCACACCCGCACCCGCCCGGTGCACTGGATCGCCACCGCCGCGGCGCTCGCCGCTGTCGTGGGCGGCTCGGCGCTGCTGCAGCCGGCCGATGCCGTCGCGAAGCCCCCGGCGGGCGCCTCGGCCCCGGCCCGGGCGGCCGACCCGCAGCCCCGTGGCGGGCCCGACGCGGAGAAGGCGGACTATCCCGTCGACTGCGGGCCGGAGAGGGTGGAGGTCGTCCGCAAGGGCTCGGGGGACCTCGACGGCGACGGCCGCGAGGAGACGGTCGCCGTCGTGCGCTGCACGGCAGGCTTCGGCACCCCGCCCAACGGCATCTACGTACTGGCCCACGCGGCCTCGGGCCAGGGCACCCCGCGGATCGTGGAGACCTTCCTCGACCCGAAGGAAGGCATGAACGTCTCGGACTTCGCCGTCCGCGGCCGTACGGTCTCGGCGACCCTCCTCGGCTACTCGTCCGAGGACGTCCCCAGGTGCTGCCCGGATCAGCAGCGCAAGGTCGAATGGCGGTGGCGGGAGGGGAAGTTCAGGCTCAGCGCCCTCCCCGTCGCGGGGAGTGTGTGACCGGCGACTCAGGGTCGCTTCGTCATTCGGCGTCGGGGCCGTAGACTTCAATCTTGTCCGAAATCCGACGTACATGAATACAGTCGCCGGGACACTCCTTCGCGGAGTCGACGACGTCCTGGAGCAGCGGCAGAGGGACGGGCGTTGTGGCCCCGGGATCCGCGAGGAGTTCGGCCTCTTCACCCTCCGGAGCCGGTCCCTTCACGTAGGCCAGGCCGTCGATGTCGAGCTCGAAGACCTCGGGCGCGTACTGAGCGCAGATCCCGTCACCGGTGCACAGGTCCTGGTCGATCCACACTTCCAGCGCCTCGTTCTGTGCGGACATCTCCCCTGCCGTTCCCTACTTAAGCGGACCAATTGAAGCCAACCCTGACGGGTGTTGACCGACTCGACGATACAACCGCTCGCTTTCGGATGTTGTTGGGTGGGTAAGCCCCCTGGCGTGGGGACGTACGCAAGGGTGAAGATCAGACACACCCCGACCGTCTTTCTGATCTAGGGGTTTCAACCCTCACCTGCACAGGTAGGGTCAGGAAGCGTCCAGCTCCCCTTGGAGGAGGTGAGGACCGTGGCAGCCCACGACGACGACATCAACCGCGGCATCCGGCCCGGACGTGGTCCAGAGGACCCGGCGGGACAGGTTGCCTATCTTGAGCAGGAGATCGCCGTCCTGCGGCGCAAGCTCGCCGACTCTCCGCGGCACACGAGGATTCTCGAGGAGCGGATCGTCGAGCTGCAGACCAATCTCGCCGGTGTCTCAGCGCAGAACGAGCGTCTTGCCAACACGCTGCGTGAGGCACGCGACCAGATCGTGGCCCTCAAGGAGGAGGTCGACCGGCTCGCCCAGCCCCCGGCCGGCTTCGGGGTATTCCTGCAGGCGAACGAGGACGGAACGGCCGACATCTTCACGGGAGGCCGGAAGCTCCGCGTGAACGTCAGCCCGAGCGTGGAGCTCGACGAGCTCCAGCGCGGCCAGGAAGTCATGCTCAACGAGGCGCTCAACGTGGTCGAGGCCATGGAGTTCGAGCGCTCCGGGGACATCGTCACCCTCAAGGAGATCCTCGAGGACGGCGAGCGCGCCCTGGTGCTGGGGCACACCGACGAGGAGAAGGTGGTGCGGCTCGCCGAGCCGCTGCTGGACGCCACCATCCGGCCCGGTGACGCCCTGCTGCTCGAGCCCCGCTCCGGCTACGTCTACGAGGTCGTGCCCAAGAGCGAGGTCGAGGAGCTCGTCCTCGAAGAGGTCCCCGACATCGACTACGACCGGATCGGCGGCCTGGGGAACCAGATCGAACTGATCCGGGACGCGGTCGAGCTGCCGTACCTCTACCCGGACCTCTTCAAGGAGCACGAACTGCGCCCGCCCAAGGGCGTGCTGCTCTACGGTCCGCCCGGCTGCGGCAAGACGCTGATCGCGAAGGCCGTCGCCAACTCCCTTGCCAAGAAGGTCGCCGAGGTGACCGGGCAGCCCGCCGGCAAGAGCTACTTCCTGAACATCAAGGGCCCCGAGCTCCTCAACAAGTACGTGGGCGAGACCGAGCGCCACATCCGCCTGGTCTTCCAGCGTGCTCGTGAGAAGGCGAGCGAGGGCACCCCCGTGATCGTCTTCTTCGACGAGATGGAGTCGCTCTTCCGCACCCGTGGCTCCGGCGTCAGCTCGGACGTGGAGAACACCATCGTTCCCCAGCTCCTCGCCGAGATCGACGGTGTCGAAGGCCTGGAGAACGTGATCGTCATCGGTGCCTCGAACCGCGAGGACATGATCGACCCGGCGATCCTGCGCCCCGGCCGTCTCGACGTGAAGATCAAGATCGAGCGTCCGGACGCCGAGGCGGCCAAGGACATCTTCGCGAAGTACCTGGTCCCGAAGCTGCCGCTGCATGCCGACGACCTGTCGGAGCACAACGGCTCCAAGGAAGCCGCGGTCGACGGCATGATCCAGTCGGTCGTCGAGCAGATGTACGCGGAATCCGAGGAGAACCGCTTCCTGGAGGTCACGTACGCGAATGGCGACAAGGAAGTCCTGTATTTCAAGGACTTCAATTCCGGCGCCATGATCCAGAACATTGTGGACCGCGCGAAGAAGATGGCCATCAAGGCATTCCTGGACCACAACCAAAAGGGTCTGCGGGTCTCCCATCTGCTCGCCGCTTGCGTGGACGAGTTCAAGGAGAACGAGGACCTGCCGAACACCACCAACCCGGACGACTGGGCCCGGATCTCCGGAAAGAAGGGCGAGCGGATCGTCTTCATCCGCACCCTTGTCACCGGAAAGCAGGGCGCGGACACCGGTCGGTCCATCGACACGGTGGCGAACACCGGCCAGTACCTGTAAATGGCAGTCCGGCTGTGGACGTCCCAGGCTGGGGGCGTCCGCAGCCGGGTGCGTTTTCGGTGAGAATGATCTCCCAGCCACCGCATTGCCGTTCTAGGCTCTTCGGTACCGCCGAGTCTCGGCGCATGCGGGGTCGGGCGCACCGCACACGCATCGAGAAGAGCGGTACTTGAGCGCTCACCCCATCCGGGGGGCGGCGCCGGGCAAGGAGGGCCGCATGACCGTACGGCGAGTAATGGGTATCGAGACGGAGTACGGGATCTCCGTCCCCGGTCACCCGAACGCCAATGCCATGCTCACCTCGTCCCAGGTCGTCAACGCTTATGCGGCGGCGATGCACCGGGCGCGCCGCGCCCGCTGGGATTTCGAGGAGGAGAATCCGCTGCGGGACGCCCGCGGCTTCGACCTCGCCCGCGAGTCCGCGGACGCCAGCCAGCTCACCGACGAGGACATCGGTCTGGCGAATGTGATTCTCACGAATGGCGCCCGGCTGTACGTCGACCACGCCCATCCGGAGTACAGCGCCCCCGAGGTGACCAATCCGCGCGACGCCGTGCTCTGGGACAAGGCGGGCGAGCGCATCATGGCCGAGGCCGCCGACCGGGCCGGCCAGCTCCCCGGTGCCCAGCCGATCCACCTCTACAAGAACAACACCGACAACAAGGGCGCCTCCTACGGCACGCACGAGAACTACCTGATGAAGCGGGAGACGCCGTTCTCCGACATCGTGCGGCACCTGACCCCGTTCTTCGTCTCCCGCCAGGTCGTCACGGGCGCCGGCCGGGTCGGTATCGGCCAGGACGGCCACGACCACGGCTTCCAGCTCAGTCAGCGCGCCGACTACTTCGAGGTGGAGGTGGGCCTGGAGACGACGCTCAAGCGGCCCATCATCAACACCCGGGACGAGCCGCACGCGGACGCCGAGAAGTACCGCAGGCTGCACGTGATCATCGGGGACGCCAACCTCTCCGAGATCTCGACGTACCTCAAGCTCGGGACCACATCCCTGGTCCTCTCCATGATCGAGGACGGCTTCATCGCCGTCGACCTGGCCGTCGACCAGCCCGTCCGCACGCTGCACCAGGTCTCGCACGACCCGTCGCTCGGCTCCCTGATCACGCTCCGCAGCGGCCGGACACTCACCGCGGTACAACTCCAGATGGAGTACTACGAGCTGGCCCGCAAGTACATCGAGGACCGGTACGGGGCCGACGCCGACGAGCAGACCGTGGACGTGCTCACCCGGTGGGAGGACGTGCTCAACCGCCTGGAGCGGGATCCCATGAGCCTGGCGAAGGAGCTGGACTGGGTCGCCAAGCGGGAGCTGCTCGAGGGCTACCGGCGGCGTGACGGCCTGGACTGGGACGCGGCCCGGCTGCACCTGGTCGACCTGCAGTACGCGGACGTGCGCGCCGACAAGGGCCTGTACAACCGTCTGGTGGCCCGCGGCAGGATGAAGCGGCTCCTGGACGAGGACACGGTCGAGAAGGCCCGTACGAACCCGCCGGAGGACACCCGCGCCTACTTCCGCGGCCGGTGCCTGGAGCAGTACGCGGACGATGTCGCGGCCGCCTCCTGGGACTCGGTCATCTTCGACCTGCCGGGCCGCGACTCCCTGCAGCGGGTTCCCACGCTGGAACCGCTGCGCGGCACCCGCAACCACGTCAAGGAGCTCCTCGACCGCTGCCGCACCGCAGAAGAGCTGGTACGCGTGCTGTCCGGTGGCTGATCCGCGGCTGAAACGGCACCGATGCGGGAATCATCGGGGTGACTCCCGGACGTTGTAGCAACTACAGGGCGGGTGTCGGACCCCGGTTGTAGGGTCTGATCTTGACCGAACGATCTGTGTCGGCGAACCGAGCGGGGTGAGGGATATGGCGACCAAGGACACCGGCGGAGGCCAGCAGAAGGCGACGCGCTCCACGGAGGAGGTCGAGGAGACCGCACAGGACGCACAGGCCTCCGAGGACCTCAAGGAGCGGCAGGAGAAGCTGTCGGACGACGTGGACTCCGTCCTCGACGAGATCGACGACGTCCTCGAGGAGAACGCAGAGGACTTCGTTCGGTCTTTCGTACAGAAGGGCGGTCAGTAGGACCGTTGGCATCCGTCCCGCGTCCTCTCGGAGGGGGCGCGGGACGGATGACATTCACGGCCCTGGGTAAGGTCCCGTTCAGGATTCCAAGATCTCGTGGAAGGAACCGCGTGGAAGCCAACACTCGTAGTACAGGGCGTCTGCCGAATGCCTTCCTGACGCCCGGCTCTTCTTCGTTCATGGACTTCCTTGCCGACCACGCCCCGGAAATCCTCCCGGGGAACCGGCCCCTGCCGCCGGTTCAGGGCGCGATCGAGGCGCCGCACGGCACGACGATCGTCGCCACGACGTTCCCGGGCGGCGTGGTCCTGGCCGGTGACCGGCGGGCCACGATGGGCAACATCATCGCGCAGCGCGACATCGAGAAGGTCTTCCCCGCCGACGAGTACTCGGCGGTGGGCATCGCCGGAACGGCCGGACTCGCGGTCGAGATGGTGAAGCTCTTCCAGCTGGAACTCGAGCACTTCGAGAAGGTCGAGGGCGCCCAGCTCTCGCTGGAGGGCAAGGCGAACCGGCTGTCGACCATGATCCGGGGCAACCTGGGCATGGCACTGCAGGGCCTCGCCATCGTGCCGCTCTTCGCCGGCTGGGACGTCGACCGCGAGAAGGGCCGGATCTTCTCGTACGACGTGACCGGCGGGCGCAGCGAGGAGCACGGATTCGCCGCGACCGGCTCCGGCTCGGTCTTCGCCCGCGGATCGTTGAAGAAGCTCTACCGCGAGGACCTGACGGAGGAGCAGGCCACCACCCTGGTCGTCCAGGCGCTGTACGACGCGGCCGACGACGACTCGGCGACCGGCGGTCCCGACATGGCCCGCCGTATCTACCCGCTCGTCACGGTCATCACCGACGAGGGCTACCGCAGGCTCACGGAGGCCGAGGCCTCCGAGATCGCCCGCGCCATCCACGAGCGCCGCCTCGAGGAGCCGGACGGCCCTCGGGCCGCGCTGCTCTGAGGCGACGGCGGACCGCGGAATGACCTTGTCACTGACAGAAAGGGACGGATAGCCGGTGTCGACGCCGTTCTATGTCTCACCCCAGCAGGCCATGGCCGACCGCGCCGAGTACGCCCGCAAGGGCATCGCGCGCGGACGGAGCCTCGTCGTACTGCAGTTCACCGACGGCATCGTGTTCGTCGGTGAGAACCCGTCCCGCGCGCTGCACAAGTTCAGCGAGATCTACGACCGCATCGCCTTCGCGGCGGCCGGCAAGTACAACGAGTACGAGAACCTGCGCATCGGCGGTGTCCGCTACGCCGACCTGCGGGGCTACACCTATGACCGCGAGGACGTCACCGCCCGCGGTCTGGCGAACGTCTACGCGCAGACGCTGGGCACCATCTTCTCCAGCGCCGGCGAGAAGCCGTACGAGGTCGAGCTGGTCGTGGCCGAGGTGGGCGAGTCCCCCGAGGGCGACCAGATCTACCGCCTTCCGCACGACGGGTCGATCGTCGACGAGCACGGCTCCGTCGCGGTCGGCGGCAACGCGGAACAGATCAGCAGCTTCCTCGGGCAGCGTCATCGCGAGGGCATGACGCTCTCCGAGGCGATCAAGCTCGCCGTCCAGGCCCTCTCCCGCGACAGCAACGGCGGGGAGCGGCAGTTGACGGCGGATCAGCTCGAGGTCGCGGTCCTGGACCGTACGCGGCCGCAGAAGCGGAAGTTCCGCCGCGTCGTGGGGAGCCGGCTCGCGCGGCTCCTGGAGGACTCGGAGCGCAGCGGCAGCGAGGAGTCCACGCCGACGGATGCCGTCGAGGACGTCGAGCTCGACGGCGACACGGGTACGGACACGGAGCAGTAGCCCCGCCCGCACCCCCTTGGTCCGTGGTCCCGTGCCCCGGCCGGCAGCAGCCGGCCGGGGCACGGGGCGTTCCGCGACGTCCAGGGCCCCGTACGGCGAGGCCGCCGGTGAGCGCTCGGCGTGGCGCGGTCCCGTCGCTCGGTGCGGTGCGGGCCTGACTCAGGACGGGGGCGGCGCCGCCGAGCGGCGGCGCATCAACTCCACCGGTACGGCGGCACTCCCGGCCTCGCGCCCCTCCAGCACCGCCAGCAGCGCGGCCATGCCCCGCTCGCCCACTTCCTCGGCGGGCAGCCGCACCGTGGTGAGTTCCGGTTCCACCGCCGTCGCCAGCGCGAGGTCGTCGAAGCCCGTGACGGAGACGTCCTCCGGCACGCGCAGACCCAGCCGCCGTACCGCCTTGCAGGCCCCGGCCGCCAGGATGTCGTCGTCGCACACCAGGGCCGTGGGCCGCGGGCCGGGCCGGGTGAGGGCGCGCTCGGCCGCCAGCCGGCCCGCGTCCACGTCCAGTTCGGCGGGTTCGCGGCGCACGACCGCGTCCGGGGCGGCCCGCAATGCCTCGTCCAGCGCGGCATGCCGTACCCGGAAGGTCCAGGAGTCCACGGCCGAGGCGATGTGGACGAAGCGGCGGTGGCCGAGGCCCAGCAGGTGCTCCGTCATGAGCCGCATGCCGCTCGCGATGTCGAGGTTGACGGTGGCCGCGGCCGCGGTGTCGGCCGGGTCGCTGTCCAGCATCACCAGGGGCAGCCCCCCCCCGCCGCGCATGGCGGCGAGCGCGTCGGCGGCCATCGAGGAGGCGATCACGCCGTCCAGCGCGGCGCTGGCGGAGTCGAAGGGGTCCCGTGCCGGGCCGACGCCTTCGGGGGAGGGGTAGAGCACCACGCCGAAGCCGTGGTCGGCGGCCACGCGGGCGGCGCCGGTGTAGACGCGGGCGAAGAACTCGTTCGTCAGGGCCGGGACGACCAGCAGCGCCGTCCTGGTCCTGCCGAGCCGCAGACTGCGGGCGGCGAGGTTGGGGCGGTAGCCGAGCCGGCCGGCGGCCGCGCGCACGGCATCGGCCGTCCGCTCCGAGACCCGGCCGCGCCATTTCTCCCCGAGCACCAGGGACACCGTGGCCTGCGAGACGCCGGCGGCGCGGGCCACGTCCCGGCTCGTCGCGCGGGCGCCCGCGACCGCCTCCTCGCCGCGTCCAGATGCCGCGCCGCCGTGGGGGCTCTGGTCGCGGGCAGCACCGGGCGAGAGCCGCGTCGCCCGTCCGGGTGACGGTTCGTCCTGCTTCACGTCGCGCCTCCGCCGCATCTCGTGATCCGCCGTCTCCGCCGTCTCCGCCGGATCGTCTCGGTTTTCCGGTGGACCCGGGGACAGCGCCATGGTACGTATAACGGGTCGACGTTATACGTAAAACCCGGCGCCGTACGGTGGCAGCCGGAGGAAGGGGCGGGCGCATGGCTTCCGGCTACGCGGAGCTGCTTCGGGCGCGGCATGCGGCGAGACTGCTCGCCGGAACCCTGGTCGGGCGGCTGCCGAACGCCACCGGCCACATCGCCATCGTGCTCTTCACCCGCGCGGAGGGCGGCAGTTACAGCCTCGCCGGAGTGCTGGCCGCCGTGTACGGCCTCGCCACCGCCGCCGGCCAGCCGCTGCTCGGGCGGGCCGTCGATCTCCGCGGACAGCCCCGGGTCATGCTCCCCGCCGCCGTGCTCTCCGCACTCGGTATGGCGCTCTTCGCGGTCGTGGGCCTCGACCCGCTCCCGGTGGCGTACGCTGGTGTGCTCGTCGCCGGCCTTTTCACCCCGCCACTCGAAGGCGGCCTGCGGGCCCTGTGGCCGAGCGTGCTGAAGCGGGATGACCGCATCCACACCGCGTACGCGCTCGACGCCGTGGCGCAGGAAGTGATGTTCACCGTCGGGCCGCTGCTGGTGACGCTGCTCGTCGCCGCCTGGTCCGAGGCCGCCGCCCTGCTGGTGATCAATGCCGTGGGCGTGCTCGGCGCGCTCTCCGTGGTCGTCTCGCCGCCCTCACGGGCCTGGCGCTCGGCGCCCCGAGAGGCCCACTGGCTCGGCGCGCTCCGCTCACCCGGTCTGCTCGCACTCCTCGGCGCGTTCCTCTTCGTCGGCATGGCGCTCGGCTCGATCACCGTCGCCGCCCTCGCGTATGCCGACGATCACGGCGGGGACACCGTCTACGGCGTGCTCCTCGCCGGCCTCGGCCTCGGCGCGCTGATCGGCGGGGTGGCGTACGGCGCACGGCAGTGGCCCGGCGCCCCCGAGCGGCGACTGCGCATCCTCGTCGGCCTGCTCGCGCTCGGCTATCTGCCGCTCACGCTGACCCCGGGCACCATCCCGATGACCGCGCTGAGCGTGCTCTCCGGACTGTTCCTTGCACCCTCCCTCGCCTGCGCGTTCGTCGTCGTCGACCGGCACGCGCCGAGCGGCACGGTCACGGAGGCGTTCTCCTGGCTGGTCACGACGTTCACCGTGGGCGCCTCCCTCGGAACGGCCGTTGCCGGGCCCGCCGTCGAGCTCGTCGGTACGGGCGCGGGCTTCGGCGTCGCGGGTGCCGGCGGGCTCGCCGCGATGCTGGTGCTTGTCGCCACCCGCCGGGTCCTGGCGGTTCCCGCACCCGCGACCGGTGCCGGGGCGGCGGCGGAAAATGATCGAAACGCTGCTCGGGAACCCGGTTTGGGAGCAGGCCATCAGGCGTAATGTTCAGTCATGGACCGCCGCATCTTCGGGCTGGAGAACGAGTACGGCGTCACGTGCACGTTCAGGGGACAGCGCCGACTGTCACCTGACGAAGTGGCGCGCTACCTCTTCCGCCGAGTCGTCTCCTGGGGCCGCAGCAGCAACGTCTTCCTGCGCAACGGCGCCCGCCTCTACCTCGACGTGGGCTCGCACCCGGAATACGCAACCCCCGAGTGCGACAACGTGGTCGAACTGGTCACCCACGACAAGGCGGGCGAGCGCATCCTCGAAGGTCTGCTCGTCGACGCCGAACGCCGCCTGCACGAGGAGGGGATCGCGGGCGACGTCTATCTCTTCAAGAACAACACCGACTCGGCGGGCAACTCCTACGGCTGCCACGAGAACTACCTCGTGGCCCGGCACGGCGAGTTCTCCCGGCTCGCGGACATTCTCATTCCGTTCCTGGTCACCCGCCAGCTCCTGTGCGGCGCGGGCAAGGTGCTGCAGACGCCGCGCGGCGCCGTCTACTGCGTCAGCCAGCGGGCGGAGCACATCTGGGAGGGCGTCAGCTCCGCCACGACCCGTTCCCGTCCCATCATCAACACCCGCGACGAGCCGCACGCCGACGCCGAGCGCTACCGCAGGCTCCACGTCATCGTGGGCGACTCCAACATGTCCGAGACGACCATGCTGCTCAAGGTCGGCGCCACCGACCTCGTCCTGCGCATGATCGAGGCGGGCACCGTGATGCGCGACCTCACCCTGGAGAACCCGATCCGGGCCATCCGCGAGGTCAGCCACGACATCACGGGCCAGCGCAAGGTGCGCCTGGCCAGCGGCCGCGAGGCCTCGGCGCTCGAGGTGCAGCAGGAGTACTACGAGAAGGCCGTCGACTTCTGCGAGCGGCGCGGCATCGTCAGCGGCATGGTCGAGCGGGTCCTGGAGCTCTGGGGCCGCACGCTGGAGGCCATCCGCACCCAGGACCTGGACCGGATCGACACCGAGATCGACTGGGTCATGAAGTACAAGCTGCTCGAGCGGTACCGGGCCAAGAACAACATCACGATGTCCCACCCGCGAGTGGCGCAGATAGACCTCGCGTACCACGACATCCACCGCCGCCGCGGCCTGTACTACCTCCTGGAGCGGAAGGGCCAAGCGGCAAGGGTCTGCAACGACTTGAAGATCTTCGAGGGCAAGTCGGTGCCGCCGCAGACCACGCGTGCGCGGCTGCGCGGGGACTTCATCCGCCGCGCCCAGGAGCAGCGCCGCGACTTCACGGTCGACTGGGTCCATCTGAAGCTCAATGATCAGGCGCAGCGCACCGTGCTGTGCAAGGACCCGTTCCGCTCCGTCGACGACCGAGTGGAGAAGCTGATCGCCGGAATGTGATCCATCAGGTGTGATTGGCTGTGACGCAGCACACACCAGCGTCTGTGCGCCGGAGTCCGCGGGGTTCCGGCGCACAGCCGTGTCAGACGCCCGTGCACTCCCGGCCACAGGTCGTACAGTGGCGGGAATGCCCGCTGACCCCCCTAGCCGAGTTGGACTGATGAAGCACACCAGGAACATCCGCCGCCTCGTCGCGGCGCTGGCCGTACCCTCCCTTCTGTTCACCGCCGCCGCGTGCGGGTCCGACGACGGTTCGTCGGACGCCGGAGTCGTCTCGGTGGAGGGCAAGGCCGGGGAGAAGCCCAAGATCTCCGTGCCCAAGGACGCCAAGGCCTCCGACAAGCTCGTGAGCAAGACGGTCTCCGAGGGATCCGGCGCCGAGGTGAAGAAGGGCGACCTGGTCCGTCTGGACTTCGCCGGCGAGACCATGAAGGGCGGCAAGACCCTCGGCAGCACCTGGGTCAAGCAGCCCGGCGCGGACCCGAAGGCCCCGCGCACGCAGGTCGTCCAGGAGCTCGGCCAGCAGAGCCAGTCGCTTCCCGGCCCGGTGCTCGACGCGCTCGTCGGCAAGAAGGTCGGCAGCCGCGTCGTCGTCGAGGGCACCGCGAAGGCCCTGATCGGCAAGCAGCTCAACCCGCAGTCGGGCATCAAGCCGACCGACGGGCTGGTCTGGGCCGTCGACATCGCCGCCGCGAAGAAGCCGGACAAGAAGGCCGAGGCCAAGGGCGAGCAGGCCGCGCCGAAGGCGGGGCTGCCCACGGTGAAGGCACAGTCGCAGAAGGCTGCCACGATCACGATCCCGAAGGTCGCCAAGCCCAAGGACCTGCAGCAGCAGGTGCTGATCAAGGGCAAGGGCCCGAAGGTGAAGGCCGGTGACGGCCTGATCGTGCAGTACACCGGCGTAAAGTGGGAGGACGGCAAGAAGTTCGACGCCTCCTGGGACCACGGCGGCGCCACCGCGTTCCAGATCGGCACCGGCTCGGTCGTCCAGGGCTGGGACAAGGCGCTGGTCGGCAAGAACGTCGGTGACCGCGTGCTCATGGTCATCCCGCCGAAGCTCGCGTACGGCGCCACGCCGCAGAGCCCGCTCGCCAAGAACACCCTGGTCTTCGCGGTCGACATCGTCGGCACCGTGTGAACCGAGTGATCGACGTCTGCAAGACTGGCACCGTTTCCGACCAGATCCGTGTCTAGGAGCATCGCAGTGAGCATCGAGAAGCCCGAGATCGACTTCCCGGGCGGAGAGCCCCCCGCCGAACTCGAGATCAAGGACCTCTGGGAGGGCGAGGGGCCGGTGGCCAAGGCCGGCGACAACGTCTCCGTCCACTACGTCGGCGTTGCCTTCAGCTCCGGTGAAGAGTTCGACGCGAGCTGGAACCGTGGCACCCCGCTCCGCTTCCAGCTCGGTGTCGGCCAGGTCATCCCCGGCTGGGACACGGGCGTGCAGGGTATGAAGGTCGGCGGTCGCCGCCAGCTCGTCATCCCGCCGCACCTGGCCTACGGCGACCGCGGTGCCGGCGGCCGTATCAAGCCGGGCGAGACGCTGATCTTCGTCTGCGACCTCGTCTCGGTCTGAGCCCACCCGGGGCGGCCGCCGTGCCACCCCGGACCGACGCGACACGCGTCAACTGCGCGAGTGCCCATGCCCCCTGTGGCGTGGGCATTCCGCTTTTGCCGCCCGTCCCGCGACCGGTACGGTCATCGGTGCGGGACCACAACGAGAAAGGGCGTCGATGGCCATTGCCAAGGCCGAGCGGCTGATGAATCTGGCCCTGTGCCTGCTCGGGACCAGACGCCCGCTCAGCAAGCGTGAGCTGCGCGCCTCGATCGAGGCCTACGTCGAGGCCTTCGGACCGGGGAACGGCGGCGCGGCCGCGAGCGACGACGCCTTCAACCGCATGTTCGAGCGCGACAAGGACGACCTGCGGGAGCTGGGCCTCGTCATCGAGACCGTCGAAGGCGTCGACGGCGACACCGGCTATCTCGCCCGCCGCGACAGCAACCGCCTCCCGCCCGTCGCCCTCGACGCCGAGGAGGCCGCCGCGCTCGGCCTCGCCGCCAAGGTCTGGCAGCAGGCCAGGCTCGCGGGAGCGGCCAGCGGAGCCCTGCAGAAGCTGCGCGCCGCCGGAATGCCGCTGGCCGACGACCCGTACGAGACCCACAGCGCCCTCGAGCCCCGCATCCCCGTGCACGAGAGCGCCTTCGAACCGCTCATGGTCGCCTGCCGCGACCGCCGCCCCGTCACCTTCGACTACCGCAAGGCCAGCGCCGCCCGCCCCGAGGCCCGGCACGTGGAGCCCTGGACGCTGGAGTGCTGGCGCGGGCACTGGTATCTCGCGGGCTGGGACCGCGACCGGCAGGCCGAGCGCGTCTTCCGGCTCTCCCGGATCACCGGACGCGTACGCTCCCGGGCCGCCGCCTTCACCGCCCCGGTGCCCGACCACGTCACTGTCCGCGAGACCGTCGAGTCCTGGGCGGGCGAGACCGCGACCCGCACCGCCCGCATCCGGCTGCGCGCCGGATCCGGCTATCCGCTGCGCGCGCGGGCGCTGGGCACCCGGTCCGCCGGACACGGCTGGGACGAGCTGGAGATCCCGTACGGGCACGGACTCGACGCCTGGCTCGTGGAGTTCGGCGCCGATGTGGTCGTGCTCGAACCGGCGGAACTGCGGGCCGATGTCGTGGAGCGGCTGCGCGCCGTGGCCAAGGGCTGAGAGGATCGGGCCACTCATGGCGACGAACGCGATCGACCAGACCCGCCGGATGCTGTCCCTGGTGACGTACCTGCGCGAGCGCCCCGGCGCGCGCGTGAGCGACGTCGCCCGCGCCTTCGGCATCACCGAGGACGAGCTGATCTCCGATCTCGACGTCCTGCCCATGTGCGGTACGAGCTTCCGCGGCGGCGATCTGCTCGACATCGACACCGACGGCGACCGCATCTGGTGGCACAACCCCGACGACGTGGCCGCGCCGCTCCGGCTCGCCGCCGACGAGGCGACCGCCCTGCTCGTGGCCGCCCGAGCCGTCGCGACCCTGCCCGGACTCCGCGAGGGCGACCGGCAGGCGCTGCTGCGGGCCACCGCCAAGCTGGAGGCGGCGGCCGGCGAGGCCGCGGGCGCCAGCTCCCGGCTCTCGGTCACCTTCGAATCCGAGGGCGGGGTCTTCGCGGACGTCGACCGGGCCATCTCCGAGCGACGGAGGCTGTGGCTGCGCTACTACTCGCCGGCCCGCGACGAGCTGACCGAGCGGGAGGTGGACCCGATCCGGCTCTTCGCCGTGGGCCACACCTATATGGAGGCCTGGTGCCGCCTGTCCGAGGCGCGCCGGACCTTCCGTCTCGACCGCGTCGCCGAGATCAGGCTGCTGGACGCGCCCGCCGATCCTCCGCCCGTCGAGCTGCGCGATCTCTCCGAGGGGCTGGTGCAGCCCTCCGACGAGGACCCCGAGGTCGTCGTCGAGACCGGCCCCGCGGGCCGCTGGGTCGCCGAGTACTACCCGCACGACAGCGCCGAGGAACTGCCCGACGGCGGACTGCGGGTCACCCTGCGCACCCCTGACCCGACCTCCCTGCGCCGCCTGGCGCTGCGGCTCGGCCAGGACGGGCACATCGCCTCACCGCGAGATCTTGCGGAGAGTGCACGGCAGGTTGCCTGCGACGCCCTCGCGGCGTACGGCGAGTGAAGGGACTCAACGCGACGCCATGCCGCCCACCGCAGTGATCTTCAAGGCCGCCTGCCCGGACTGCCGCGGCAGCTTCGAGCTGGCCTCCGACGCGCTCCGGCTGGTCATCGGCGCCAGCAGCCGTACGACGTTCTACTCCTTCACGTGCCCGGACTGCGGGGCCTCGGTGCGGAAGCCGGCGGGCGAGCGGATCGTGGAGCTGCTCACGGGCGGCGGCGTGCGTACGCTGCGTCTGCACCACCCCTGACCGCTCCCGGCGCGGAGGGGCCCCACGCCTCACGACCGACGCACGCGCCACAACACACCCCGGGGCGTGACCGGGAGGCCGGCCCGCCGTGCGCGTACGTGCCCGCCCGTGCGCGTACGTGACCGGGCCGCGCGGCCACTAGGCTCCCCCCATGCTCTGGCCCATGCTCGCCATCGCCCTTGGCTTCTGCGGAATCGCCGTGCTCGGAGTCCTCGCGATCCGGGTCTTCGTCGAAGTGCGGAGACTCGCCCGGCAGGTGGCGGAGAGTTCCGAGCGCATCACCCGCGCGGCAGAGGATCTCGAGCGGTCGGCGGTCCCGCTGGCGTCCACGGCCCGGGATTCGGCCGCCGCCCGGGTCGCACACGAGTCCTGACGAGACCTGATGCGGTCTCCAGCCGAGCGGACCTGGACGGTACGCTGCGGAGGAGCGGTCCGAAGAGCGAGGCGAGGGGCCGCAATCGACCGTATGCACGGGCATTGCCGATCGTTTACCCCTGCGGGTTACGATCGCTGCCAGCGCGGGCAGTCGGACACAAATCCGGCCGGTCGGGCAGGCCCACCCCAAATCGCCTCGGTGAGAAGGTAAACGCTTATGTTCGGAAGGCTCGGACCGACCGAGATCATTCTCATCCTCGTGGTCATCATCCTGCTCTTCGGTGCGAAGAAGCTTCCCGACATGGCTCGCTCCCTGGGCAAGTCCGCCCGCATCCTCAAGAGCGAGGCCAAGGCGATGAAGTCGGAGGGCGGCCAGTCGTCCTCAGCGCCCGCGGACCCGCCCGCCGACCAGGCGCAGAACCCGCACCGTACGATCCAGGCCGCTCCGGGCGACGTGACCAGTTCGCGTCCGGTGAACGAGCCGTCCGACCGTACGACCAAGCGCTGACCGGAGCCGATCTGGGCGGGCCCGCGGTCCGCTGCACGAGATGAGGACGTGGGTTGCTCAAGTCCGCCCGCAAACAGGAGAGGGACCCCGAGGGGCGGATGCCCCTTGTGGAGCATCTGCGTGAGCTGCGCAACCGGCTGGTGAGGGCCCTGCTGGCCGTCACGGTGGCCGCGGTCGTGGCCGCCTTCTTCTACGAGAGCATCATCGACTTCATCACCAAGCCGGTGCTGGAGGCGGTCGGTTGTGATCTGAGCTTCACCAAGCTCGCGAAGGCGGACGAGGGCACGACCTGTGCCCGCATCGTGATGATGGACCTGCTCGGTCCCTTCACGCTGGCGCTGAAGGTCTCGCTGATGGCCGGTGTGATCTTCGCGTCCCCGGTCTGGCTGTACCAGCTCTGGGCCTTCCTCGCGCCCGGCCTGCACCGCAGCGAGAAGAAGTACGCGCTGAGCTTCGTCGGCGCCGGTTTCCCGCTGTTCGTCATCGGCGGCTACTTCGCCTACCGGGTGCTGCCGACCACCGCGAAAGTCCTCATCGAGTTCACTCCGGTCGGTGTCGACAACCTGCTGCCGCTGGACAAGCTGCTCGACCTCGTGACGCGCATGGTCCTGGTCTTCGGCCTCTCCTTCGAGCTGCCGCTGCTCCTGGTGCTGCTGAACTTCGGCGGGGTCGTCACCGGCAAGCGCATGCTCGGCTGGTGGCGCGGCATGGTCATGGGCATCACCGTCTTCTCCGCCGTCATCACGCCCAGCACCGACCCGCTGACGATGATCGCGCTCGCCGCCCCCATCGTCGTCCTCTACTTCGGGGCGGTCGGGGTCTCCCTGCTCCACGATCTGCGCGCGGCCCGGGTCGCGGCGGCCGGACCGTCCGACGACGAGGCCTCGGAGCTGGACCTCACCCCCGAAGGCGTCGGGGAGATCGAGCCGGTGACGGCCGCGGCCGCGCTGCCCGAGCAGGCGACGGGCCGGGAGGTCGACCGCCGTGGGGACCTGGACGACGTGACCTGAGGGGCGTCCCCGGCGCCGTCCGGTGAGGATGCGAGGTGAAAGCCGTGCGAGGAAGCGCGTCCAGGGTCTTCTTCGAAAGCTGACTCGCCAGTAGGGTCCCGTTCGTGACCAGCGAGATCACTCTCTTCGTCAATCCCGCCGCCGGCCGTGGCCGCGCGGGACAGGCGGCCCTGCCGGCCGCGGAGGCCCTGCAGGCCGCCGGATTCACCGTGCGGACCGTGGTGGGCTCCGACGCACAGGACGGCCTCGAACAGGCCCGCAAGGCGGTCGGCGAGGGGACCCGGGCCCTCATAGCCGTCGGTGGCGACGGCATGGTCTCCCTGGCGCTCCAGGCCGTCGGGGGGACGGACGTGCCGCTCGGCGTCGTCGCCGCCGGCACCGGCAACGACTTCGCCCGCGCCGCCGGTCTTCCCGTACGGGACCCCGCGGCGGGCGCCCGGATCGCCGCTGAGGCGCTGACGGCGGGCCGGACCCGGGCGATAGACCTGGGGCAGGCTGGCGACCGGTGGTTCGGGACCGTCCTCGCCTCCGGGTTCGACTCCCGTGTCAACGACCGCGGCAACCGTATGAAGTGGCCCGCGGGACGCTTCAAGTACGACGTGGCGATGGTCGCCGAACTGGCCGCCTTCCGCCCCATCCCGTACCGCCTGCGGCTCGACGGCGGTGCCGTGCAGGAGGTCGAGGCGACGCTCGTCGCGGTCGGCAACGGGAGCTCGTACGGCGGTGGCATGCGCATCTGCGCCGACGCCGCGATGGACGACGGGCTCTTCGACGTCACGGTGGTCGGCGAGTGCAGCCGGACCGAGCTGCTGAAGGTCTTCCCCAAGGTCTACAAGGGCACCCACCTCGGCCATCCGGCCGTGACCGTGCACCGGGTCTCCGAGATCACCCTGGAGGCCCCCGGCATCACCGGATACGCGGACGGCGAGCCGCTCGGCCCGCTCCCCCTGACCGCGCGTGTCGTCCCAGGAGCCGTACGCATCCTCTCGCCGTCGCCGTAATGATCGAGACCACTGTCCGAGGTGGCCGGTAGTCTCGTAGGCACGATGACCGAGGACCTCTCACCTGCCGAGCGCTACGCCAAGGCCCGGGTTCGCGCCGCCGAGCAGGCCACGGCGCTCGCCCCGTTCCGCGAGATGTACGACTTCGATCTCGATCCGTTCCAGATCGAGGCGTGCCAGGCCCTGGAGGCCGGGAAGGGTGTGCTGGTCGCCGCCCCCACCGGCTCAGGCAAGACGATCGTCGGCGAGTTCGCCGTCCATCTGGCGCTCACCCAGAACCGTAAGTGCTTCTACACCACGCCCATCAAGGCCCTGTCGAACCAGAAGTACAACGACCTCGTCAGGCGCTACGGGCCGGAGAAGGTCGGCCTGCTGACGGGGGACAACAGCGTCAACTCCGACGCCCCGGTGATCGTGATGACCACCGAGGTCCTGCGGAACATGCTGTACGCCGGATCCCAGGCCCTGATCGGCCTCGGACATGTGGTCATGGACGAGGTCCACTACCTCTCCGACCGTTTCCGCGGCGCCGTCTGGGAGGAGGTCATCATCCACCTCCCGGAGTCGGTGACCCTGGTCTCCCTGTCCGCCACGGTCTCCAACGCCGAGGAGTTCGGCGACTGGCTGGACACCGTCCGCGGCGACACCGAGGTGATCGTCTCCGAGCACCGGCCCGTGCCGCTCTGGCAGCACGTGCTCGCCGGCCGCCGGATGTACGACCTCTTCGAGGAGAAGGACTCCTCCAGGCCCGCGCGCGGACAGAGCGTCAACGCGGCCCCGTCGGGCGGCGGCAGACGCGAGGTCAACCCCGATCTCGTACGGCTCGCGCGGATGGAGAACAGCCGCCCGACGGGCGGCCGGGACCGGCGCCGCGGGCGGAACCTGCGGGAGGCGGACCGCGAGCGCGAGCGCCGCCAGCGCAGCAGGATCTGGACGCCCAGCCGGGTCGAGGTCATCGACCGGCTCGACGCCGAGGGACTGCTGCCCGCGATCACCTTCATCTTCAGCCGGGCGGGGTGCGAGGCGGCCGTCCAGCAGTGCCTGCACGCGGGTCTGCGGCTGAACGGGCCTGAGGAGCGGTCGAAGGTCCGGGCGCTGGTCGAGGAGCGCACCGCCGCCATCCCGGACGAAGACCTGCATGTGCTGGGCTACTTCGAGTGGCTGGAGGGCCTGGAGCGCGGCATCGCCGCCCACCACGCAGGGATGCTGCCGACGTTCAAGGAGATCGTCGAGGAGCTGTTCGTCCGCGGGCTGGTGAAGGCCGTCTTCGCCACCGAGACGCTCGCCCTGGGCATCAACATGCCTGCCAGGTCCGTGGTGTTGGAGAAGCTCGTGAAGTGGAACGGCGAGCAGCACGCCGACATCACGCCGGGCGAGTTCACCCAGCTCACCGGGCGGGCCGGGCGTCGCGGCATCGACGTCGAGGGGCACGCGGTGGTGCTGTGGCAGCGCGCCATGGACCCGATCGCGCTCGGCGGCCTCGCGGGCACCCGCACCTATCCGCTGCGCTCCTCGTTCAAGCCCTCCTACAACATGGCGGTCAACCTGGTCTCGCAGTTCGGGCGTCACCGCTCGCGCGAGCTGCTGGAGACGTCCTTCGCGCAGTTCCAGGCGGACCGCTCGGTGGTCGGCATCTCCCGCCAGGTGCAGAAGAACGAGGAGGGACTGGAGGGCTACCGCTCGTCCATGACCTGCCACCTGGGCGACTTCGCGGAGTACGCCCGGCTGCGCCGCAGGCTCAAGGACCGCGAGACCGAGCTGGCCAAGCAGGGCGCGGTGCAGCGTCGCGCGGCCGCCGCCGTCGCGCTGGAGAAGCTGAAGCCGGGCGACGTGATCCACGTGCCCACGGGCAAGTACGCGGGGCTGGCGCTGGTGCTGGACCCGGGGCTGCCCGCGGGCCGCGCCAACGGCCACCGCGGTTTCGAGCACCACGACGGCCCGCGGCCGCTCGTCCTCACCGCCGAGCGGCAGGTCAAGCGGCTGGCGGCGATGGACTTCCCCATCCCCGTCGAGGCGCTGGAGCGGATGAGGGTCCCGAAGTCCTTCAACCCGCGCAGCCCGCAGTCCCGCCGCGACCTGGCCTCCGCGCTGCGCACCAAGGCCGGGCACATCGTCCCCGAGCGGCACCGCAAGCAGCGGTCCGCCGCGGCCGACGACCGGGAGATCGCCGAGCTGCGCGCCGAGATACGGGCCCACCCCTGCCACGGGTGCGACGACCGTGAGGACCACGCCCGCTGGGGCGAGCGCTACGAGCGGCTGCGGCGCGACACGCGGCAGCTCGAGCGGCGCATCGAGGGCCGCACGAACACCATCGCCCGTACCTTCGACCGGGTCTACGCCCTCCTCTCCGACCTCGGGTATCTCCACGGCGACGAGGTCACCGACGACGGACGCCGGCTGGCGCGGCTCTACGGCGAGCTGGACCTGCTCGCCTCGGAGTGCCTGCGCGAGGGGGTCTGGGAGGAGCTGAAGCCGGCCGAGCTGGCGGCGTGCGCGTCGGCGCTGGTCTACGAGGCCAGGGCCGCGGACGACGCGCTGCCGCCGAAGCTGCCGACCGGCAACGCGAAGCAGGCGCTGGGCGAGATGGTCCGCATCTGGGGGCGGCTGGACGCCAAGGAGGAGGAGCACCGCATCAGCGAGTCCGAGGGAGTGGGCCAGCGCGAGCCCGATCTCGGCTTCGCCTGGGCGGCGTACCGCTGGGCCTCGGGGCACGGCCTGGACGCGGTGCTCACCGAGACCGACATGCCGGCGGGCGACTTCGTGCGCTGGTGCAAGCAGGTCATCGACGTGCTCGGGCAGATCGCCGAAGCCGCCCCGGACGGCAGCCCGGTGCGCCGGAATGCGCGACGGGCGGTCGACGGATTGCTGCGCGGCGTGGTCGCCTACTCCTCGGTGGGCTGAGACGCGACACGGCCCCCTGATGTCCGCTTCGATGACGGGATGTCAGGGGGCCGTCGGCGTGGGGGAGTAGGCGCGCGTGCGCCGGTTCCGCCCGAACAGCGCGGTGAGGTAAGGGGGTTGGGGGCGCCGGCGTTCGGACGTCCGGCCCTGCGTGCGGCCGGAGGCCGGTTGTCCCGGGTGGCGGCCCGCCGCGCTCGGTGCGCGAGGTGCGTGCGCCGGGTTCCTGCCGAAGCGCGCTCAGGACATGAACGGGGCCACCGCAGCCCCGTGTTCAGGGCGCGGAGGCCGACGCGGGCTCCTGCTCCGCCTCCACCTGCGCGTTCCACTCCTTCTTCGACGCCTGCCAGCCGTCCTCGTTGTGCCCGAGGCGCCAGTAGCCCGAGATCGACAGGCGCTCGCGCGGCACCTCGCGCTCGACCCGCAGCAGACGGCGCAGCTCCTTCACGAACCCGGCCTCTCCGTGGACGAACGCCTGCAGGTCGCCCCGGGGGAAGTCCAGCGCCCGTACGGCCGCCACGAGCAGTTCGCCGACCGGGGCCGCGCCGCGGTGCAGCCAGGTGACCTCCACGCCCTCCGGAACGCGCAGTTCCTGCTGTTCCTCCGGGCCGGCCACCTCCACGAACGCGTGCACCGGAACGCCGTGCGGGATGCGCTCCAGCGCCGCGGCGATGGCGGGCAGGGCGCTCTCGTCGCCGGCCAGGAGGTGCCAGTCGGCGTCCGGGTCCGGGGCGTAGGCGCCGCCGGGGCCGAGGAAGAGGATCTCCTCGCCCGGCTGGACGTTCGCGGCCCAGGGCCCGGCCAGGCCCTCGTCCCCGTGGATCACGAAGTCCACGGTCAGCTCGCAGGTCTGCGGGTCCCAGCTCCGGACGGTGTACGTACGCGTCACGGGCCACTGGTGGCGCGGCATGTCGCGGCGCACGGCCTGGATGTCGAACGGCTCGGGGTAGGTCACGCCCTCCACCGGGAAGAGCAGCTTGATGTAGTGGTCGGTGCAGTCGCCCGCGGCCAAGCCCGCGAGGCTGTCGCCGCCCAGGACCACCCGCATCATGTGGGGGGTGAGCCGCTGCTTGCGCAGGACCTGGGCCCGGTTGATCTCGGGCTTCTTGCGGGCCGGTCGGTCTGCCACGGCGGGTCCCCCTGGGTCACGGGCGTTGGTTAGGTAGACCTAACCTAACAGGCCTGGCCCGGAGGCGCGCGGTCCGGAAGCTCAGCCCTCCAGTGTCGTGAGCAGTCGCTGGAGGGATCCGCCGAGCCCCCACCGCGCCGCCAGCGCCTCGACCGCCGCCGGGTCGCGCGGCGAGCGCGGCAGGGCGGGGTCGTGGTCCGGCACGGGGACGTCCGAGGCGACGCGGACGACCTTGGGCGCGACCGCGACGTAGTCCCGCGCCTCTTCCAGGCGCTTGCGCTGCGAGGGGCTGATCTTCGCCATCGGGTTGCCGAGCGCGTCCATGATCCCCGCGAGGTCGCCGAACTCCGCCAGGAGCTTGGCCGCGGTCTTCTCGCCGATGCCCGGGACGCCGGGCAGCCCGTCGCTCGGGTCGCCGCGCAGCAGGGCCAGATCCGCGTACCCGGATCCGTCGACGCCGTACTTCGTCCGCAGCCACGCCTCGTCGACGATCTGGAGCGTGCCGACGCCCTTGACCGGATAGAGCACGCGCACGCCGCGTGCGTCGTCGACGAGCTGGAAGAGGTCGCGGTCGCCGGTGACGATGTCGACGGGGCCCGCCGCGAGGCCGGTCAGGGTGCCGATCACGTCGTCCGCCTCGTAGTCGGGCACGCCGATGCGGGCGATGCCCACCGCGTCGAGCACGTCCTCGATCACCGGCACCTGGGGCGAGAGCGTGTCGGGGACCTCCTCGACGTCGGAGCCCTCCGGGATCTCCTCGGCGACGCGGTGCGCCTTGTAGGTCGGGATCAGCTCGACCCGCCAGTGTGGGCGCCAGTCGGCGTCCATGCAGGCGACCAGGTCGTCGGGGCGGTGGTCCTGGACGAGCCGGGCGATGAAGTCCAGCAGTCCGCGCACCGCGTTCACCGGCGTGCCGTCCGGGGCGCGGACGGAGTCGGGGACACCGAAGTAGGCGCGGAAGTACAGGGAGGCGCTGTCGAGGAGCATCAGGCGTCGGGTCACATCCCGCATGATGCCGTACCGCACCGACACACCACCCCGGCGGCGCCACGCCACCCCGCGGAGGCACCGCGGCATACCACCCCGCGGAGGCGCGGCGGCCTGAGGGTGACGTTCCGCTTGTGAAGCGGGTCACCTTTCGTTTGTGTTTCACCTGCTCGGGCAGGCGCGTCCGCGGGCGCCCACCGTGACGCTCACCGAGAACCACCCGGAGTTCGCGGGCCGGCCGAGGGGCGTCGAGCCCCCTCGGAGAAGGCCCGCCGCCGTACGGACGCTCACCCGGACGGGATGGCCAGGACGGCCCCCGTCCCGGGCCGGGCGCGAGACCGGCAGCACCGGTGCCGCTGCTCACCTCTTCCCAGCGGTCCGGAGGTTGCCGATGTGGTCCCTTCCGCCCGCCCCCGCGGGGGCGGGCGGAAGGGACCGGCGCATCAACTCCCGTACGGCACCGGCCTCCTGTGCCCGGAGCAGCCGGGCCTACTCGGCGGACCTGGTACGCGTCAGGGGGTCACGCCCTCAGGGAGGGGCGGACGCGCCGGGCCGCGGCCGTCATGTTCTCCAGAGCCGCGCCCGCCTCCTCGGGTGAGCGGGTCTTGAGCCCGCAGTCAGGATTGACCCACAGCCGCTCCGGCGGCACCGCTTCCAGCGCCTGCCGCAGCAGATCCGCGATCTCGTCCACGGACGGGACGCGGGGGGAGTGGATGTCGTAGACCCCCGGGCCCACCTCGCGCGGATAGCCCGCTTCGCTCAGCTCCCGGGCGATGCCCATGCGTGACCGTGCCGCCTCCAGGCTGATGACATCGGCGTCCAGTGCGTCGATGGCCGAGAGGATCTCGCCGAACTCCGCGTAGCACATGTGCGTGTGCACCTGGGTGTCCGCGCGTACGCCGCCCGTGGCCAGCCGGAACGCCTCCGTCGCCCACTCCAGGTACGCGGGGCGAGCGGCCCGGCGCAGCGGCAGCGTCTCGCGCAGCGCGGGTTCGTCGACCTGCACCACCGCGGTGCCCGCCGCCTCCAGGTCGGCGATCTCGTCGCGCAGGGCGAGGGCCACCTGGCGGGCGGTCTCGGCCCGTGGCTGGTCGTCGCGGACGAAGGACCAGGCGAGCATGGTGACGGGGCCCGTGAGCATGCCCTTGACCGGACGCTCCGTCAGAGACTGGGCGTAGCGCGTCCAGGCGAGCGTCATCGGCGCCTTCCGCGACACGTCGCCGGCGAGGATCGGCGGCCGGACGTAACGCGTGCCGTAGGACTGGACCCAGCCGTGACGGGTGGCGAGGAAGCCGTCGAGCTGTTCGGCGAAGTACTGGACCATGTCGTTGCGTTCGGGCTCGCCGTGCACCAGCACGTCCAGCCCTGCCTTCTCCTGGAACGCGACGACGTCCCGGATCTCCCGCTCGATCCGCTCCCGGTATCCGTCCTCGCCGAGGCGTCCGGTGCGCAACGCGGCGCGGGCCGCGCGCAGTTCGGGGGTCTGCGGGAAGGATCCGATGGTGGTCGTGGGCAGCAGCGGCAGGCCCAGCCGGGCGCGCTGGGCGGCGGCCCGCTCCTCGTACGGCTGGGGGCGCCGCGTGTCGGCTCCGGTGACCGCGGCGCAGCGCTCCCGTACGGCCGCGTCGCGGGTGAGAGCGGAGCCGGCGCGGGAGGCGAGCGCGGCGCGGGACGCGGCGAGCTGGGGCGCGACCGCGTCGCGGCCCTCGGTCAACGCCCGTGCGAGGACGGCCACTTCGGTCGTCTTCTGGCGGGCGAAGGACAGCCAGCGGGCGACCTGCGGGTCCAGATCGCGCTCGGCGGCCGCGTCGAGGGGCACGTGCAGCAGCGAGCACGAGGGCGCCGGGTCGACGCGGCCCGCCAGGCCGAGCAGCGTCGCGAGCGTGGAGAGCGCGCGCTCGAGGTCGGCCGCCCAGATGTTGCGGCCGTCGACGACACCCGCGATCAGGCGGCGATCCGGCAGACCCCCTATGGCGGCGAGCGCGTCGAGGTTGGCCGCAGCGGGACCGGTGAAGTCCAGGGCGAGCCCTTCGACGGGGGAGTCCGCGAGCACGGGCAGGGCCTCGCCGAGCGCGTCGAAGTACGAGGCGACGAGCAGCTTCGGCCGTACCGTCGCGGCGCAGAGATCACGGTAGGCGCGGGCGGTCGCGCCGAGCACGGCGGCCGGCCGGTCCTGCACGAGCACCGGTTCGTCGAGCTGCACCCACTCGGCCCCGGCCTCGCGCAGATCCGCCAGCAGGGACGCGTACACCGGCAGCAGCCGGTCCAGCAGCGTCAGCGGATCGAAGCCGGGGGAGGCGCCCGGTGCGGGCTTGGAGAGCAGCAGAAAGCTGATGGGCCCCAGCAGTACCGGCCGGGCGGCGTGTCCCGCGTCACGCGCCTCGGTGAACTCGGCCGTCTGCTTGCGGGAGTCGGGCGAGAAGACGGTGTCCTGGCTCAACTCCGGTACGAGGTAGTGGTAGTTCGTGTCGAACCACTTGGTCATCTCCAGCGGCTGCACGTCCGCCGTGCCCCGGGCCATGGCGAAGTAGGTGTCGAGCTCGCCCAGCCCGGCCGCGCGGTGACGGGCCGGTACGGCGCCGACCGCCCACGCGGCGTCCAGCACATGGTCGTAGAGCGAGAAGTCGCCGGTGGGGATCTCGCCGATGCCCGCCGCGGCCGTCTCGCGCCGTGCGTCGGTCCGCAACTGGGCTGCCGTGCCCAGCAGTTCGGCTTCGGTGGCGCGCCCGGCCCAGTAGCCCTCGACGGCCTTCTTCAGCTCCCGGCCGGGCCCCTGCCGGGGGTAGCCGTGCAGGGTGGCCCGCACGGTCGGTGTGTCGGTCACGGAACTCTCCTTCGCGAGTTCGGAAGCGACCTCGGGAAGGCGGAAGCGCACGATGAGCGGGAACGCGTGTCCGTACCGCGTCCCGCACCGCCGCCGACCCGCCCTCGAGGTCCCGGTTGGCCGCACCCGTGGCGGGGTGCGGGCAGCGGGCAGGTCTTCGGACTCGCGGGCACGCCCGGCACGTGCTGCTCTGCCAGGCACCTACTGGCCGTCGCTTCCCGGACGCTGTCGCGTGTGTCCAGTGCGTATGACGGCGGTCGTTCCCGCACACCGCTGCGGGGCAGTCCCGGATTCCCACCGGGTTCCCTCTTGCGACGCTCCCGTCCGGCTGACGGGGGCGAACCGGCTGCGGTGCCAGCGTAGCGCGTGGACGGGGCCGTCCCCGGGGCGGGCGCGCGCCGATCGTGCGCGTCCCCCGGGCCGGGCGCGCGCCGGCCGTGCGTAGGGTGATCGCATGCGCGTCGTATCGCTGGTGCCTTCGCTGACCGAGGCCGTGGCCGCCACGGCGCCCGGGCTGCTCGTCGGTGCCACCGCCTGGTGCACCCACCCCGCAGGGCTGGACGCCGTACGGATCGGGGGCACCAAGAACCCCGACGTGCCCGCGATCACCGCCCTCGCGCCCGACCTCGTGATCGCCAACGAGGAGGAGAACCGCGAGCCGGACCTGACGGCGCTGCGCGCGGCGGGGATCGAGGTCCTGGTGACCGAAGTCCGCACGCTGGAGCAGGCGTTCTCCGAGCTGGAACGTGTGCTGGTGCACGCCTGCGGGCTGGACCGGCCGCGCTGGCTCGACGAGGCCGGGACCGCCTGGTGGGACCTGCCCGCGCCGCCCGAGGCGAGCCGTGCGGTGGTGCCGATCTGGCGGCGGCCGTGGATGGTGCTGGGCCGGGACACCTTCGCGGGCGATGTGCTCTCCCGTCTCGGCGTCGAGAACCTCTACGCCGGTCATGCCGACCGCTATCCGAGGGTCCCCGTGGACGATCTGTGCGCGGCGGCCCCGGATCTGGTCGTGCTGCCCGACGAGCCCTACGTCTTCACGGCCGACGACGGCCCCGAGGCGTTCCCCGGGCTGCCTTCCGCGCTCGTCAGCGGCCGCCATCTCACCTGGTACGGGCCGTCGTTGGCGGAAGCGCCGGCCGTGCTCGGCGCGGCGCTGCGAGCAGCTCGCCCCTGAGTACGTCCCGCACCGTACGGAACCCGGCCACGCCCCAGGACGCCACCAGGAGCACGAACAGCGCCACCGCCAGCCAGTCGTAGGCGGTGAGCCCGGTGTGCCGGGCCAGGACCTCGGAGCCGGTGACGCAGGTCCCGACCGGGAAGGTGAACGCCCACCAGGTCATGGAGAAGGGCATCCCGCGGCGCGTCGCCCGTACGGTCAGGGCAGCGGCGAGCGCGAGCCAGAGGAGCGCGAACCCCAGCACCGGGACCCCGTAGAGCACCCCGAAGGCGCTCAGCGCGTGGGCGTACGGGCCCGCGATCGCCCCGGGTGCGGCGTCCGCGAGCCGGCCCGTGGCCGTCACGGACTGGCCCAGCGGGCCGAGGACGAGGAACAGCGCCGGGGTCAGGGCGAGGGGCAGCGGCCCGTGGTGGACGAGCCGCGCGAACACCAGCGGCAGGATCAGCAGCGTGGCGAGCAGGCTCACCCCGAACAGCGAGAAGCAGCCCAGCAGCAGGGCCTCCCGTGCCTGCCCCGCCGGCAGATGCGGTACGAGCAGCGGGCCCAGCGCCGCGGGCACCATGGGTGCGACAACGGGCAGCAGCCACACGGGAGTTGCCGAGGCAGGACCGGTCTCGTGCCGGGTGACCATCAGGTACGGGACCGCGACCGCCACCACCAGGCCGGTCACGGCCCCCGCGGCGAAGAGGACGGCGGCCGCGGCGACGGCCGCCGTCCCGCCGATGACGTCCCGTCCGGCGGCGAGCGTCGCGGCGCCCACCGCGGGAAACGCCATGGCGGGGCAGCCGTAGAAGGGCGCCACCGCGGGGTCGAGGAGCCGGTCCCGGACACGACCGGGGCTGCGTATCCACTGGGCGGCGCTCACCGACAGCAGCCCGAGCAGCGTCAGCGCTGCCACGGCCCACACGGCGGCGGCAGCGGTCCGCAGCCCCGGCACGCCGGACAGGCCGAGCGGCAGCCCGGCCGCGGTGGTGGCGACGATCGCGGTGCCCATCACCGTGGCGTACCAGTTGGGGCCCAGCTCGCGCAGGGAGGGGCGCGCGGGGAGTGCCGGGGCGGACGCGGGCGGCGGGCTGGGGCGCGACGGTGCGAGGGTGGCCATGAGTCCACCCTCGGGCCCTGTCAGGACGCCCACCAGGGACCGCGGATCTATGAGGGCATAAACTCGGCTTATGGCCAGGCGGAGCGACGAGCCCGGTGCGAGGGGCAGCGGCACCCCGCGGGGCGGGCGGGCACCGGGGCAGCGGTCCCGGCCCGCCGGCACCGCGAGGACGGACGCGGGCGCGGCCGGGCCGGATGCTCGTACGGCCCCGGCCCCGGCCCCCGCCACGGGTATGGCTGCGGCGGGCGGCGATGCCGTCCGCGTCTCGCTCGCGCACCGCGTGCCCGAACTGGGCGCGCTGGAACTGCTGCTGGCCGTCGCGCGCCTCGGCAGCCTCGGCCGTGCCGCCAAAGAACTCGGCATCACCCAGCCCGCCGCGAGCAGCCGGATCCGTTCCATGGAACGGCAGTTGGGCGTGGCGCTGGTGGACCGTACGCCGCGCGGCTCGCGCCTCACGGACGCCGGGGTGCTCGTCACCGACTGGGCGCGCCGGATCGTCGACGCGGCCGAGGCCTTCGACGCGGGGGCACAGGCGCTGCGGGCCCGCCGCGACTCACGCCTCAGGGTGGCCGCGAGCATGACCATCGCCGAATACCTGCTGCCCGGCTGGCTGATCGCCCTGCGGGCGCAGCGCCCCGGCACCGCCGTCTCCCTGCTCGCGGGGAACTCCGCGGCGGTCGCGCAGCGGCTGCTCGGCGACGAGGCCGACCTGGGCTTCGTCGAGGGCATCGACGTGCCCGGCGGTCTGGACGGCGCGGTCATCGGGCACGACCGGCTCGTCGTCGTGACGGCCCCGGGACACCCCTGGGCGCGGCGGCGGAAGCCGGTCCCGGCGGACGAACTGGCCGCGACCCCGCTGATCCTGCGGGAGCGCGGTTCGGGCACGCGCCAGGTCCTCGACGCCGCCCTCGCCGCGTACGGAGGTCTCGCCGAGCCGCTGCTGGAGCTGTCCTCGACGACGGCGGTGAAGTCCGCGGTGCTCAGCGGCGCCGGGCCGTCCGTGGTCAGCGAACTGGCCGTCGGGGAGGAGCTGGCCGCGCGCCGGCTGGTCCATGTCCCGGTCGAGGGCGTCCTGTTGCGCAGGGATCTGCGGGCGGTCTGGCCGGCGGGCCGCCGCCCGGCGGGCCCGGCCCGCGACCTGCTCTCCCTGACGCGCCGCGCGGGCTGACCCCGAAGCGCCGCAGCTCGTACGGCTGCGTCACGAGGGGAGCCGGGTCGTGAAGAGCCGGACCCGGCCGGGGACTTGGGGGGAACGACAAGTGGCCCTCCGGGCGCGAGCCGGAGGGCCACCACCGCGTCCCGGGACGTACCCGGGGCGCGCGTCTCAGGCGGGCCGGGCCGCCTCCACCAGCGCCTCCATCAGCCGCAGATCCTCGCCCGCCTCGGGATGCCACTGCACCGCCAAGACGAATCCGCCGCCCTCGGCGGGTTCGACGGCCTCCGTCGTCCCGTCCTCCGCGTGCGCGGTGGCGATCAGGCCGCGCCCGAACCGTTCGATGGCCTGGTGGTGGAAGGTCGGCACGGACATCGACTCGGGCAGGATCGCGCCGAGCCGCGTCCCGGGCACCGGCTTGATCTCGTGGTGCCCGAAGACCCCGGGCCGCTCGGCGTGCCCGTCGTGCCCGACGGTCTCCGGCAGGTGCTGGGTGAGGGTCCCGCCCAGCGCGACGTTGAGGAGCTGCATACCGCGGCAGATGCCCAGCAGCGGCGTCCCCGACGCGAGGGCGGCCTCGATCAGCGCGAGCTCCCAGACGTCCCGCTCCGGATACGCCGGGCCCGTCCGCGGATGGCGCTCGGCGCCGTACCGTACGGGCTCGACGTCCGGGCCGCCCGAGATCACCAGCCCGTCGGTCGCCGCGACAGCCGCCGCGGCCTGTGCCGGGTCGTCCGGCGGCAGCAGCACCGCCAGGCCGCCCGCGCGCTGGACGAGCCGGTGGTACCCGCTGGGCAGCACCGCGGCCGGCAGGTCCCAGACCCCCCAGCGCACGGACGGCTCCAGGTAGGTGCTGATGCCGATGACGGGCTTGCCCACGGGTTCCTCCGGATCACCTGCGGTGCGCGTGCGCGACGCGCACCACGCGTCGTACGGACGTCACTTGCGTTCGAGTTCGGCCTCGGCGGCCGCCAGTGCCGCGAACTCCTCCTCGGGAGCGGCGGCGACCAGACGGTGCCGACTGTAGAAGGCGAAGTAGGCGCCCGCGACCACGTAGACGATCAGCGCGATCAGTGCCGCCCACTTGTCCACCAGGAACGTCGCCACCAGCGCGGAGCAGGCCAGGGCGAGCGCCACCGAGGAGGTCGCGATGCCGCCCGGCGTGCGGTACGGGCGGGGCAGTTCTGGCTCGCGGCGGCGCAGCACGATGTGCGACAGGCTCATCAGCGCGTACGAGATGGTCGCGCCGAAGACCGCCACGTTGAGCATCCGCGCGCCGTCACCGGTCGCGGCCGCCAGCGAGAAGCCGATCGCCCCCGGCACGAGCAGGCCCAGGTAGGGGGCCTTGCGGCGGCTGGTGAGCGAGAGGAAGCGGGGGAGGTAGCCGGCGCGGGAGAGCGCGAAGAGCTGACGCGAACCGGCGTAGATCAGGGAGAAGAACGAGGCGACGAGACCGGCCAGACCCGCGTAGTTGACGAACCGGCTGAGCGGGGTGGGTTCGCCGTCGCCCTGCAGGGCCTCGACCAGCGGGTTGCCCGCGTCCTGGATGGCGGCGGAGCCGCGCGCGCCCGTCGCGGCGAGGAAGGTGATCAGGGCGAGCAGCAGCAGGATGCCCATGGAGATCGCCATGGCCTTGGGCAGCGAGCGAGCCGGGTCGCGGGTCTCCTCGGCCGCCAGCGGCACGCCCTCGACGCCCAGGAAGAACCACATCCCGAACGGGAACGCGGCCCAGATGCCGAGGACCCCGAACGGCAGCCACGAGTTGGAGCCGAAGGCGTTGTGGTCGACCGGGATGTCGTTGAGCCCGCTCGCGTCGAACTCGGTGAAGGCCCCCAGCGCGAAGATCAGCAGGGCGGCGACCGCGATGCCGGTGACGATGAAGCTGAACCGCAGCGCCTCGCCGACGCCCCACAGGTGGATGCCGATGAAGATCACGAAGCAGGCGAGGTAGACCGGCCAGCCGGACTCCAGGCCGAAGAGGTTCAGCGACTCGACGTAGTCCCCGATGAAGATCGAGATCGCGGCGGGTGCGAGGACGTACTCGATGAGGATCGCGGTACCGGTCAGGAAGCCGCCCCAGGTGCCCAGCGCGCGCCGCGCGAAGCCGTAACCGCCGCCCGCGGTGGGCAGGATCGCGGCCAATTCGGCGAGCGCGAAGACCATGCAGGTGTACATCAGGCCCATGAGGACCGCCGCTATGGCGAGCCCGCCGAACCCGGCCTCCGCGAGGCCGAAGTTCCAGCCGGAGAAGTCGCCGGAGACGACGTAGGCGACACCGAGGCCCGTCAGCAGCAGCCAGCCGGCGCTGCCACGGCGCAGGGCGCGCTTCTGCAGGTACGCGTCCTCGGGGGAGGCTCCTGCGTCGCCGGGGGGTGGCACCGGCTTTGCGGTCGTGGACTCGGTTCCGTCAGCCATGGGTCGCTCCTGCCTGGAGGTGCCTGGGGTGCGCGGAGGCGCGCCCTAATGGACTGGCGCCATACCTTTGCGGAGGGATCGGCCCAGCGCAAGACCCGTGCGTAAATCCGCGGTAAACCCTGCCCGCCGCCGAGCGCCGCTGTGCGGGCGGGCCGCCGCGGCCCGCGACGGAGGCGGGCGAACGGTCGTAAGGCCGGGCTTCTCCTGCCCCGTACGGCCGGGTTCAGGCCGGAAGCCGCCTGCGTCAGGCCGGGAAGCCGCCCGGGCCAGGGAGCCGCCCGGTCCGCCGGGGCCAGGGGGCCGCCCGGTCCCCCTGGGGCAGGGGGCCGCCGGCTGGTCAGGCGAGGAAGCCGCGCAGCAGCGCCGCCGTGCCCGCGCAGTGCTCCCGCATCGCCTCGCGCGCCGCCGGGGCGTCGCGGCCCAGTACCGCCGAGACCACGACGGCGTGCTGCGCCTGCGAGTGCTCCAGGTTGCGGACCAGCAGCGGTATGCAGTTCAGCAGGTCGTTGAGGGTCGCGCGGACCGCGGCGTACTGGGCGCCGAGCGTGGGGGAGCCGGACAGCTCGGCCAGGGTCAGGTGCAGCATCGTGTCCACGCGCCGGTAGTCCTCCAGCGGCGCCTCCTGCGTGGCGTGCAGCGCCTCCCGCAGCCGGTCGGCCTGCTCGTCCGTCAGGCCGTGGGCCGCGCACAGCCCGGCCGCTCCGACCTCCAGGACCTCGCGGAACCGCAGGGTGTCCTCGACGTCGACCTTCTCGATGCGCCGCCGCAGCTCGTCGCCCGGATCACGGATCTCGCCGCCGGGCCGCTGGAGGACGAACGTGCCGCCGTACCGGCCGCGCCGGCTCTCCACCAGGCCCTCGTCCTGGAGCACCTTCAGCGCCTCGCGCAGCGTCATCCGGCTCACGCCCATACGGTCGGCCAGCACGCGCTCCGCCGGGAGCCGTTCGCCGTACGGGACCAGGCCGAGACGCAGCACCTGGAGTATCTGCTCCAGGGCTTCTTCGAAGCCGTTGCCCGCGCGGACGGGCCGAAGGATCGGCGCCAGCCGGTCGCCGGAACCCGCCCCCAGCATGTCGCTCATCGAAGCCCTTCCCAATCAATGGTCTGCAGGGCTACCTTAAGGGCCCTCCGGCTGCACCGACAGGAGGCATTCCCGTGGCAGACCGCACACCCCCGCTCTCCGTCGACGACTTGCGCAGACTCGTCGACGCCGGGGAGATCGACACCGTCGTCCTCGGCTTCACCGACATGCAGGGCAGGCTCCAGGGCAAGCGGTTCGCCGCTCGCTTCTTCCTGGACGACGTCCTCGACCACGGCACCGAAGGCTGCAACTACCTGCTCGCCGTGGACGCCGACATGAACACCGTCGACGGCTACGCGATGTCCTCCTGGGAGCGCGGCTACGGCGACTTCGCCATGCACGGCGACACCGCGACCCTGCGCCGTACCCCCTGGAACGCCGGCACCGCGCTGCTGACCGCCGACCTGGCGTGGCACAACGGCTCGCCCGTCGCCGCCTCCCCGCGGCAGGTGCTGCGCCGCCAGCTCGACCGGCTCGCCGAGCACGGCTGGACCGCGTACGCCGGTACCGAGCTGGAGTTCATGGTCTTCAAGGACACCTACGAGGACGCCTGGTCGCGCGGCTACCGCGACATGAACCCGGCCAACCTCTACAACGTCGACTACTCCCTCGTCGGCACCGGCCGCGTCGAGCCGCTGCTGCGCCGCATCCGCAACGAGATGGGTGCCGCGGGCATGATCGTGGAGTCCGCCAAGGGGGAGTGCAACCTCGGCCAGCACGAGATCGCCTTCCGCTACGACGACGCCCTCACCACCTGCGACCAGCACTCGGTCTACAAGACCGGGGCCAAGGAGATCGCCGCGCAGGAGGGCATGGCGCTCACCTTCATGGCGAAGTACGACGAGCGCGAGGGCAACTCCTGCCATATCCACCTCTCCCTGCGCGACGAGTTCGGCGAGCCCGTGCTCGCGGACGAGCAGGGCGAGTACGGCATGTCGAAGGTCATGCGGCACTTCCTGGCCGGACAGATCGCCGCCATGCGCGACTTCACCCTCTTCTACGCGCCCAACATCAACTCGTACAAGCGGTTCCGGCCGGGTTCCTTCGCGCCGACCGCCGTCGCCTGGGGACCGGACAACCGCACCTGCGCGCTCCGCGTCATCGGACACGGCCAGTCGCACCGCTTCGAGAACCGCCTGCCCGGCGGCGACGTGAACCCCTATCTCGCGGTGGCCGCCATGGTCGCGGCCGGACTCCACGGCATAGAGCAGGAGCTGGAGCTGCCCGAGGTGTGTACGGGCAACGCCTACAACGGCGACGCCGAGCACGTCCCCATGACGCTGCGCGACGCCTCCGAGCTGTGGGCCGCGAGCCCCATCGCCCGCGCCGCCTTCGGCGACGAGGTGGTCGAGCACTACCTGAACATGGCCCGCATCGAGCAGGAGGCGTACGACAGCGCCGTCACGGACTGGGAGCGCTACCGCTCCTTCGAGCGCATGTGAGGCGCCGTGCGCGGCCGTTCCCCGCGGAGCGTACGGGCGGACGCGCACGGAGCGGACGGGCACGGCAGCGACCCCCAGGAGGGGGCGGACGCCGGACCCGGCGGCGCGGAGAGGACGACAGGCCCGCTCGGCGAGCGGCCGGCGACAGCTCGCGGCACGCCGCGCGGGCGAACCACAGGAGAGACCTTGCACGAGCTTCACGTACTGAACCCGGCGACCGAGGAGATCGTCGCCACCGTTCCGGCGGCGACCCCGCAGGACGTCGACGCCGCGGTGGCCCGCGCGGCCGCCGCCCAGCGCGGCTGGTCCGCGCTGGCGCCCGCCGACCGTGCCCGCCTGCTGCGCCGCTTCGCGGCCGTCGTCGACGACCACGTCGAGGAGCTGGCCGGGCTGGAGGTCCGCGAGGCGGGCCACCCGATCGGCAACGCCCGCTGGGAGGCGGGCAACGCCCGCGACCTCCTGGAGTACGCGGCCGGCGGCATCGAGCGGCTCAACGGCAGCCAGATCCCGGTGGCCGGCGGCCTGAACGTGACCTTCCACGAGCCGCTCGGCGTCGTCGCGGTCATCGCGCCCTGGAACTTCCCGATGCCGATCGCCGCCTGGGGGACCGCACCGGCGCTCGCCGCGGGCAACGCGGTGATCCTCAAGCCCGCGGAGACCACCCCGCTCACCGCGCTGCGGCTGGCCGAACTCTCCCTGGAGGCAGGGCTTCCTGAGGGCCTGTTCCAGGTCCTCCCCGGCGAGGGCCCCGTCGCCGGCAACGCCCTCGTCGAGCACCCGGGCGTCGCCAAGGTCGTCTTCACCGGTTCCACCGCCGTCGGCAAGCAGATCATGGCCAAGTGCGCGGCGAGCGTGAAGCGCGTGACCCTCGAACTCGGCGGCAAGAGCCCCAACATCGTCTTCGCCGACGCCGACGTCGAGCAGGCCGCGGCCGCCACCCCCGGCTCCTTCCTCGACAACACCGGCCAGGACTGCTGTGCCCGCACCCGCATCCTGGTGCAGCGCAGCGTGTACGACCGCTTCCTGGAACTGCTCGAACCCGCGGTGAAGGCGTTCACCGTCGGTGACCCGGCCGACCCCGCCACGCAGATGGGCCCGCTGATCTCGGCCGCCCAGCTGGAGCGCGTACGGTCCTACGTCCGCGAGGACGCGCCCGCCGCCATCCGCGGCGACGCCCCGGCGGGCAAGGGCTTCTGGTACCCGGCGACCGTCCTGGCCCCGGCCGCGGACGGCGAACCGGCCGCCGTCGAGGAGATCTTCGGGCCCGTCGCGGTCGTCCTGCCCTTCGAGGACGAGGCCGACGCCGTACGGCTCGCCAACGCCACCCCGTACGGCCTGTCCGGATCGCTGTGGACCCGCGACGTCGGGCGGGCGATCCGCGTCTCCCGCGCCGTCGCCGCCGGGAACCTGTCCGTCAACTCGCACAGCAGCGTGCGCTATTCGACCCCCTTCGGCGGATTCGGCCAGTCCGGGCTCGGCCGCGAGCTGGGTCCTGGCGCGCTCACCGCCTTCACCGAGACCAAGAACGTGTTCATCAGCACCGAGGAGAGCAAGTGACGACCGAGCAGACTCCGTCCCCGTGCCGGCGCCTCACCGGCCGCACCGCCGTCATCACCGGAGCGGGCAGCGGCATCGGCCTGGCCACCGCCCGCCGCTTCGCCTCCGAGGGCGCCAACGTCGTGTGCGCGGACATCGACGAGACCGCGGGCAAGGCCGCGGCCGCTGAGGTCGGCGGCCTGTTCTGCCAGGTCGACGTCACCGACTCCGAGCAGGTCGAGGCGCTGTACCGGACCGCCTACGACGCCTACGGCTCGATCGACATCGCGTTCAACAACGCCGGGATCTCCCCGCCCGACGACGACTCGATCCTGGAGACCGGGATCGAGGCGTGGAAGCGCGTGCAGGAGGTCAACCTGACGTCGGTCTACCTGTGCTGCAAGCACGTCATCCCGTACATGCAGCGCCAGGGCAAGGGTTCCATCGTCAACACCGCCTCCTTCGTGGCGAAGATGGGTGCGGCGACCTCGCAGATCAGCTACACCGCGTCCAAGGGCGGCGTGCTGGCCATGTCGCGCGAACTGGGCGTGCAGTTCGCGCGTGAGGGGATCCGGGTCAACGCGCTGTGCCCCGGGCCGGTCAACACCCCGCTGCTCAAGGAGCTGTTCGCCAAGGACCCCGAGCGCGCCGCGCGCCGCCTGGTGCACGTGCCCGCCGGGCGCTTCGCCGAGCCCGAGGAGATCGCCGCGGCAGTGGCGTTCCTCGCGAGCGACGACTCGTCCTTCATCAACGCCTCCGAATTCCTCGTGGACGGCGGGATCGCAGGCGCTTACGTGACTCCGCTCTAGAAGCCGTCCGGAATCCGTAGACTCCCGTCCGTAATCCGCTGGTTGGCGCCCGGAATGTCCTCCGCTCCAGGCCGCCCGACCAAGGCGACCGGGCCGCCCGCGCGGCCCGGTTGCCTTACCGGCGGGAATCGGTGTACGGAAGCGGAGGCTCCCCCTAAGGTGACGGCGTGAGCATCACGACCCCGCCCGGCTGGTATCCAGACCCCGGGCAAGCAATCCAGGGCCCCGCCCTGGAGCGATTCTGGGACGGTTCCACGTGGACCGATTACACCCGCGAGCCGCAGGGGGCGGTGGCGTCACAAATACCGCCGTCCCATCACGGCTTCGGCCCGCCCCAGCCGTCCGGGCAGTTCTTCACGCCCGGCACCGGCATGCCGGCCTGGACGCCGCTGCCTCCGGAGGGCGGCTCGCGCGGCAAGACGTACATGATCGTGGGTGCCGCGGCGGTCCTGGTGGCCGCCATCATCACCGGCATCGTGACCTTGAACGGCGGCGACGACGGCCCGGACCAGGCAGGTCCGCGGCCCACGCCGACCGCCGGACAGCCCGACGACCAGGGCGGCAACGGGGGTAACGACGGGGGCGACGGCGGCGGGGGAGGTGACAGCGCTCCGGGCACCCCGGATCCCGGCCCGGACACCGATGCCGCGCCCGACGTGGTCAACGGCATCACCGTGCCCGTGCTCGCCGGCTGGCAGTCGGCCCGCAGCGGCTCGGGCGGCGCCGCCGTGACCATCGGCCCGTACCCGTGCCCGGCCGATCCCAAGACGGAGTGCGTGCGCGGCGGCGCGTTCAGCAGACCGGCCACGGGCTACGACGCCAAGACCGCCAAGGGGGTCGCCAAGGAGGACATCCCCAAGAACGCCGAGGACTCCTACGGCAAGGACCCGAAGACCGGCAAGGAGATGTACGGCGGTGTCACCTCGCACCGGCAGATGAAGGCCGGAGAGGTCACCGTCGCCGGGCAGAAGGGCTACATGATCCGCTGGAGAGTCGGGACGAAGAAGGGCGACGACGGATATGTCCAGTCGCTCGTGTTCCCCTCACCCAAGGACAAGGACCGGTTCGTGGTGGTCCGCTTCGGTTTCGACGTGAACGAGAAGGCCCCGCCCCTCACCGACATGGACCGGATCACCGAGGGCATCGAGGTGCTGGAGAACGGCGGCGACGCGAACGACGCCGCGGCCTGAGGCAGTCCGCCCGGCCCGCGGGGGCGAACACGGGACGGCGGCGGCCTCGCCTCCGGGACGCCCACGGCGGGGGACCGGAGCCACGGGGGACATCAGGGGACATCGGGGGCCGGAGCCACGGGGCGGGACCGGAGCACGGGGGAACACCAGCGGATCGCGCCACGGGGGACAGGAGTACGGGGGCGCAGGGTGGTGCGCGGTCATGGGCGGCCCCGCGGGTCAGAGAAAGGTCTGTCCCTCGCCCCGGTACGTCGGCGCCGTCCCGACGACCCGGTCACCCTCCACCAGCTGCAGCTCGTCGAAGCGCTCGCACAACTCCCCGGCCTTCGCGTGCCGGAACCACACCTTGTCGCCGACGAGCAGGTCGTCCGCCGGGTGACCCAGCAGCGGCGTCTGCACCTCGCCCGCGCCTTCCTGCGGGTCGTACCGCAGCCCTTCCGGAAGGTACGGCTGCGGCAGCCGGTCCGCGCCGGGGGCTCCCGAGGCCGGGTAGCCCCCGCCCAGCACCGTGACCACACCGACGCCCGGGCGCCGGACCACCGGCTGGGCGAACAGCGCGGCCGGACGGCCGCTGAACGACGTGTAGTTGTCGAACAGGCGCGGCACGAACAGCCCGGACCCGGCCGCGATCTCCGTCACCGCGTCCTCCGCGGCCGTGTGCTGGACGCTGCCCGTGCCGCCGCCGTTGACGAACTCAAGGTCCGGCACCACGGCCCGTACGGCTCGTACAGCCTCCGCGCGCCGCGCCGCCAGCTCGCGACGGGCCGCCGACTGCATCAGCCGGATCGCCCGTGAGCGCAGCGGCCGGCCGGCGAGGGCGTCACCGACGCCCGCCACATGCCCCTCGTACGCCATGAGGCCGACCACCCGGAACCCGGGGCGGCGCGTGATCGAGCCCGCCAGCTCGGCGAGTTGACCAGGCGTACGCAGCGGGGAGCGGCGCGCGCCGACACGGATCCGGCCGCCCAGCATGCGCAGCGCCGTGTCCAGCTCCAGACAGACCCGGACCTCCTCGTCGCCCCCGCCGTCGCGTCGCGCCGCGTCGATGAGATCGAGCTGCGCCCGGTCGTCGACGACGACGGTGACGGCGGCCGCGAGCTTGGGGTCCCCGGTCAGCTCCGCGAAGCGCGCGCGGTCCGCCGACGGGTACGCGAGCAGGACGTCGTCGAATCCTGAACGGGCCAGCCACAGCGACTCGGCGAGCGTGAACGACATGATCCCGGAGAAGCCGTCCCGCTCCAGCGCCCTCTCCAGCAGCGCCCGGCAGCGCACCGACTTGCTCGCGACCCGGATCGGCTTGCCCTGCGCGCGCCGTACGAGGTCGTCGGCGTTGGCGTCGAACGCCGAGAGGTCGGCGATGGCGAGAGGGGCGTCGAGGTGTGCCGTCGCTCGGTCGTAGCGGGCACGGTCGGCCGAGGGCCGGGCGGCGGGGGCTGACATGAACCCCACCTTGCCAGACCGGTTTTACCGCTGGGTAGAGGCCGTGTCGGGGCAAACCGGCCATGTCCCCGGTCGGGTTGCCGACCCGCCCTCACCTGCCCGTAGAGTGACGCGCACGCTGTGGATCGACCCGATCCGCGAGAGGATTGTCCACATACCAACCGGCCTGCCCCGAAAGGCGATCGGCGGCACGGCGATCATGAGGCGAGGGGGGCGGATGAGCGCCGAAGCGCCGCGTACGGCCTCGCCCCGCTCGTGCGAACCGTCCTCGCGTCAGCCCGGTGCCTCGGCGTCCCAGGACCACCCCGGGGCGGGTGCCGCCGGCGCTCCGGAGGAGCCCGGGTCCGCGGACCCAGGCCCACGGGACACGGCCCCACGGGACACGGCCCCGTCAGGGGCGGGTGCCGCTGAAACGTTCACGGGCGTGACCCCGGGGGGTGCGCCCGGTGCGCCGCGCAGGCCCGCGCAGTCACCGGAGCCGGGCAGCGCGTCCGGCTCCGCGCGTCCTGAGTCCACCGGTACGGCATCCATGGCATCGGCGCAGGGACGTACGGGCACGGCACCGGCATCCGTTCCGCCACCGCCCGCGCACCCGCCGACCGTCCCGCACGCGCAGGCATCGCCACCGCAACCGCCGGTGTCGGCACCGCCGTCATCACCGCCGCTGCCTGCGACACCGACACCGACACCGACACCGACACCGGCTTCCGCGGACCGTGGGAGCGGTCCCGCGAGCGCCCCCGCGACTGCGCCCCCGTCGACGTACGACCGGGCGCGGGGGGCCGACGCGACACCGCGGCCGTCCGGGCCCCCTCAGAGGTTCGCGGCACCTCCGGCCCCCGACGGGCCTCCGCACCAGCGCCGTCACTGGGACCCGCCCCAACCCCCCGCCCCCGGCGGCAGTTCACGCCCGGATGGTTCTGGTTCGCCCGGTACTCCCCGGCGTACCCCCGAACCGCCCGCGACACCGCCGTCCGTGCCTCCCGCCCCCAACGGGCCGCCCCGCACCGCCCCTCCGGGCGACGCCGGAAGCCGGCCCCGGGGCCAGGCGTCCTTCGGGCAGGGCGCGGTCGCCGGCGATGCCGGGCGGCGCGACGGTGACACCGCCTGGTACACCGGATCGGACTTCATGACCCAGGTCGCCCCCGCGTGGGGGGCGCCCCAGGGCGTACCGGGAAGCGCCGCAGGCCCCGGCGCACCCGGCGGATCCACCGGTCATGGCGTCTCCAACGGTCACGGCGTCTCCACCGGTCATGGCGTCTCCACCGGTTACGGCGTCTCCACCGGTCACGGCGGACCGAGCGGTCTCATCGACGGTCCCGCGTGGGGCGCGCCGGGTCCCGCCAACCCGGTCGCCCGGCTGCGGCCACCTGTCCGCGCCGCGGCGATAGCCGCCTGCCTCGTGCTCGGCTTCGGGCTGCTCGGCGGCGCGGCCGCCGGGAGCTGGCTCACCGGCGGCGGCGACGAGGCACCGGCCGCGGGCGAGGCGTTCCACGCGGCGCGGGACCTGTGGCACAGCGTCCCCGTCGACCGGCTCTTCCCGCGCACCGTGCGCGGCGACGCCGCTGGCCCCGGCGGCGCTGACCGTACGTGGACGCGGATCGCGGTGGCCCCGGACGCCACCTGCAAGCGTGCGTTCGACCCGCTACTGGCCAAGACGCTGTCGCCCGTCGGCTGCAAGCGCCTGCTGCGCGCGACCTACGTCGACGCGACCAGCAGCAACGTGACCACCGTCGGACTCGTGATCACCAAGGCGGACGCGTCCGGAATGCGCGCGCTGCGGGACCGGTTCACGGGCGAGAAGCTCGGCGAGCGCAGCGACCTGATGCCCCGTCCGTACGCGGCGAAGGGGACGCCGGCGGCCCGGTTCGGCGAAGGGCAGCGCGCGACCTGGGTGGTGCGGGTGCTGACGGATCTCCCGGCCGTCACCTTCGCCGTCACCGGCTTCGCCGACGGCCGTAAGGTCTCCGATCCGCAGCCCGCTTCGGAGGCGTCGGCCCGCGGCGCGACGTCGGGCCCGGGCCAGGCGGGCCTCGGACATGACGCGGACGGCCTCGCCGACCGTATCGAGCGCGGCTTCCGCAAGAGCGCGACCGCCGTGGCCACGGAGGCAGCCTCATGACGTCCCGCAGATCCCGCAGGTCCCGCACGCCGGACCGGGCCGCCTCCTCCCGCGCCGCCTCCGGCGCACGCCGCTCAGCACCGACGGGCGCCCGGGCGAGCGGACTTCGCACCACCGGTCTCCGCGCCACCGGTCTCCGCGCCACCGGTCTCCGCACCACAGGCCTTCGTGCCGCCGCTCTCGCCACCGCCGCGACGATGTTCGCGCTCGTCCCGTCTGCGCCCGCCCACGCCGACGTCATACGGGCCCAGGAGTGGGCCCTCGACGCGCTCCATGTCGACGACGCCTGGCGTACGACGAAGGGCGACGGCATCACCGTCGCCGTCCTGGACACCGGTGTCGACGACGAGCACCCCGACCTGGAGGGCCAAGTCCTCGCCACCAAGGACCTCGTGGGCTTCGGAGCGGGGCGCGGCGACCGCGCCTGGGCCCGCCACGGGACCGCCATGGCCGGGATCATCGCGGGCCACGGGCACGGCCCCGGCCGCGAGGACGGCGTGATCGGCGTCGCGCCCGAGGCGACGATCCTCCCGGTGCGGGTGATCCTCGAGGACGGCGACCCGGCACGGAAGAAGGCCCGCGGAGCGCGCGCCGGTGCCCTCGCCGAGGGAATCCGCTGGGCGGCCGACCACGGCGCCGACGTGATCAACCTCTCGCTCGGCGACGACAGCAAGTCGGCGCATCCGGAGCCCCAGGAGGACGCGGCCGTCCAGTACGCCCTGAGCAAGGGGTCCGTGGTGGTCGCGTCCGCGGGCAACGGGGGCGAGGACGGCGACCGCGTCTCGTACCCGGCCGCCTACCCCGGCGTCATCGCCGTGACGGCCGTCGACCGCTACGGCTCGCGCGCGGCGTTCTCCACCCGCCGCTGGTACGCCACCGTCTGCGCCCCCGGAGTCGACGTGGTGATCGCCGACCCCGACCGGCGCTACTACGAGGGGTGGGGCACCAGTGCCGCCGCCGCGTTCGTCTCCGGTGCGGTCGCCCTCGTCCGCTCGGCCCACCCGGACCTGAGCCCCGTCCAGATCAAGAAGCTCCTCGCCGACACGGCGCGCAACGCCCCCGAGGGCGGCCGCAGCGACGACCGCGGCGCCGGCCTGGTGGATCCGGCGGCGGCGATCAAGGCCGGGGGAAAGCTGAAGCCGCGGCCGCAGAAGCCGGTCCCGGCGGCGTACGAGGGGCGTTACTTCGGATCAGGCCCCACTCACGCCCGCGAGGAGGAGGGCGGCCTCGACTGGCCCGCGATCCTGGCGGGTACGGCGGGGGCGGTGCTCCTGGTCGCGGCCTTCGGCCTGTGGCAGGCCGCGCGGCGACCCCGCTCGCCCCTGACCTGACCTGCTCCGCAGCGGCTCCCGGAAGGCTCCGGCCGTCAACGCCCGTTCCCGCAGGGCCCGTTGGCCGAAGTGCCCAGGACGCCGCCCACGGGGGAGGCCCGTCGCCCGCTGGAGACAGCCTCCGCCCCCGGCCGGGCGCAGTCGTCCCCGGCCCGCCGGATACCCTCGGTCCGTGGCGCTCAAGAACATCCCCGACTCCGGCTTCCCCGACGACGACGGCTCGGCCGACCCCCGCCTGGCCGAGGCCCTCGCCGCGTACGGAGAGGACCGCGCCGCCGAGCCGCGTGTGCTCTCAGCCCTGGCCGGCGCCCGGCTGCTCGTGCCGGTGGTCGCCCTCCTCGGCGAGGTGGAGACGGTCGAAGCCCCCTCCGGTACGGGAAAGCCGCTGCGCCGCGAGAAGAACAGCGACATGGCCGTACCCACCCTCAAGGGCCCCGGCGGCCGGCGGGCGCTGCCCGCCTTCACCTCCACCGCCTCCCTGGCGCGCTGGGACCCCGAGGCCCGGCCCGTGGCCGTCCCCCTGCACCAGGCGCTGCAGGCCGCCGCCCATGAGAAGGCCGACACCGTCGTCCTCGACCTCGCCGGGCCCGTGCCGTACGAACTGACGGGACCTGCCCTGCTCGCCCTCGCCGAAGGCCGTACGGACACCGACCCGCTGGCCGATCCGGCGGTCGCCGAGGCGGTACGGGCCGTGGTGGCGGAGGAGCCCGCCGTGGTCCGCGCCCATCTCGCGCCCGGCGGTGACGCCGACGGGACCCTCGCCCTGGCCCTCGCCGCCGGGTCACCCGCCCCGGACGTCGCGCGGCGCCTCGCCTCGGCTCTCGCCGCCGACACCGTTCTGAGGGCCCGTCTCGTCCGCGGACTCGACATGGCGCTGCTGCCTCCGGACACCGCGATCCCGGGGGAACCTCTCTTCGTCCGGCAGGCGTGATGTCCTGAATCGCCCCACAATGCAAAGAACCTGAATGATCTTTGCGAGGAGGGCGAGATGGACACGACGACACGCACGGTGGGGCTGCCCGGCGGGATCGATGCGCGCACGGTCGTATCCGAGTTCCTGGGGACCCTGCTGCTCGTGTTCTTCGGTGTCGGCTCCGCCGTCCTCGGTGCCGAGTACATCGGCACCGTCGGCATCGCGCTGGCCTTCGGTTTCGTGCTCCTCGGGCTCGCCTACGCGCTCGGGCCGATCTCCGGCTGCCACCTCAACCCGGCGGTCACCCTGGGCATGCTGATGGCCAAGCGCCTGAGCGTCCGCAAGGCGGTGGAGTACTGGATCGCGCAGCTCCTCGGCGCCATCGTCGGTGCCGCTCTGCTCCTCCTCGTGGCCAAGCAGGTGCCCGGACTCGAGGTCAGCGGCGCCTTCGGCACCAACGGCTACGGCTACCGGTCGGCGCTCGGGATCAACATCTTCGGCGCCTTCGTCGCGGAGATCCTGATGACGTTCCTGCTGGTCTACATCTATCTGGCGGTGACCCGTGACCTGGTGCTCATCGGGTTCGCGGCACTGCCGATCGGCCTGACCCTGGCTCTCGTCCAGCTCATCGGCGTCCCGCTCACGGGCGCGTCCGTGAACCCCGTACGCAGCCTCGGCCCGGCGATCTTCGCGGGTTCGGCGCCCCTGTCCCAGGTGTGGCTCTTCCTGATCGCACCCCTCGTCGGCGGTGTGATCGCCGCGCTCGTCCACGCCGTCACCCACGGCGGCGAGACGCTCGGGCTCACCCGACCGGCCGAAGGTGGGCCGTCGGGTGAGGCGGCGGCCGCGCCCCCGGCCGGGGGCGCGGCTCCGGAGGCGGACGCGGCGGCCGGCGGTGCGGCGCCGGGGAAGCCGAAGCCTCAGGCGTAGCGGGCGGGGCGCGATCCGCCGACGTGGCGCCGCGGCCCTACCGCGGTACGGCCGCGGCGCCACGTCAGCGGGGGACGGAACGCCGCGGACCGAAAGCGGTCAGCCGTAGACAGGGCCGGTGAACTGCTCGCCCGGGCCCTTGCCGGGCTCGTCCGGCACCACGGACGCCTCACGGAAGGCCAGTTGGAGCGACTTCAGCCCGTCCCGCAGCGGAGAGGCGTGGTACGAGCCGACCTCCGTCGCGCTCGCCGTGACCAGACCGGCCAGCGCGGTGATCAGCTTCCGCGCCTCGTCGAGGTCCTTGTCCTGCTCGCCGTCCTCGGCCAGCCCGAGGTTCACCGCGGCGGCGCTCATCAGGTGCACGGCGACCGTGGTGATCACCTCGACGGCGGGGACGTCCGCGATGTCGCGTGTCATCGTGTCGAAGTCGGGGCCCTGCCCCTGGGGGCCGGGGGTGCCGCCCTCCGGCTGGGGTGACGGCTGCTGCGGGGTGGCGTCGCTCATGGCTCTCGGACTTCTTTCGACTCGACGGCAGCCCCCAGCCTATGGCCACGGACGGGTGGGTGGTGGGCCCCCCGGACGCTGGTATGCTTGAGCCTTGACCGGCCGGACACGCCTGTGCCCGGCCCGCAAGTGGAGGCTCCGATCTCCCACCTGGCCGGCCCTCGGGTCGGCGGGTCACCGGTCAAGCGGCGTTCATGGTCCCGCCAGGGACGATGCCTCGTCGCTCGATGCGCCCCGCGGAATAGCGTGGTGGTGCTCCCGGTTGATCGAGGAGCCCCCGCCTGTGTCCGTTCGGGGCGTTTGTGCGTCTTGCGGGCGGGGTCCACAGAAAACAGACGTTACGCGGCTGTCCGCCAGGCAATCGCGTGGTGCAACCGAGGAGGCCCCATCAGCGCCGAGCCCCGCATCAACGACCGGATCCGAGTCCCCGAGGTGCGACTCGTCGGTCCCAGTGGCGAGCAGGTCGGCATCGTGCCGCTTGCCAAGGCACTGGAGCTCGCCCAGGAGTACGACCTCGACCTCGTCGAGGTGGCGGCCAACGCCCGCCCTCCGGTGTGCAAGCTCATGGACTACGGGAAGTTCAAGTACGAGTCGGCCATGAAGGCCCGTGAGGCGCGCAAGAACCAGGCGCACACGGTCATCAAGGAGATGAAGCTCCGGCCGAAGATCGACCCGCACGACTACGACACCAAGAAGGGTCACGTCGTCCGGTTCCTCAAGCAGGGCGACAAGGTCAAGATCACGATCATGTTCCGCGGCCGCGAGCAGAGCCGGCCCGAGCTGGGCTACCGGCTTCTGCAGAGGCTCGCGGAGGACGTCCAGGAGCTCGGCTTCGTGGAGTCCAACCCGAAGCAGGACGGCCGAAACATGATCATGGTCCTCGGTCCGCACAAGAAGAAGACCGAGGCGATGGCAGAAGCCCGCGAGGCCGCCGCCGCCCGCAAGGCAGAACGCGTCGAGGGCAGGACCGCTCCCGAGGACACTCAGGAAACCGCCTAGGCGTGACCTCGGAGCACCCGCTCCGATCCCGGAGCCCCGCTCCGGACACCGAACGAACAACTGACGCTTCCGCGTGCCGGTTTCACCGGACAGGGAGCGCCACCGACGAGGAGAGTTAGGCGCCATGCCGAAGAACAAGACGCACAGCGGTGCCAGGAAGCGCTTCAAGGTCACCGGCTCCGGCAAGGTCCTGCGCGAGCGCGCGGGCAAGCGCCACCTGCTCGAGCACAAGTCGTCCCGCCTGACGCGTCGCCTCACCGGCAACGCCGAGATGGCCCCGGGTGACGCCAAGAAGATCAAGAAGCTTCTCGGCAAGTGAGGTGGACGCCCCGGCGCACGGGGCGGCCTCTCAAGACCGGGACCCATTCGACCCGGGCCGTGTGAGTCTCACCGCGGCCCCGTACAAGGAGTTAACAAGTGGCACGCGTCAAGCGGGCAGTCAACGCCCACAAGAAGCGCCGGGCGATCCTCGAGCAGGCCAGCGGCTACCGTGGCCAGCGGTCCCGCCTGTACCGCAAGGCGAAGGAGCAGGTCACCCACTCCCTCGTCTACAACTACAACGACCGCAAGAAGCGCAAGGGCGACTTCCGTCAGCTCTGGATCCAGCGGATCAACGCCGCTGCCCGTGCCAACGGCATCACCTACAACCGCTTCATCCAGGGTCTGAAGGCCGCCAACATCGAGGTGGACCGCAAGATCCTGGCCGAGCTCGCGGTCAACGACGCCACCGCGTTCGCGGCGCTCGTCGAGGTCGCGCAGAAGGCGCTGCCGAGCGACGTCAACGCGCCGAAGGCCGCCTGACCGACCGGCTGCCCGAGAGCTGATACGGACCCGCAGGACCGCGACGGCCTGCGGGTCCGCGCATGTCCGGAAGCCCGCGCCGCCCGGCCCGCGACCGCGAGCCCCGCGCCCGTACGTCGTTCCGCCCCGTAACCCGAGAGACCACCGAAGGTGATGCATGGCCGCCCCCGAGCCGATCTCCCCGCGATCCCCGAGGGTGGCCGCCGCCAGGCGGCTCGCCCGCCGGAACTTCCGCGGCAAGGAGCGCCGGTTCCTCGCCGAGGGGCCGCAGGCGGTACGGGAGGCCATCGGGCACGGCAGCGGTGACGAGCCCACGCTGACCGAGCTGTTCACCACCGCCGAGGCCGCCGAGCGGTACGCGGACATCGTCTCCGCCGCCCGCGCCCGCGGAGCCCGCGTCCACCTCGCGGAGGACGCGGTGATCGCCGACATCTCGACGACCGTCACCCCGCAGGGGCTCGTCGGCGTCTGCCGCTTCCTCGACCTGCCCTTCGCGGAGATCCTCGACGCCAGGCCCCGGCTCGTCGCCGTCCTGGCCCATGTCCGCGACCCGGGGAACGCCGGGACCGTGCTGCGCTGCGCCGACGCCGCCGGCGCCGACGCCGTCGTCCTCACCGACGCCTCCGTGGACGTCTACAACCCCAAGGCCGTACGAGCCTCCGTCGGCAGCCTCTTCCACCTCCCCGTCGCCGTCGGCGTCCCCGCCCCGGACGTGGTCGACGGCCTGCGAGGCGCGGGCGTACGCGTCGTGGCCGCGGACGGCGCGGGCACGCGCGACCTCGACACGGAGCTCGACGAGGGCGTCCTCGGACGCCCCACCGCCTGGATCTTCGGGAACGAGGCGTGGGGCCTGCCGGAGGAGACCCGGGCGCTGGCGGACGAGGTCGTCCGCGTTCCCATCCACGGACAGGCCGAATCGCTGAACTTGGCGACGGCCGCCGCCGTATGCCTCTACGCCTCGGCTCGTGCGCAGCGTGCTTCCGGAGGGTGCCGCTCCGTAACCCAGAGCTAGTAATGTTGCCGCCCCGGGGGCCGCGAGGGGGTGGGGTGACATGGACACCGGAACGTCCGGGCAGTGCACGCGGGGCGCCGGAGCCCGTGACGGCCACGCCTCCCGGGACCACGGCGCCGCCGCCCCGGACCACGGGTTCGCCGGGCCCGGACTGCACCCGGACGACCTCCCCGACGGACTGGTCGTCGCCGACGAGACCGGCCGCGTCGTCTGCTTCAACGCCGCCGCCGCCCGGATCACCGCCCGCCGCGCCGAGGACATGCTCGGCCTGCCGGTGGAGCGCGCGCTGCCGCTGGAGGATCTGAAGGGCCGCCGCTGGTGGACCCTCACCGACCCGTACGGCGGGCTGGCCATCCGCGCCGGGCAGCCGGAGCGCAATCTGCTCCTGCCCGGCGGCCGCGAGGTCCTGGTCTCCGCCCGGTACGTGCGCAGCCGCCCGACCGGCCCCCTCCAGCGGCTGGTGGTCTCCCTCCGCGGCACCGAGGCCCGCCGCAGGACCGAGCGCAGCCACGCCGAGCTGATCGCCACCGTCGCGCACGAGCTGCGGTCCCCGCTGACCTCCGTCAAGGGCTTCACGGCGACGCTGCTCGCCAAGTGGGAGCGGTTCACCGACGACCAGAAGCGGCTGATGCTGGAGACCGTCGACGCCGACGCGGGCCGCATCACCCGGCTCATCGCCGAACTGCTGGACATCTCCCGTATCGACTCCGGCCGTCTGGAGGTCCGCCGCCAGCGTGTCGACATGGTCGCGGCCGTCCGGCGGCACGTGACCGGGCTGACGGGCGCCGGACACGACCCGGAGCGGTTCCTCGTCGACGTGCCGCATCCGCTGCCCGACCTGTGGGCCGACCCCGACAAGGTCGACCAGGTGCTGGGCAACCTCCTGGAAAACGCCGTGCGCCACGGCGAGGGAAAGGTCACCATTGAGGTGGCACCCACCGCCCAGGACACGGAAGGAACTGCCGTCACCGTGAGAGACGAGGGCCCCGGCATCCCCGAGGAGTCGATGGACCGCGTCTTCACCCGCTTCTGGCGGGGCAGCAAGCGCGGCGGCACCGGCCTGGGCCTCTACATCGTCAAGGGCATCGTCGAGGCCCACGGCGGCACGATCGAGGTCGGCCGGGCACCCGGCGGCGGCGCCCAGTTCCGATTTACGTTGCCCGTGGGCACCCCGGCCTTCTTGGCCTGAGGCGCCCGCGGGCGCCCCGGGCCCCTCGCGCCCCGTAGACTCGACCTTTGGCACCTTCGGCCAGTTCGGCCGCCCTGCCACCGAGCGCGGGCCGCGCCAGCAGCTATCGGAAACACGGGAAGAGATGTCGGCACCCAATAAGTCGTACGACCCTGTCGAGGTCGAGGCACTGAAACCGGAAGAGATCGCTCGCATGCGGGACGAGGCGCTGGCCGCCATCGCCGCCGCCGACGGTCTCGAGGCCCTGCGCGAGGTGAAGGTCGCCCATGCCGGCGACCGCTCGCCGCTCGCCCTCGCCAACCGCGAGATCGGCGCCCTGCCGCCGCACGCCAAGGCGGACGCGGGCAAGCGCGTCGGCGGCGCCCGCGCCGAGGTGGGCAAGGCCCTCAAGGCGCGCCAGGAGGAGCTGGAGGCGGAGCGCGACGAGCGTGTGCTGGTCGAGGAGGCGGTGGACGTCACGCTGCCGTACGACCGCACTCCCGCCGGCGCCCGCCACCCGCTGACCACGCTGATGGAGCGCATCGAGGACGTCTTCGTGGCCATGGGCTACGAGGTCGCCGAGGGCCCCGAGGCCGAGGCCGAGTGGTTCAACTTCGACGCCCTGAACTTTCCGCCGGACCACCCGGCGCGCGCCATGCAGGACACCTTCTTCGTCCAGGGCCCCGACCCGGAGGCGGACTCCGGTGTCGTGCTGCGCACCCACACCTCCCCGGTCCAGATCCGCTCGTTGCTCGACCGCGAGCCGCCCGTCTACGTGGTGTGCCCCGGCCGGGTCTTCCGTACGGACGAGCTGGACGCCACCCACACCCCGGTCTTCCACCAGGTCGAGCTGCTCGCCGTCGACGAGGGCCTGACCATGGCCGACCTCAAGGGCACCCTCGACCACATGGTCCAGGCGCTCTTCGGCGAAGGCACGAAGACCCGGCTGCGGCCGAACTTCTTCCCCTTCACCGAGCCGTCCGCCGAGATGGACATGGAGTGCTACGTCTGCCGCGGCGCGTCGGTGGGCGACCCCGACCGCCCCTGCCGCACGTGCAACAGCGAGGGCTGGATCGAGCTGGGCGGCTGCGGCATGGTCAACCCGCGGGTGCTGACCGCCTGCGGCGTGGACCCGAAGAAGTACAGCGGATTCGCCTTCGGGTTCGGCATCGAACGGATGCTGATGTTCCGCCACAACGTCGATGACATGCGAGACATGGTCGAGGGTGACGTGCGCTTCACCCGGCCTTTCGGGATGGAGATCTGATGCGGGTCCCGCTTTCCTGGCTGCGGGAGTACGTCGACCTGCCGGCCGGTGAGACCGGACGTGACGTACAGGCCAAACTCGTGGACGCCGGGCTCGAGGTCGAGACCGTCGAGCAGCTCGGCGGCGGGCTCAAGGGCCCCCTGGTCGTCGGACAGGTGCTCACCATCGAGGAGTTGGAGGGGTTCAAGAAGCCCATCCGCTTCTGCACGGTCGACGTCGGTCCCGCTGGGGGCACCTCCCAGGCCGGAGGCTCTGGGGGAGGCACGGGCGAGCCGCAGAACATCGTGTGCGGCGCCCGGAACTTCGCCGTCGGCGACAAGGTCGTCGTCGTGCTGCCCGGCGCCGTCCTGGCCGGTGACTTCAAGATCTCCGCGCGCAAGACCTACGGCAGGACCTCCGAGGGCATGATCTGCTCGGCCTCCGAGCTGGGTATCTCCGAGGATCACGACGGGATCATCGTCCTCCCGCCCGAGCACGAGGTCGGCACGGACGCGATCGAGCTGCTGGAACTGGTCGACGAGGTCCTCGACATCGCCGTCACCCCCGACCGCGGCTACTGCCTGTCGATGCGCGGTGTGGCCCGTGAGGTGTCCACCGCCTACCGGCTGCCGCTGCGCGACCCCGCACTGCTCGACGTCCCGGCGCCCAACGAGTACGGCTACCGGGTCAAGATCGAGGACCCGCAGGGCTGCGACCGCTTCACCGCTCGTACGGTCACGGGGCTCGACCCGGAGGCGCGCTCCCCGATCTGGTTGCAGCGCCGGCTGCAGAAGGCCGGGATGCGGCCGATCTCGCTGGCCGTCGACATCACCAACTACGTGATGCTGGAGCTCGGTCAGCCGCTGCACGCCTACGACCGGTCCCGGATCGACGGGCCGATCGGGGTGCGCCGCGCGATCCAGGGCGAGAAGTTCACCACGCTGGACGGGGCCCACCGCGCCCTGGACCGCGAGGACTTGGTGATCACCGACAACTCCGGGCCCATCGGGCTCGCGGGCGTCATGGGCGGTGCGAACACCGAGATCGCCGACACCGCCACCGACCCGGAGACGGGCGAGGCGCAGGGCACGACCGACGTCGTGATCGAGGCCGCGCACTTCGACCCGGTCGCCATCGCCCGTACGTCCCGCCGCCACAAGCTGTCCTCCGAGGCGTCCCGGCGCTTCGAGCGCGGCGTCGACCCGGAGGCGGCGGCCGCGGCCGCGCAGCGGACGGCCGATCTGCTGGTGCTCCTCGCGGGCGGTACCGCCGAGGCGGGCGTCACCCAGGTCGTCACCCCGGCCGAGCCCAGGACCATCACCATCCCCGCGGACCACCCCGACCGCGTCGCGGGCGTCCGCTACGGGCGGGAGACGGTCGTCCGCCGCCTCCAGGAGGTGGGCTGCGACGTCGCCGGGCAGGACGCGCTCCTCGTCACGCCGCCGAGCTGGCGCCCCGACCTCCGCGACCCCAACGATCTCGCGGAGGAGGTCATCCGGCTCGAGGGCTACGAGAACCTGCCGTCGACGCTGCCGCGGCCGCCCGCCGGGCGCGGCCTGACCGAGCGGCAGCGGCTGCACCGCCGGGTCGGGCGTGTGCTGTCCGGGTCGGGTTACGTCGAGGCGCTGAACTACCCGTTCATCAGCGAGGCGGTCTTCGACCAGCTCGGGCTCGACGCCGACGACCCGAGCCGCCGGGTCGTGAAGCTCGTCAACCCGCTGTCGGACGAGGAGCCCGCGCTCCGTACGACGCTGCTGCCGGGGCTGCTCGCCGCGCTGCGGCGCAACCACGGGCGCGGCGCGCACGATCTGGCGCTCTTCGAGACCGGGCTCGTCTTCCGCGCCGGTGAGAAGCCGGGCCGCGCGGCGATCCCCGCCGTCGACCGGCGCCCCGCGGAGGAGCAGATCGCCGAGCTGGACGCGGCGCTGCCCGGTCAGCCGCGGCACGTCGCGGTCGCCCTCGCCGGCGCCCGCGAGCAGGCCGGCTGGTGGGGCAAGGGCCGCCCGTCCGACTGGGCGGACGCCGTCGAGGCGGCCCGTGCGGTCGCCCGCGAGGCCGGGGTGGACCTCGTCGTGCGCAAGGCCCAGTACGGGCCCTGGCACCCCGGACGCTGCGCCGGGCTCCATGTGCGGACCGCCGATGGCGAGACCCAACTCGTCGGCCACGCGGGCGAGTTGCACCCGCGGGTGGTCAAGGCCCTGGGCGTCCCGGAGCGCACCTGCGCGATGGAGCTGGACCTGGACCGCCTGGAGGGCGCGATCGCCGGACCGGTGCAGGCGCCGTACGTCTCCACCTTCCCGGTCGCCACGCAGGACGTCGCGCTCGTGGTGGACGCCGGCGTCGCGGCGTCCGATGTCGAGGCCGCGCTGCACGAGGGCGCGGGTGAACTCCTGGAGTCGCTGCGGCTGTTCGACGTCTTCACCGGTGAGCAGATCGGCGAGGGCAAGAAGTCGCTGGCGTACGCGCTGCGCTTCCGCGCCCCGGACCGTACGCTCACGGTCGACGAGGCCACCGCGGCGCGTGACGCGGCCGTGGCCGCCGCGGCCGAACGGGCGGGTGCCACGCTCCGCGGAGCGTAGACGGCCCGCGCACCGCGCGCGCACGACCACAGGGGCGCCCCCGGACGACCGGAGGCGCCCCTGTGTCATCGCCTCACCACCCCGGGGGGTGTGGATCGGCGTGCGGATGCGGGCAGTTGGGGGGCGTCCGATGCCACGCGCACACCGGGCACACGGGTGAGGGAAGGGTGATCACCGGAGCGCCGCACCCCTTCGAGCTGAGGTGATTGGTAGATGTAGGCCCGTACCGCCCACGCGGAGGAGAGGGCAGCCATGGCCGCAGCGACATCACGCCGTCCGGCGTACCGGACCGGCGACGGCACCGGACCGCAGGGTTCCGCGTCCGCAGTCGTCGACGAAGCCCCGCGGCGCGCTCCACGCTGCGAACTCCTCGCCGTCATCGGCTCGTCGGGCCCGATGCGTACGGCGCTGCTGACGGCGCTCGCGGAGCGGCCCTGGCCGCGGGACGCCGCCGAGGAGGCGGGGGAGGGGCACCGGATCACCGTGGTGCACCGCCGGGGTCCGGAGGCGCCCGACCCGCAGGCCCGTCTCGCGGATCTGCTCGCCGGAGCGGATGAGGACGCTCTCGCCGTCACCGGCCTGGTGGCGGCCGAGGGATCCGCGCACGGCGGGGCAGAGCACGGCCCGTCGCCTCACACGCGGTACGAACACCTGTCCGCGGCCGACCAGTTGGTCGTCGCGCTGGCTCTGGCCGTCGCCGGCCGGCCGGACGCGGTCGTCGTGGATGCCGCCGACGAGGGGCTCGACGCCACCGGCTGCCACCGGGTCTGGTCCCGGCTGCGCCGGGTCGCCGAGGCGGGGACGACGGTCGTCGCCGCGTCCGACTCGGCAGCGGCCGCCGGGCTCCACGCTCACCGCACGGTGCTGCTGCCGGCGGTGCGCGGCATCGGCGCCGGGGGTGGCGCCCGCGTACCTCTGCACGGCTGAGCGGGGCGGCCGTTCTGCGCGGATGCACGGCCGGGCCCCAGGAGCCGTGACGTCGTCGGTGTCCGACCCGTACCTCAACGCGTCCTGGTGGGGCTGTGGTTGGCCCCTGGGCCTCCGGCACCGGGCGTGGGTCTCCGGCACCGGCTGTGGGTCTCCGGCACCGGCCGTGGGCCGGGCGCCACGCAGCCGCGTACGTTCCGGCCCGGCAGTCGGAAGCCCGCGGTTCGGGCCCCCGGGGCGTGGTCAGCCGGCGGTCGGGCCCCGCGGATCGCGGTCGGGCCCGCGGGGCGCGGTCAGCCAGGCGCCCGCTGTCAGGTCCGCGGGTCGCGGCGCGCCGCCATGTCGCCCATCGCGCGCCCGAGCGCGGAGCGACCGGGGATGCGCAACTTGCGGTAGGCGCCCGTCAGATGGGTCTCCACCGTCCGCAGGGACACATGGAGTCGCGCCGCGATCTCCTTGTTGCTCAGCCCCTGTACGGCCAGCGAAGCCACCCGCTCCTCACCGGCCGTCAGCGGCGAGGCGTCCTTCGGCGACCGGTACGAACCGCGTCCTCCGGCCTCGAGCAGTCGCTTCTGCACGCGCTCGGCCAGCAGCGCGGCACCCGAGCGGACGGCCAGGTCCAGGCCGCGCCGCAGAGCGGTCCGTGCTCCCTTCCTGTCCTCCCGGGCGAGCAGCGCACCCCCGTACGCGTGGAGGGTGCGGGCGAGTTCGAGGTCTGCCGGTGTGCCGTCGAGCACTCCGACCGCCTCGGACAGTTGCTCCAGGCCGCGCCGGCCGCCGGTGGCCAGTCCCGCGCCGCGCAGGGCCACACCGAGGGCGCGGGGGATCCCCGCCCGCCGGGCGAGGTCCAGCTCGCGGTCGATCAGGGCCTGCGCATCCCCGGGCGCGCCCATGGTGAGCAGGGCACGGGCGGCGCGTGAACGCCACGGGCCGAACACCGGGTTGACGGTGCCCGCCGCCTCCCAGTGCCGCCCCGCCTGGAGCGCCAGCGACAGCCCGGCCCGGGTGTCGCCCTGCGCCGAGCGCAGGGACGACAGGCTCATCAGGAAGCGCGGCCACTCCCACGAGACCTCGGCGGGGTCCGCGGCGGCATGGGCGCCCGCGATGCGGTCGGCGGCGGTGAGGTCCCCGCGTTCGACGTGCGCGTCGATCATGATGGCGTCCAGGGCTGTCCTGAACGGGAGTTCACCGTCCGACCTGGTCCGTTCGTACGCCGCACGGGCGGCGGCCGCGGCGTGGTCGACATCGCCCCGGCAGAGCGCGATCCCCGCCCGGTAGACGAGGAGCGAGGATCCCATCAGCGCCATGCCCTGCCCCGCGGTCTCCCGCATGAGCCGGTCGCAGAGCGCGTCCGCCTCGTCGAGACGGTCCAGATGGAGCAGGGACTGGGCGACGGTGTAGTGCAGGGGGAACAGGTCGGGGGAGAAGGTGGGCAGGTTCACCGAGGCACGGTCCGTCAACTCCGCCACGTAGGCGGCGGGTTCGGCCGCGCGCAGCGTGTCGAAGGCCCGGATCGCCAGCAGTTGGCGCTCCGCCGGTGTGACGCCCGCGGGCTCGGTCTCCCGGCCGCGGGCCCCCGCGGCCGGGAGATGCCCGCGCCCGCGGCCGTCCGCCGCGTCCCTGTCCGCGCCCGTGTCCGTGTCCGCGCCCGTGTCCCTGCCCGTGTCCGTGTCCGTGTCCGCGCCCGTGTCCGTGTCCCTGGTGAGCGGAACGGCAGGCCGTACCGAGGGGTGCTCGAACGCCAGCCACCAGCTCAACGCCCGTATCCGGAGCCGGGATTCGCGGGGCAGGGACGTCGATTCCGCCAGCGTCCGTAGCTCCTTCGCCAGCCGGCCCGGCGCCGGCGCCTGCCCGTGCCCACCGCGCGCCAGCAGATGCGCGAACGTCAGGACGCCCACCGCCTCGCTCCGGGCCGCGTCGTCGGTCAGGCACTCCAGGGCCGTCGTGCCGTACGACACCGCCAGCGCGGGGTCGTAGTACCCCGCCGCGGTGGCCAGGTCCAGCAGGACCCGCGCCGTTTCCGCGCCCTCGTCCGGCTGGTGCACGGCGTGGCGCAGATACGTCACCGCGGTCTCGGCGGCGCCCCGGCGCAGCGCGTCGTCGGCCGCGCGGCGCAGCACCGGAAGGGCCCACCGCCCCTGTACCGGGCCCGCGGCCAGCAGGTGCGCCGCCACCTCCTCCTCGCGGCCTCCGCTGAGGTGCAGGACACGGGCCGCCCGCGCATGGGCCTCGCCGACCTCCTGCGGTGTCCACTCCGCGAGCACCACATCCCGTACGACGGGATGGACGAAGCGCATGTCCTCGCCGTCGCGCAGCAGCCCCGACGCCTGCAGCCGCGCCGCCGCAGACCTGATCACGGCCTCGCCCGTACCGCAGTACGCCGCGAGCAGCGCCGCCGGCTTGCGGTCGCCCAGCATCGCCAGCCCGCGGGCCAGCTGAGCCGTGTCGCCCGTTCCCTGGCCGAGCCGGTGCCTGATCTCCCGTGCGAGGGCGGGGAGTTGGAAGGTACGGATCCGGTCCCGGTCCTCGCGCGTCGGGCGCACACCGCTGCCCCGCGCGTCGCACAGCAGCGCCCGCAGGAACAGCGGATGGCCGTCGGTCGCCGCGTGGCAGGCCGCGCAGAACGACGGATCCGGATCCGGTACGCCGAAGACCTCGGCGACGAGCTGCTCGACACTGTCGGGGCCGAGCGGGTGCAGGACGAGACTGTGGCACACCGAGGGATGGACGAGCTCGTTGTAGAGGTGGCCGGTGGCGGCCCGGTCGCTGTCGCGCGTGGTCACGGCGACCAGGATCGGCCGGGTCTCGGCCCGGTGGACCAGGCCCACCAGCCAGCGGAGCGACGGTGGGTCGATCCACTGCAGATCGTCGATCGCAAGGAGCAGCGGCCGGGCCCGGGACAGACGGGAGACGAGGGCATCCAGACCGTACAGGGCCTGAGCCGCCTCAGGGCCGGGTCCCGTCCCGCCGGGTGCCCCGGCCCCGGGGGCCAGCAGCTCCAGGGCGGCTTCCTCCGCCTCCTCCAGCAGCGACCGGCTCTCGCCGCCCGCAGGCTGGTCGAAGAGCGGACGGAACAGCCTCCGTACGGTGCCGAAGGCGAAGTCGCGCTCCAGTTCCCGGCAGCGCACGCGCAGCACCCGGAACCCCTGGACGCGGTCGAGCCAGGTGTGCAGCAGCGCCGACCGGCCGCTGCCCGCACGTCCGTCGAGCTGCACCACCCGGGGGCCGGTGGCCGGGACCTCCGCGGCCACGGCATCGAGGCGCGCCAGCTCCTCCGCGCGCCCGACGACCGGCCAGTCCGCGCCGGCGGGACGGGCCCCGCCCGGCGCGGCGTGGCCCGGGTGGGCACGGCCCGAACCGTCCGTGGGATGCCTGCTGCTCATCCGGCGTTACCTCCGTCTTCCGGAGAGCCAGACGACAGCGCGAAGAGCGCGGTTGCCCCGTTTGCCAGACCATTGATGAGTTGTTGCGGAATCGCCGGATCCGGGCGCCCTGGACTGCTTCAGGTACGGCCGTATCGCGGCTGCGGCCGCAGCCGCACCGCCCCCGGAAACCGCCCCCGGAAACCGCCCCCGGAAACCGCCCCCGGAAACCGCCCCCGGAAACCGCCCCCGGAAACCGCCCCTGGAAACCGCCCCCGGAACCCGGAAGCCACCTCGGGGACCGCCCCCGGAACCCGGAGACCGCCCCCGGCAGCCGCAGCCCCCGGGACGCCGTCAGTCGTAGACGTAGAACCCCGAGCCCGTCTTGCGGCCCAGGCGCCCCGCGTCGACCATGCGCTGCAGCAGCGGGGGAGCGGCGTACAGCGGCTCCTTGTACTCCTCGTACATCGAGTCGGCGACCGACGCGACGGTGTCCAGGCCGATGAGGTCGGCGAGCTTGAGCGGGCCCATCGGGTGGGCGCAGCCCAGCTCCATGCCGTTGTCGATGTCCTCACGGCTCGCGATGCCCGACTCGAACATCCGGATCGCGGAGAGCAGATACGGGATCAGCAGGGCGTTGACCACGAAGCCGGAGCGGTCCTGCGCCCGGATCGCGTGCTTGCCGAGCAGGTCCGCGACCAGCTTCTCCGCCCGGGCGATGGTCTCGTCGGACGTCGTCAGCGCCGGGATCAGCTCGACGAGCCGCTGCACCGGGGCCGGGTTGAAGAAGTGGACGCCGATGACCTGGTCCGGCCGGGAGGTGGCCACGGCCAGCTTGACCAGCGGGATGGAAGAGGTGTTGGACGCGAGTATGGCGTCCTGCCGGGTCACGACCTGGTCGAGGATCTGGAAGATCTCGGTCTTGACCTGCTCGTTCTCGACGACGGCCTCGACGACCAGGTCCCGGTCGGCGAACTCCCCCAGGTCCGTGGTGAAGCTCAGCCGGTCCATCGTCGCGTCGCGTTCCTGCTCGGTGATCTTGCCGCGCTTCGCCGCCCTGGCGAGGGAGTTCGTCAGCCGGGTACGGCCGATCTCCAAGGCCTCGCCTGTGGTCTCGGCGACCATGACCTCCAGTCCGGAACGGGCACACACCTCCGCGATACCCGCGCCCATCTGGCCGCAGCCCACCACTCCGACGCGTTCGATGTCGGTCACATCGACCCTTTCGCTGATCTTCTTCGGCTTCAGCCCCAGACGTTACTCCGCACGGGCGGGTGCCGAGGGCCCCGGGGCGGGCATGCTGGGTTCGTAGGGCGGGACTTCCCGGCTCGGAGGGGGCGCGTCATGAGGCATATCTCACGCAGAGGGTTCGCTGCCGGGGCGGCGGGCACGTTGTCCGGGCTGCTGACGGCCGGGGACGCCGTCGCGTACGCGCCCGAGGGGGATGCGGGCGTGATCCGCCGGCCCGGGCGGCAGTTCCGCGGCATGTGGCTCGCGACCGTCGCCAACCGCGACTGGCCCTCGAAGCCCGGGCTGCCCGCGGAACGGCAGCAGGCCGAACTGGTCGGCTTCCTCGACACCGCGGTGCGGCGTCATCTCAACGCCGTGATCTTCCAGGTGCGGCCGACGGCCGACGCGCTCTGGCCCTCCCCGTACGAGCCGTGGAGCCAGTACCTCACCGGACGGCAGGGCGAGGATCCGGGCTGGGACCCGCTCGGCTTCGCGGTGCGCGAGGCCCACCGGCGCGGGCTGGAGCTGCACGCCTGGTTCAACCCGTACCGGATCGCCAACCACGCCGACCCGTCCCTGCTGGTGCCCACGCACCCCGCGCGGCTCCACCCGGAGTGGGTGGTGCCCTACGGCGGCAAGCTCTACTACAACCCCGGGCTCCCCGAGGTCCGGCGCTTCGTCCAGGACGCGATGCTGGACGCCCTGCGGCGCTACCCGATCGATGCCGTGCACTGGGACGACTACTTCTATCCCTATCCGGTCGCCGGTCAGGTCTTCGACGACGACGCGGCCTGGGAGGCGTACGGCGCGGGCTTCCCCGACCGGGCCGCCTGGCGCCGCGACAACACCGACCGCCTCGTCCGCGAGACCGCCCTGCGCATCAAGAAGCTCAAGCCGCGCGCGCGGTTCGGGATAAGCCCCTTCGGGGTGTGGCGCAACCGGACCACCGACCCCGAGGGCTCGGACACCCAGGCCGGGGTGCAGACCTACGACGACCTCCACGCCGACACCCGTGGCTGGGTCCGCAAGCGCTGGATCGACTACATCGTGCCGCAGGTCTACTGGAACATCGGCTTCGCCGCCGCCGACTACGCGAAGCTCGTGCCGTGGTGGTCGGGCGTCGTCGACGGGACCGGTGTGGATCTCTTCGTCGGCGAGGCCCTCTACAAGGCGGGCGATCCGGCGCAGCCCGCGCCCTGGCAGGATCCCGCCGAGCTGTCCCGCCACCTGACGTTCGACCGCAACTGGCCGCAGGTGCGCGGCAACGCGTTCTTCTCGGCGAAGGAAGTGGCCGCCGACCGCAACGGGGCCATGGCCCAGGTGGTCGCCGACCACTATCCGACGCCGGTGCGCCCGCCGCGCTGAGCACGCGGGGCGGGTCGGTCACCGAGGGGTTCGACGGGTGGTGTCCGCCGGACGGATCCGCCTGGCGGACACGGGCCGGAGGACGGGCCCGTCCTGCTGGGCAGGGGCCGGGCCCTGGGCCGCGTCAGCGTCCGGGGCTGGTGTCACCCGGGTGCCGTACGACCGCGTCGGGGCCGGGGGACACCACGCACTCCTTGCCGTCGTCCTCGAAGCGGATCCGGTACGGCGGTTCGCCGTGGTCCCCCATGACTTCGACGATCTTGGCCATGCGGTCGTGGTGCCCGACCGTCCTGCCGTGGACGAGCAGGCTGTCGCCTTTCTTCGCTTCCATCTGCGGTGACCTCCGCTCAGGGGTGCTGCTCAGGGTGCTGCGCCTCTTGTCCCACAGTGTGGTGCTCCGTCCGTCAATTCTAGGGCGGGAGCCGCTTCCCGCACCCCTCCCCGCGGGCCAGGCCGCGGCCCCGTCCGCTGTCAGGAGCGAGCCCGCTGGGTGACCGCGATGCAGACGAGCACGGCCGCGGCCGTCAGCGGGGCGGCGGGTGTGAGGTGCTCGCCCAGCAGCAGGACCGACCAGACGAGCGTCAGGAGGGGCTGGGCGAGCTGGAGCTGGCTGGCCCGCGTCACGCCGATCGCGGCCATGCCCCGGTACCAGATGAGCAGCCCGAGGAACTGCGAGCCCGCGGCGAGCCAGAGGATCCCGGCCACCGCGTGCCCGGTGAGGTCCACGGGCTCGGCGAGCACCGCGAACACGGCACCGGCGAGCGCGGCCGGGAAGCAGGCCACGAGCGCCCAGCCGATGACCTGCCAGCCCGGCAGGTGGCGTGCGAGGCGGCCGCCCTCGGCGTAGCCGGCGGCGCAGATCAGCAGCGCGCCGAACAGATAGAGATCGCCGGTCGTCGGGGCCCCGCCGCTCTGCAGCAGCGCGAAGACGATCACGACCGCGGCCCCGGCGAGTGCGGCGGCCCAGAAGGTCGGCGACGGCCGTGACCCCGTACGGATCGCGGAGTACGCGGCGGTGGTCAGCGGGAGCAGCCCGACGACCACCGCCGCGTGGGAGGTGGTGGACGTCTGCAGCGCCAGTGTCGTCAGCAGGGGGAAGCCGACCACGACGCCGGCGGCGACGACGAGCAGCCCGGCCCAGTGGCGGCGGTGGGGGACCGGGACGCGGCGGGCGAGCAGGCAGGCGCCGGCGATGAGGGCGGCCAGGACGATACGGGACGTGGTCACGGTCCAGGGGCCGAGACCCTCCAGCGCCCACGCGGTGGCGGGGAAGGTGAGGGAGAAGGCGGCGACGGCGAGAGCGGCGAGGAGGGTGCCGCCCGCGGCGTGGGTGCCGTGCGGCGTCTGCCCGGCTCCGGCCGCGGGGCCCGCGAGGCCGGTCGCGGGGCCGGTCGCGGCGGTCTGCCCGGCCGTCGGGGGCTGCCCGGCCACGGCGGCGGTTTCGCTACCTGCCGCTACCGTCACCGTCTCGATAGCGCTATCCTGTGCTCTCATGCAAGAGCGTAGCAGTGTGGGTGAGCTGGCGGAAACTCTGCGGAAAGAGCTGGACCGCTACTCGCATGGGGAGAAGCTGCCGTCGAGCCGGGCTCTGGTGGAGCGCTACCGCGTCAGCCCGGTGACCGTCACGCGTGCCCTGGCCGTGCTCGCGGGCGAGGGGCTCGTCGTCACCCGGCCCGGCGCCGGCGCCTTCCGCGCCGAGCCTCGCCGCGGTACGCCGGAGCCGGGCGACACCTCCTGGCAAGAGCTGTTCCTCAGCGCCGAGTCGGCCTCCGCCTCCGGGGAGCCCATTCCCCGTACGGTCGACGCCTCCGGGGTGCTGGCCACGCTCGCCGCACCGCCGACCGGTGTGATCGAGTTCAACGGCGGCTATCTGCACCCCGCTCTCCAGCCGGAACGGGCCATGGCCGCGGCCCTCGCCCGGGCCGGACGGCGTCCCGGTGCCTGGGGCCGCCCGCCGATGGAGGGCCTGGCGGAGCTGCGCGCGTGGTTCGCCCGCGAGATCGGCGGACCCGCCGGTCACGTGGGCGCCTCCGAGGTCCTGATCACCGCGGGCGGCCAGAGCGCCCTCACCACGGCGCTGCGCGCGCTCGCCCCGCCGGGCGCCGCCGTGCTCGTCGAGTCGCCCACCTACCCCGGGATGCTCGCGGTCGCGCGTGCCTCGGGGCTGCGCCCGGTGCCGGTCCCGGCGGACGCCGAGGGCGTACGGACCGAGCTGCTGGCCGCCGCCTTCCGTGCGACCGGGGCACGGGTCTTCGTCTGTCAGCCCCTCTTCCAGAACCCGACCGGGGCCGCGCTCGCCCCGCACCGCCGGAGCGAGGTCCTGCGGGCCGCGCGCGAAGCGGGCGCGTTCGTGGTGGAGGACGACTTCGCGCGGTGGCTCGGCCACGACGACGCGGGTGAACTGCCGCCGCCGCTGGCCGCGGAGGACCCCGACGGGGTCGTCGTCCACCTCCGCTCACTGACCAAGATCACCTCGCCCAGCCTGCGGGTCGGCGCCCTGGCCGCGCGCGGCCCCGTCCTCAGCAGGCTGCGCGCGATCCAGGTCGTCGACAGCTTCTTCGTCCCCCGCCCCCTCCAGGAGACCGCCCTCGAACTCGTCGGCGCGCCCGCCTGGCCGCGCCATCTGCGCACGGTCCGGGCGGAGTTGCGGGCGCGGCGCGACGCGATGGCGACCGCGGTACGGCGCGAGCTCCCCGAACTGGCCCTCGCGCACGTGCCCTCCGGCGGCTACCACCTCTGGCTGCGGCTGCCGGAGGGCACCGACGAGGACGCGCTGACCACCGCCGGGCTGCGCGCGGGCGTCGCGGTCGCCACCGGGCGCCCGTACTTCGCCGCCGAACCGCCCGCCCCGCACCTGCGGTTGAGCTTCGCGGGCGTGGCGGGTGAGGCCGAGATCGCCGAGGGCGTACGGCGGTTGAGGACCGCGTGCGACGAGGCGATCATCCGCTGAGCGAGGCGGCGGTCCGGAAACACGGCTACCGGCGGCCCGGTCCCCGGTCCGTGAGGCACCCTCACACAACTGCACAACTGCACAACTGCACAACTGCACAACTGCACAACTGCACAACTGCACAACTGCACAACGGCGCATCCGGCGACGGGCGTTCAGGCCCGCGGCAGGGCGCGCAGATCCTCCGCCAGGCGGGCGATGCGGCGCTTCCACGCCCGGAGCGCGGTGTGCCGCTCCGCCGTGAGGCCGGCTGGTCCGGTCTGCGTGAGGACGAGCCGGGCGCCGTGACCCGTGCCGGGCGTCAGCTCCCAGCGGACCCGTCCCACCGTACGTCCGCCCGACTCCCAGGCGTATTCCAGCAGTTCGGGCTCTTCGACCGAGGTGACGGTGCCCGCGTCGACCTTGCCGTGGGTGAACCCGGGCGGCACCGTTCCTCCTGCCCCGAGGCCGTCCCCGTCCGCGAGCAGGGCCCAGACCCGCTCGGCGGGCTGGGTGAGCTGGCGCTCGAAGCGGACCACCCAGCCGTCCACGGTGTCCGAGTACACCCCGCCGTCCAGGCCGAACTTCTCGACGTACGCGTCGTGCAGCGAGGGCACCGGGTAGCCGGGCTCGACGGGCCGGTCGTCCACCACGGCTTCGAAGGCGTCGAGGCAGACCTGCCAACCGCTCGCGTAACTCGCCGCGGCGTAGCGGTCGTCGAAGACATGGGTGAACACCAGACGGCAGCCGGTGCCCTCGGGGGACAGCTCGAAGCGGATCAGGTCGTCGCTCTCGCGGGGCATCTCCGCCGGGGCGCGGGTGCTGAAGGCGAACAGGCGCGGCGGGTCCAGCTCGGTGACGACGGCGTCCAGCGTCATGCCCGCACCGTCGTCGAAGCGGATCTTCCCGCCCAGGCGCAGTTCCAGCTTCGTGGCCCGGAACGGGTACCACCGGCTGAGGTGCTCCGGCTCGGTGACGGCCCGCCAGACCTTCTCCCGCGGATGGGCCAGCATCCGCTCGATGCGCAGGACGGGGCGGCCGTCCGCCGTGGTCAGCGTCTCGTTCATGACGGTTCCTTCGGATCGGTCCCGGGCTCGTCCGGCACGGGGCCGGAGCCGGGTGCGGAGCCGGGCGGGGCGGCGTCCGGCATGGTGTCGAGGTGCCGTTCGAGGGCGTCGAGCCGCTGCTCCCACAGACGCCGGTACGGCGCGAGCCAGGCGTCGACCTCGGCCAGGGGCTCCGGGCGCAGCTCGTACCACCGCCGCTGGGCGTCCCGGCGGACGTGGACGAGGCCGGCCTCGCGCAGCACGCGCAGATGCTTGGAGGTGCCGGGCTGGCTGATCCCGAGGTGGCCGGTCAGCTCACCGACCAGGCGGGGGCGCTCCAGCAGCAGATCGAGGATCCGCCGGCGGGCCGGCTCCGCGAGCACGTCGAAAGGTATGGACACATGCCCGAACATACTCCTGGGGCTATATAGCCGCAAGGGAATGTACGTCCTGGAGATCGCCGGCCGCTTCCGCTCAGCGGCGGCGCAGCTCGCCCGCCGTCGACCCGGTGCGCTCCCGGAGCAGGATCCGGAGCGTGTTGGCGTGCTCGTAGCCGACCTTGCGCGCGATGACCTCCAGCGGCATGTCCGTGGTCCGCAGCAGATGCGAGGCTCGTTCGATCCGCAGGTCCTGCACGAAGCGGACGGGCGAGGTGCCGAGCGTGCGGCGCACGGCCCGCTGGAGGGTGCGCTCGCTGACCCCGATCGCCGACGCGCCGTCCGAGATGGCGATCGGCTCGTCCAGGTGCACCCGCGCCCAGCGTTCGAAGGCGGCCACGGTCGGATCGCTCTGCGCCAGGGCGGCCGAGATGGTGTACGCGGCCTGGGACGGGCGTTCGTCGACGACGAGATAGCGCGCGACGAGATCGGCCAGCGCCGGGCTGCTCATCCGGACGATGGCGAGCGCGAGGTCGACATGGCCGAAGGCCGCGCCCGCCGTCGTCACCCCGCCCGACGACGTCACCATGCGGGTCTCGTCGATCGTCACCGCCGGATAGCGCTTGCGGAAGTACGGCGCGAGCCACCAACTCGTCGTCGCCTGGCGCCCGTCGAGCACGCCCGACTCGGCGAGCAGGAACGTGCCCGTACAGGCCGAGGCGACGGGCGTACGGCGCTCGCGCGTCGCCGCCACCAGCTTCCGCGCCGCCGCCGACACGGGTCCCGAGACGTGCGCGATGAGCGCGTCGGGCCGGCGTTCCGCCAGCGCGGGCACCAGCAGGAGGTCGCTCTTCTCCGCCTCGGCGACGGGTGCGGTCTCGACCACATGGCCGGCGCCGGTACGGATCCGGCGGCGGAAGCCGACCGTCGTGACGTTCCAGGCGGGCGGCGGCTCGGGGAGCTCCGTCCGCATGGCGTTCGCCCCGTCCAGGACGTCGAGGATCGCGGCGAGTCCCGAGTCGAAGACGCCGTCGTATGCCAGCACTGCAATATCCATGGCGGAAACCGTATCGGAAGAGTCGCTTGCGACACTGGGAGGAGGGGGGTGGTCCTCCTAGGTTTGCTGATGTCCGGACACCGGCCGGTGCGACGGCACCGGCCCCGCATCCGATACGACCACCACCCCGACAGGAGCACACGATGAGCAAGCTCGGCCTGCTGGCCCGGATCGAAGCCAAGCCCGAGTACGCCGACCAGGTCGACGCCATGCTGCGCAACGCGGTCCAGCTGGCCCGCGAGGAGGCGCACACCGTCACCTGGTTCGCGTTCCGCCAGAGCGCCACCACCTTCGGCGTCTTCGACACCTTCGAGGGCGAGGACGGCCGTAAGGGCCACCTGGAGGGCAAGATCGCCGCCGCGCTGATGGACGCCGCCCAGACGATGCTCGCCGAGGCGCCGGACATCAAGCCCGTCGACATCCTGGCGGTCAAGCTTCCCTGATCCGGCCACGCGTACGGACCGGGAGCGCCCACTTGTGTCGGGAACGCTATCGAAGCTGTCGTGAGCGACGCTCCCGCGGGACCGCCGTACGCGCCTAGGTTCGCGGTACGGGGGCGAGCACTCCTCGCCCCCGTACCGCACGCACATCCACAACACGCCCCGCCGGACGGGGCATTCGAGGGACGGAACGCACCATGGCGCAGCCCGCCACCCAGCCCCCCACCACGCCCGAGGTCTCCGCGACCGGCACCGCAGCCCGCGGCGCCACCGGCAGCGGCACCGGACACGGCACGGACGCCGACGGGGTCCGCTCCCGCATCCACACCTGGGACCCCCCGACGTCCTACGCCGACGCGGGCAGCCGCTCAGGACTCGAACTGGCGCGGATGAGCCTCGACGGGCGCCTGCCGTCCGCACCGATCTGCAGCACCCTCGGCTTCCGGCTCGTGGAGGTCGAGGAGGGCCGCGCGGTGTTCGAGGGCACGCCGGGGGAGCACCTCTTCAACCCCATGGGCACGGTCCACGGCGGCTTCATGGCGACCCTCCTGGACTCCGCCCTCGGGACGGCGGTGCTCAGCGCCCTGCCGACCGGCCGCGCCTACACCACCGTCCAGCTCGGGGTGCATCTGGTCCGGCCCGTTCTCGGCACCACCCCGGCCCTGCGCTGCGAGGGCACGGCCGTCCACGTCGGCCGGACGACGGCGACGGCGGAGGCCCGGATCGTCGGGACGGCGGACGGAAAGCTGTACGCGCACGGGACGACCACGTGCGCCGTCTTCGCCGTGCCCGGCGCGGCCTGAAGAGCGAGGATGAAGCACATGAGCAGGACGACGGTCGTCAACCTCAAGGGCCACCGCGACGATCCGGACTACGCGGACGTCGTCTACGTCGGGCGCGCGATGCACCGCGACGGCTGGGACCTGAAGGGCTCACCGCTCGCCAGCCCGTTCCGGCCGGGGCCGGACGGCACGCGGGAGGAGGTCGTGGCCAAGTACCGCGAGTATCTCCTCGGCCGTCCGGACCTGCTGGAGCTGCTGCCGGAGCTGCGCGGCCGGAGGCTCGGGTGCTGGTGCGTCCCCGAGGCGTGCCACGCCCAGGTCATCGCCGAACTGGCCGACTCGCTCGACGCGTAGACCCCCTCCACGTCACTGCCCGTACGTCACTCCCGCGGGCGGCTCCCGGAGGAATTCCCGGCCCGGACGCAGCCTTTCGCCGCCGGGTGCCGTCCTCCGTAGTGCGGCCCGGAGCGGGGCCCGAGCTGTCCGGCACGAGGTCGGGGCGGCGGCACTCGATCCCGGCATGGGCGGGTTCGGCGACCACGAGGGAGATCATGACGGAACGCGGCAATGTCACCCGGCGCGGCCTGCTCGGCGCGACCGGTGCCCTCACCACCGCCGCGGTCGCGGCCATGGCGGTGGCGGGCTGCGGGCCGTCCCGCCCCCGCGGCCGTCGCGGCGTTCCCGAGCCGGTGTCCTTCCTGCGCACCTCTTGGTCTGCCGACCCCTTCGCCCTGTGCGCGTACTCGTTCCTCGCCCCCAGCCCCCTGGGCCGGTCGGTCCGGGCGAAACTGGCCGCCCCGGTGGGCCAGCGGCTGCACTTCGCCGGCGAGGCCACCTCCGGCGAGGCCCCTGCGACGACGACCGGCGCGCTGCTGAGCGGCCGCAGGGCCGCACGAGACATCCTCGACACGGCGCGCGAGGGCGCGCGGATCACGGTCGTCGGGGCCGGGTTCGCCGGGCTCGGCTGCGCCCGCGCCCTGGCGGACGCCGGGATGCGGGTGACCGTCCTGGAGGGGCGCGACCGTACGGGCGGCCGGACGTGGACGCGGCGGATCGCCGGAGTGCCCGCTGAGATGGGGGCCTCCTGGATCCACACCTGGCGCGGCAACCCGGTGACCGAGCTGCTGCGACGCACCGGAGGCCGCGCCGTGCCCTTCGACTACGAGAACACCGTCGGCACGGACGAGGCGGCCATGGCCGAACTCGCCCGCTACGCCCGCAAGCTCGACGCCGTCGGCAAGCCCGACACGACGCCCGTGTCCGCGGTCTTCCCCGATGCCCCGTCCGCAGGACTGCGCTGGGCGGCCAACATGACGTACACCCAGGAGTACGCCACCGAACCCGACGAGCTCTCCGTCAGCGCCCTGGAGGAGGGCACCGGCGGCCGGGGCGGGGACGTCCTGCTGCCCGACGGCTACGACCGGATCGTCGACCGGCTCCGCGGCGACATCCCCGTCCGAACGGGCGCCACGGTCACCGCCGTCCGTCACGGCGACGACGGCACGACGGCGATCCTCGACGGCGGTGAGGAGATCGTGTCCGACCACTGTGTGGTGACCGTGCCCATCGGTGTCCTCAAGGCCGGCCGCATCACGTTCGACCCGCCGCTCCCCGCCGCCAAGCGGAGCGCCGTCGACGCGCTCGGGGCGGGGCTGATGGACAAGCTCTGGCTCCGCTTCGACGAGGTGTTCTGGGACCGCGAGGCCGACGCCCTCGAATGGTTCGACCCCGACGAGCCGGGCCTGTGGTCGTACTGGGTCAACGGTCACAAGGTCTTCGGCGAACCCCTTCTGCTGGGCTTCAACGCGGGCCGCTCCGCGCACCGCCTCGCCCACTGGTCCGACCGCCGGGTCGTGTCGAGCGCGATGGACGCCCTGCGCCGTATGCACCGGGGATGAGCGGCGTAACAGGGGCTCACGCCCGCACGAGGGCGTGGGGACGCATGACAGCATGACCGGATGACCGAGCTGCTGCGGCGACCAACGGGCGTGGACATCCTGGACGTTCACCGGCTCCGCCTGGCCGAGACCGCCCCGCCGCTGGTGCCGCCCGAACACCGGGCGGCCATGGACCGGGTCTGGGACGACGCCGTACGCGCCAACCCCAGCCTCTTCGACGGGCCGGTGGCGGCCTGCACCGGGCTGGACGCGGACGGCGCGGGCCGCCTGACCATCTCCTGGGCGAGGACCACCTACCGGCACCGTGCGCTGCGCCGCGTGCCGGGCGCCGCCTTTCTGCCGTCCCTGTTCGTCGGCGTCCTGCAGCCGGACGACGACGGGCGGCTGGTGGTGGGCCGGGGCTCGCCGTCGACGGCCGCTCCCGGGCGCTGGCAGCTGCCCGGCGGCACCGCCGAACCGCCGGAGGACCACGCGTCCCTCGACGCGGCCGCGCTCCGCCGCCATGCCGCGCGCGAGCTGGCCGAGGAGACCGGTGTGGACGCCCCGCCGGACGGCCTGGACTTGTGGTGCGTCACGCGGGGCACGAACGGGAACGTGGGCGTCCTCTTCCTCGCGCCGCCCCGCCCGGCGGCCTGGCTGCACGACCGCCACGCGGCCCTGGTGTCCGCGGAGACGGCCCAGGGCCGGGAGCCCGAACTGGACCGGATCGCGCTCGTCCGCTCCCCGGCCGACGCGGCGGACGACCTCCGCGGCCCGCACGTGGACTACCTGGACGCGGTCCTCCGCCGGTACGCGGAGCGGACGCGCCACCGCGGCGCCTGATCATCTCCGGCCACAGCGGCGGGATCCTCCGCGGAAGGCCGCTGTTCGGATCACCGGTGCGAGCCCTTCCGGTGATTGCCGGGCGTCCGCGCCCGCCCCGGTCGCCGACCCGGGTACGCCGTCACCGCAGAGACGTGCAGCGCGATGCGGTGAGGAGACCGGAGATGTACGCAGTGGTGCGGCGGTACGAGGGCGTGACCGACCCGGCCGAGGCGGGACGGCGGGTGAGCGAGGGGTTCGTACCGATCCTCCGAGAGGTCCAGGGGTTCGTCGCCTACTACTGGGTCGACGCCGGGGGCGGCGTGATGGTCTCGACGAGCGTCTACCAGGACCGGGCCGGTGCGGAGGCGTCGAACGAGCGGGCGGCCGGATTCGTCCGGGAGCACCTCGCCTCCCTGCTCCCCAGCCCTCCCGAGGTCACGGGCGGCGAGGTCGTGGCGCACTCCTAGCGGCCGGGCGCGCCTGCCGGAGGCGTCGTGGCTTGCGCGGTGGCGGGGGCTGTCCCATAGTCCGGAGGTATGGACGCGCGCGACGCGGCGCTTCGGCAGGCGTACGACCATGCCCTCCGCTGGCTTGAGAGCCTCTCCGACCGCCCGGTTCCCGCCCGCGCCTCGGCCGAGGAGATCGTGCGCGCGCTCGGCGCCGAACTGCCCGACGACCCGAGCCCGCCCGCCGACGTCGTCGACCTGCTGGCCACGGCCTGCGAGCCGGGTCTCACCGCATTTCCCAGCGGCCGCTTCTACGGCTTCGTGATCGGTGGCACCGAACCGGCCGCGCTGGCTGCGGACTGGCTCGTCAGTGCCTGGGACCAGAACTGTGTGATGCGTGCCGTCTCACCCGCGTACACGGCCGCGGAGGACATCGCCGGCGCCTGGCTGCTGGATCTCCTCGGCCTGCCGGACGGCAGCGCCGTCGGCTACACCACGGGTGCCACGATGGCGAACTTCACCTGCCTCGCCGCCGGACGGGACGCGGTGCTCCGGCACGTCGGATGGAACGTCGCGCGCGACGGACTCGCGGGCGCGCCGCCCGTGCACGTCGTCGTCGGCGAGGAGCGCCACATGGCCATCGACGTGGCGCTGCGCTACCTGGGACTCGGACACCCCGACGCGGTCGGGGCGGACGACCAGGGGCGTATCGACCCCGACGCCTTGCGGCGCAGTCTGGCGGACGCGGGGGAGTGCCCCACGATCGTGGCCCTCCAGGCCGGGGAGATCCACTCCGGCGCCTTCGACCCCTTCGCCGAGACGATCCGCGCCGCACGCGAGGCGGGCGCCTGGGTGCACGTCGACGGCGCCTTCGGCCTGTGGGCCGCCGCTTCGCCGCCGTACGCACATCTGACGGCGGGCTGCGCGGATGCCGACTCGTGGGCGACGGACGCCCACAAGACCCTCAACGTCCCCTACGACTGCGGCATCGCGATCGTCCGCGACCCGGCCACGGTCCGGGCGGCGATGGGCGTACACGGCGACTACCTCATCCAGCACGAACAGGGTGACCCCAGCGACAAGGTCCCCGAACTCTCGCGGCGCGGCAGGGGGTTCACCGTGTGGGCGGCCCTCAGGTCGCTCGGCAGGACGGGCGTGGCCGACCTCGTCGAGCGGCTGTGCCGGCACGCCTCCGCGTTCGCCGCCGGGATCGCGGCGATCGACGGCGCAACCGTGCTCAACGACGTGGTCTTCACCCAGGTCTGTGCCGAGTTCGGCAGCGACGACCGCACGGAACGGGTGCTCAGCCGGCTGCTCGACGACGGCACGACCTGGATCAGCGGCTCCACCTGGCGCGGCCGGCGCGTCATGCGGATCTCGGTGAGCAACTGGTCGACGACGGACGAGGACGTGACGCGGGCACTGGACGCGATCCGCCGCGCCGCCGCCACGGCCTGACGGGCACGCCGCCGTGGCGCGGACCGCCCGCCCCGGCCGGAGGAGGCTTCGCGTCAGGACGGGGCGAGGACGCAGAACTCGTGGCCTTCCGGGTCGGTCAGGCAGGTCCACGGGACGTCGCCCTGGCCGACGTCGAGGTCGGTGGCACCGAGGGCCCGCAGCCGGGCCACCTCCGCCGCTGTGTCGTCACCCGGGTACGGCAGCAGGTCGAGATGGATACGGTCCGGCACGGTCTTCACGTCGGGCGTGCGGAGGAACTCCAGATACGGGCCGACCCCCGCGGCGGAGCGCAACGTCGCCTGATCGTCGGTCACCTCGTGCAGGGTCCAGTCCGTCGCCTCGCCCCAGAACCGGCCCATGGCCCGCGGGTCCGCACAGTCGACCACCACCGCGGCGATCGGTCCGGTGTCCCGGTAGATCTCCCGGGGCTCCAGCACGCAGAACTCGTTGCCCTCCGGGTCGGCGAGGACCGTCCACGGCACCTGGCCCTGGCCCACATGGACGGGTGTCGCACCGAGAGCCCGGAGGCGCGCGACCAGCTCCGTCCGATGGGCCGCGGAGGTGGTGGCGAGGTCGAGGTGCACACGGTTCTTCGTCGTCGTCCTCGGTTCCGGGACGGGAACGACGTCGATGCCCACGGCGACCGGGTCCGGCCAGACGAGACCGCCGGCGGGTCCGACGTACGTGGTCACGCCGGGGCTGTACGCACTCCAGCCGAGCGCCTCCGCCCAGAATCGGCCGACCGCCGAGGCGTCGAGAGCCTTGATGATCACGTGAACGGGTCGCAGCGCCATGCCGGCGATCCTATGCACTTAAGACTCGGCGTTTCAGTCGGGTTTGTGGCGCTCCATTCGGCCCAGCAGGGCGTCATGGTCGGCCTGTTGGGCGGAGAGGCGCCGCTGCAATGGGCTTTCCGGCCCCGGGCGGGTCGTTGGCGCGGTCCCGGCTCGGGGCGGGCACTGTTTCGCCGACCGTTAGGGCCGGAGGGTCCCCGACAAGGCCCACACCGCATACACCAGCCCCGTGACCAGCGACTTCACGAAGAACGGTGCTCATCAGGACAGTGCTCACAGGGCACGCCTGGGACGCGGCAGTCGACCGGTGAACGCGCAGCGGGCCCCGTTTGACCTTGACACGGTGACAACGCCTTCACTGCTTGCCGAGGAGGTGGTCACGATGACCATGGCGAGACAGGACACGGATGCGGTGCGAGTGCTCCGGGGGCTGGAGGACGGCCGTTCGTCCGTGCGCCTGCGGGCTGCTCTGGCGGCCGGCACGACGCCGGACCCGCGCTTCGTCGACAAGCTCGTCAAGCGCTGCGCGATCGAACCCGCGTTCTTCGTCCGCGAGATGCTGACCTGGGCGCTCACCCGCCACCCGGTGTCCATGACGCTCCCCGGGCTGCTCCGCGAAGTCCGCTCGGAGCGTGCGCAGGCACGGAGTCAGACGCTGCACACGCTGTCCAAGATCGGGGACCGGCGGGCATGGCCGGCGATCACACAGGCGCTGTTGTCCGACGCCGACGACGAGGTGGCGCGGAGCGCCTGGCGGGCCGCGGTCGTGCTCGTGCCGGAAGGCGAGGAGTCCGCGTTGGCCGCGGAGTTGGCGAAGCAACTCGGGCGCGGGGGACAGGGGACGCAGCTGAGTCTCAGCCGGGCGCTGATCGCGCTGGGCGGAGCCAGTGAGCCGGCTCTGCGTGCTGCGGCGACGGCCACCGACCCGCGGGTGCGCGCGCACGCGTTCGCCACACAGCGGATGCTGCGGGACCCGGAGGCCGGATTCGAGTTCGCGATCGAGGAGGCGAAGCGCGCGGTGGTCCTTGCCCGGTCCGGCCAGGAGGGACAATAGGACGTGTTGATCGGTGAGGTGGCGCGGAGGTCCGGGGTCAGCGCCCGCATGCTCCGGCATTACGAATCGCTCGGCCTGGTGCGGCCTGCGGGCCGTACGGGCTCCGGATATCGGGAGTACTCCGGGGAGGACATCCGGCGGATCTTCCAGATCGAGTGCCTGCGGTCGCTGGGGCTGTCGCTGCGTGAGATCGGTCGCGCGCTGGACGATCCCGGCTTCACGCCCTCGACGCTCGTCGGCGACCTCATCCGTCGGACACGCGACCGCATCGCGGCCGAGACCGAACTGCTCACGCGGCTGCGCCGGATCGATGCCGCGGACCCTGCCGGCTGGGAGGACGTCCTCCAGGTCGTTGCGCTCCTCCAGGCTCTGGGGTCGAAGAGCGCCGACGCACGCCAGCGCGCCGCCCTCTCCTCGGCCGACGAGGTTCCGGTGCCGGTGGAGGCCCTGGTCGAGGCGGCACTGGGCGAGACGGATCCGAACGTCGCCGGAGCCCTTCGTTGGGCGCTGGCGCGTTCGGGCGACGGTGGTCCGGCGCTGCTGGCGGAGGGTCTCGGCTCACCGGAGGCCGCGGTGCGGGAACGTGCCGCACAGTCCCTGGTCGAGATGGTCGATGGTGAAGCTACCGCGCAGCTGCGGGACGCTCTCGCGAACCCCGACGTCGTGGTCCGCGGGTATGCGGCTCTGGCGCTCGGGACACGCGGAGTGGCCGAAGCGGTCCCGACGCTCGTCGACATGATCGTGGAGGGACGGAACGACACCGATGCGGCCGATGCGCTCAGCGTGCTGGCCGGCGACACCGCGACGGCGGATCGGATCGCGACCAGGCTCGTCGACCGCCTCGCCCTCGACACCACTGAAGCGCCTGCGCGCGGACGGCTGACCCAGGCGCTGGCGGGCATCCCGGGGACGACGGCCTCACATGCCCTCGAGGACCTGTCGCATGACGAGGACCGTGCCGTTGCGCTGACTGCGGCGTACCTTCTTCAGCTACGCGACGCAGGGTGACGGGGCTCTCCCGGGAAGAACACGCCCCATCTTGCCCGACCCCGAAACGCCCGGGTCAGCAGCGCCCGCCCCCACCGGCGGGCCCATCGCGACGCTGAGCCGGGCCGACTCCGGCGCGCCTCGGCAGAGCCGTTCGGTCGCGTACCCCCGGGCTCCTGGTCTGGGCTCGATTGCATAAAGCTGCCGCATTCCGTATAGTCATGCCATCGAGAGGGAGGTTCGATGGCAGTGCGCGTGGCAGTCGCCGGAGCGAGCGGATACGCGGGCGGGGAACTGCTCCGCCTGCTCGCCGGGCATCCGGCCGCCGAGATCGGGGCCGTGACCGCGAACAGCAACGCCGGGCAGCGGCTCGGCGCGCTGCAGCCGCATCTCCTTCCGCTCGCCGACCGCGTCCTCGAGCCGACCACCACCGACGTCCTCTCCGGGCACGACGTCGTCTTCCTCGCGCTCCCGCACGGCCAGTCCGCCGCTGTCGCCGACGAGCTGGGGGAGGACGTCCTGGTCGTCGACTGCGGTGCCGACTTCCGCCTCCAGGACGCCGAGGCGTGGCAGACCTTCTACGACTCCCCGCACGCCGGCACCTGGCCGTACGGCCTTCCCGAGCTGCCCGGCGCGCGGGCCGCGCTGCGGGGCACCCGGCGCATCGCCGTCCCCGGCTGCTATCCGACGGCCGTCTCGCTCGCCCTGTTCCCGGCCTACGCCGCCGGGCTCGCCGAGCCGGACGCCGTGATCGTCGCCGCGTCCGGCACCTCCGGGGCGGGCAAGGCCCTCAAGCCCCATCTGCTGGGCAGCGAGGTCATGGGCTCCATGAGCCCGTACGGCGTCGGCGGCGGCCACCGGCACACGCCCGAGATCATCCAGAACCTGAGCGCCGCGGCCGGTGAGCCGGTGACCGTCTCCTTCACGCCCACCCTCGCCCCGATGCCCCGCGGCATCCTCGCGACCTGCAACGTCAGGGCGAGGCCCGGGGTGACGGCGGCCGCGGTGCGCGAGGCGTACGACAAGGCCCTCGCCGCCGAACCGTTCATCCAGCTGCTCCCCGAGGGCCGGTGGCCGTCCACCGCGGCCGTGTACGGATCGAACGCCGTCCTGATCCAGGTCGCGTACGACGAGGCCGCCGGCCGGATCGTCGTGATCAGCGCGATCGACAACCTCACCAAGGGCACCGCCGGCGGCGCGGTGCAGAGCATGAACATCGCCCTCGGACTCCCCGAGGAGACCGGTCTCCCCATGACCGGGGTCGCCCCGTGAACCGGAGCGGCGCCGCGAGCGGGGCCACGACGAAGGAGGCGCAGTGAGCGTCACGGCAGCCAAGGGATTCACGGCGGCGGGCATCGCCGCCGGGATCAAGGAGAACGGCAACCCGGACCTGGCGCTCGTCGTCAACACCGGGCCGCGCCGTGCCGCCGCGGGCGTCTTCACCTCCAACCGCGTCAAGGCCGCGCCGGTCCTGTGGTCCGAGCAGGTGCTCGCGGGCGGCCAGGTCTCCGCCGTCGTCCTCAACTCCGGTGGCGCCAACGCCTGTACGGGCCCGCTGGGCTTCCAGGACACCCACGCCACGGCCGAGAGGGTCGCGGACGCCCTGGGCGAGAGCGCGGCGGAGGTCGCTGTCGCCTCGACCGGCCTGATCGGCATCCGGCTCCCGATGGACAAGCTGCTGCCCGGCGTCGACACGGCGGTCGCCGAACTCTCCGCGCACGGCGGCGAGAAGGCGGCCATCGCCATCAAGACCACGGACTCGGTGCACAAGACGGCCGTCGCCGAGGGCGACGGCTGGACCGTCGGCGGCATGGCCAAGGGCGCGGGCATGCTCGCGCCGGGCCTCGCCACGATGCTCGTCGTCCTCACCACCGACGCCGACGTCGACGCCGCAGGACTGGACGGCGCGCTGCGGGCCGCCACCCGCGTCACCTTCGACCGGGCCGACTCCGACGGCTGCATGTCCACCAACGACGCCGTCTATCTCCTCGCGTCCGGCGCCTCGGGCGTCACCCCCGGCCAGGAGGAGTTCGCCGCGGCCCTCACCGAGGTCTGCGACAGCCTCGCCCGTCAGCTCATCGGCGACGCCGAGGGCGCCTCCAAGGACATCCGCGTCGAGGTGGTGGGCGCCGCGAGCGAGGACGACGCCGTCGAGGTCGGACGCTCCATCGCGCGCAGCAACCTCCTCAAGTGCGCCATCCACGGCGAGGACCCCAACTGGGGCCGGGTGCTCTCCGCGATCGGCACCACCTCCGCCGTCTTCGAGCCCGACCAGCTCAACGTCGCCATCAACGACGTCTGGGTCTGCAAGAACGGCTCGGTCGGCGAGGACCGCTCAGGAGTCGACATGCGGTTCCGCGAGGTCCGCATCACAGCCGACCTCGCCGCGGGCACCGAGTCCGCCGTCATCTGGACCAACGATCTCACCGCCGACTACGTCCACGAGAACAGCGCCTACTCCTCATGAGCTCCCCCAACCTCCGGCCGGGGGTCCCCCCGCGCAAGCACACCGCCCTGCCCAAGGCGCAGACCCTCATCGAGGCGCTGCCCTGGCTGACCCGCCACCACGGCAAGACCGTCGTCATCAAGTTCGGCGGCAACGCCATGATCGACGACGAGCTGAAGTCCGCGTTCGCGCAGGACGTCGTCTTCCTGAGGCATGCCGGCCTCAAGCCGGTCGTCGTCCACGGCGGCGGCCCGCAGATCAGCGCCCACCTCGACAAGCTGGGCCTGGTCTCGGAGTTCAAGGCCGGGCTGCGCGTCACCACGCCCGAGGCGATGGACGTCGTACGGATGGTGCTCGCCGGACAGGTGCAGCGCGAACTCGTGGGACTGCTCAATCAGCACGGCCCGCTGGCCGTCGGCATGACCGGCGAGGACGCCCACACCATGACCGCCACCAAGCGCTTCGCCGAGATCGACGGCGAGGCCGTGGACATCGGCCGGGTCGGTGAGATCACCGACATCGACGCCGGAGCCATACAGGCGCTGCTGGACGACGGCCGGATCCCGGTCGTCTCCTCCATCGCCCGCAGCGCCGACGACGGCCACGTCTACAACATCAACGCCGACACCGCAGCAGCCGCACTCGCCGCCGCGCTGGGCGCCGAGACGCTGATGGTCCTCACCGACGTCGAAGGGCTCTACGAGGACTGGCCGAACAGCGACGAGGTCATCAGCAAGCTGACGGCCAGCCAGCTGGAGGGGCTGCTGCCGGAGCTGGCGAGCGGCATGGTCCCCAAGATGGAGGGCTGCCTGCACGCCGTCCGCCACGGGGTACGCACCGCGCGCGTCATCGACGGCCGGGTGCAGCACTCGATCCTGCTGGAGATCTTCACCGACGAGGGCATCGGCACGATGGTCGTGGCCGACGACCGCGAAGCGGCCGACGACCGGGAGACGGGGACGGCATGACGCACGATCAGAACACCACGAGCGCCGCGCAGAAGTCGGGCAACCAGGAGCTGACCCGGCGCTGGCAGGGCGCCCTCATGGACAACTACGGCACGCCCCGCCTGCCGCTGGTGAACGGACAGGGCGCCACCGTCCGCGACGCCGAGGGCCGGACGTACACCGACTTCGTCGGCGGCATCGCCGTCAACGCCCTCGGCCACGCCCACCCCGCCGTCGTCCGGGCCGTCTCGGAGCAGATCGCCACCCTCGGGCACGTCTCCAACCTCTTCGTGGCCGAACCCCCCGTCGCGCTCGCCGAGCGGCTGCTCCAGCTCCTCGGCCGCCCCGGACGCGTCTACTTCTCCAACTCCGGTGCGGAGGCCGTCGAAGCGGCCGTCAAGATCGGGCGGCGTACGGGGCGTACGCACATGGTCGCCACCGAAGGCGGCTTCCACGGCCGCACCATGGGCGCCCTCGCCCTCACCGGCCAGCCCGCCAAGCAGGAGCCGTTCCGGCCGCTCCCCGGCGACGTCACGCACGTGCCGTACGGGGACACCGACGCGCTGCGCGCAGCCGTCACGGGCGACACCGCGCTCGTCGTTCTCGAACCGGTCCAGGGCGAGAACGGCGTCGTCGTACCGCCCAAGGGCTATCTGGCCGCCGCCCGGGAGATCACCCGGGCCACCGGCACGCTGCTCGTCCTGGATGAGATCCAGACCGGCATCGGGCGTACGGGCCACTGGTTCGAGCACCAGGCGCAGGGCGTCGAGCCCGATGTGGTCACCCTCGCCAAGGGGCTCGGCGGCGGACTGCCGATCGGCGCGACCGTCGCCTTCGGCGAGGCTGCCGACCTCCTGACGCCCGGGCAGCACGGCTCGACCTTCGGCGGGAACCCGGTCGCCTGTGCGGCCGCGCTCGCCGTCCTCGACACCCTCCAGGCCGAAGGAATCCTCGACCGCGTCAAGCGCACCGGCGAACGCCTGCGGTCCGGGATCGAGGCGCTCGGCCACCCGCTGGTCGGCCAGGTCCGCGGCGCGGGCCTGCTGCTCGGTATGGTGCTCACCGAGCCCGTTGCGCCTGAGGTGCAGCGGGCGGCGCAGGAAGCCGGTCTCCTGGTGAACGCGGTCGCACCCGACGTGGTGCGGCTCGCCCCGCCGCTGATCATCGGCGAGGGCGAGGTGGACGCGTTCCTCGGGGCGCTCCCGGCGATCCTGGACGCGGTGTACGGGGAGCGACGATCCGGAGAATGACGACGATGAGCCAGGCGCAGGACAGCGAGCGCGGCGGACCCGACCAGGGCGGACCCGCGGTGCCCCAGACCCGTACCGCCCGGCACCGCCGGATCGTCGACATCCTCGGCAGGCAGCCGGTTCGCTCCCAGAGCCAGCTCGCCAAACTGCTCGCCGACGACGGCCTGTCCGTCACGCAGGCGACGCTCTCCCGAGACCTGGACGAGCTGGGCGCCGTGAAGATCCGCAACACCGGCGGTGAGCTGATCTACGCGGTGCCGAGCGAGGGCGGCGACCGTACCCCGCGGGCGCCGCTGGGGGAGTCGGCGAGCGAGGGGCGCATGGCACGCCTCGCGGGGGAACTGCTGATCTCGGCTGAGGCGTCGGCGAACCTGGTGGTGCTGCGCACCCCGCCCGGCGCCGCCCAGTTCCTCGCGTCGGCCATCGACCAGGCGGAGGTGCACGAGATCATCGGCACCATCGCGGGTGACGACACGCTGCTCCTGATCAGCCGCGCCCCCACGGGCGGCCAGGCGCTGGCCGACCACCTGCTGAGGCTGGCGCAGAAGGCGCGCTGAGGGGTCCGGTCGCCCTCCCGCCGGCATCCGGGCGTGGCGGCGGCAACGGTTGAGCGTGGCGGCAAGGGTCGCTTGCGGCCGGGGAGTTGACGACCCGGCTCCGTTCACATAGGTCGGGCCGAGTTCACGTGGACGCCTCAGCGGCGGCTCAGTTCACGTGGGCGAATTCCCGGAAACCCGCCGTGCACCACGTCCGCCCCGACGGCTCGACCGCGAACGCCTCCACGTCCGGCAGGGCCTCCAGCCACTCCCGGGACGACGCGCCGCGGGCGAAGGCCGCGGTCGCCCACGCGTCCGCCGCCGTCAGGCCGCGGGTCAGGACGGTGACCGAGGCGAGGGAGTCCGCGGGCGGCGCCCCGGTGCGCGGGTCCAGGACGTGGCAGCCGCGCTCGGCCGTACCCGACGTCGCCACCCCCAGATCCCCGTCCGACTCGACGATCGCGACGAGGTCGCCCGGGTGCAGCGGGTCGCTGATGCCGATCCGCCAGGGGCGGCCCGGCTCCTTCTCACCGCTCAGCTGGATGTCACCGCCGCCGTTGATGCAGGTGTCGCCCAGTCCGCGGGCCGCCAGCAGACGCGAGGCGCGTTCCACCGCCCAGCCCTTGACCAGGCCGGTGGGGTCGAGCGCACCCGCGTACCGCGTGCTGAACCAGCCGTCGCTGCGCGCCTCGGCGGCCTCGCACAGGGCGAGGACCTCGGCGATCAGCGGGTCGCAGTCACCCGCGGTCAGCTCGCCGCGGGCCAGCCTGCTCATCTCGCTCTCCGGCTTGTAGAGCGAGAACAGCGCGTCCACCCGGTGCAGCCAGTTCGCGGCCGCGTCCACCGCCGCCTCGGCCCCCTCCGCCCCGGCGGACTCGCCGCGGACGTCGAACGAGAAGACCGTGCCCATGGCGTGCTCGACCCGGCGCAGCCGCGGCTGTTCCGCCACCGGGTCAGACACCGGCCTTGTCCAATGCGCTCTGCAGCGAGCGCGAGTAGCCCTCACTGGTGTACGTGGCCCCCGACACCGCGTCGATCTCACCGCTCCGTGACTGCACGGCCTTCTGGTTGAGCTGGGGGACCGCCTTGGAGGTGATCTGCTTCGACATCGGCGTCGAGGCGGGTGCCTGTGTGGCGGCGGCCTGGGTGACGCGGCCTCCGGACACGGTGAGGCGGACCTGCACCGGGCCGTAGTCGGTCTGCACGGCGTCGCCGACGACCGTACGGGCCCCGCCGCCCTGACCGCCCTCCTCCTGCTCTCCGCCTTGCCGTTCTTCGCCCGAACCCTGTCCGTCCGATCCCTCACCGCCCGGCTCGTCCTGCTGCTGCCCGTCCTGCTGCGGCGGGTTGCCCTGCTGCCGCCCTGGCTCCTGTGGCCCGGAGCCGCCCTGCTGCTCCGGCTGTCCCGCGGGAGCCGATGCCGGGGGCGCGGCGGGCAGACCGCTCGCCTGCGTCGAACTGCTCGGCAGGCCAGGGGCCTTGAGTGCCAGCAGCATCACGACGCCGGAGACGGTCGCGGCCGTGCTGAGCAGGATGTGGCGCAACGGATGCTTCTTCATGAACTCACCATTCGAAGGACTCGTGGTGGATACGGTTCGCCGGAACGCCCGCTTCGCGCAGCGCCTCGTAGGACTCCTCGGCGAGTCCCGGCGGTCCGCACAGATACGCGTCGTGGCTGTCGATGTCGGGGAGGACCTTGCGCAGGTTCTCGGCGGAGATCTCGGGGCGGGCGCCGTCCGGGCCGTTCACCGCGTACAGCAGCCGGGCCCCGCGTGCGTCGGCGATCTCCCTCAACTCGCCCCACAGCGCCAGGTCTTCGTGCCGCCGCGCCCGGTAGAGCAGCGTCAGGTCCCCGGGGCGGGCCGGCATCGTCTCGAAGAGCGCGCGCAGCGGGGTGATGCCCGCGCCGCCCGCGATGAGCAGCACCTTGCTGCCGCGGCCGCGCCGCCGCCGCGCCGCGGTGAGCGCCCCGTACGGGCCTTCGGCCCAGACGCGCGTGCCCGGCTGCAGCCCGGCGAGGGCGGCGCTGTGGTCGCCCGCCGCCTTGACGGTGATGCGGATGCGGTTGTTGTGCGGCGGCGCCGAGAGGGAGTACGGGTTGGCCGTCCAGCGCAGCCCCTTGGTGAGGAAGCGCCAGCGGAAGAACTGCCCGGCCTGGGCGCCCAGCAGGTCCAGCCGACGCCCGCTCATGACCACCGAGACGACGCCGGGCGCCTCCTCGATCGTGGCCTCGACGCGCAGGCGGTGGCGGAGGTTGAGGCGTACGGGCGTGAGGAACCGGTACCAGACCACCAGCAGGGTCGTGCCGCCGTAGATCCCGTACCAGGCGGCACGGGCACCGGGGTCGTCCACGAACTCGGTGCCCGCGCTGAGCTGGTGCCAGTACGCGAGGAAGACCGCCGCGTAGGTCATGAGGTGCAGGTAGTACCAGGTCTCGTAGCGCATGCGGCGGCGTACGAGACCGGCCGAGACGAAGCCCACGATCAGCAGCAGGCTCGTGCCGATGGCCGCCTCGATCATGTCGGGGTACTCGAGGACCACCGAGACGGTCTGGTCGACGAACGTCGTGCCGGACTCCAGCGCGTAGCCGGCGACGATCGAGGCGATGTGGGCCAGGATGAGGAAGATCGTGTAGCGGCCCGCCATGGCGTGCCAGCGGGTCACCACGTCCGAGCCCACGCGCCGTTCGAGGGCCGGCACGCGGGCCATCAGGGCGACCACGATCGCCGTGGAGTAACCGGCGAGCAGGCCGGTGATGCGCCCGGCGCCGATGAGCCAGTCGGCCGTGGTCTCCACCGCGATGGTGTTGATCCACCAGGGGTAGAGCACCGCGATCGCCCCGGCCCAGATGACGGCCAGCATCGGGCGCGCGGGCGAGCGGCGCGGTCGCATCCGTCGTTCGGCCTGACGCTGTGCCGCCCGGCCTCGGTACGGAATGGTCGTCGTCAACCCTCTCGCCTCCCAATGGCGCCATCCCTGACCTGTGCTGACCAGTGATACGGAGCGGGAGGGGCGGTCACTCAATGGCCGCGAGGATTCGCGCGAGAGATTTCCGGCCGTGTTCCGTCGATTTCACGCCTCGGCCGGAAGCGCTGCTCGTGTCGTCGCGGGTCGTGCGGAGTGCGGGTGCCCGGGGTGCGGGGCGCGTGTGTGCGGGGCGTGGGGGCGCGCGGCACGTCTCCTCCGCGGGCGTGGGCGCGCCCCCGCTGCCTCAGTCCGTACGCGCCGGAAGCGGCAGCGGCAGGGCCGGCAGTCCGTCGAGGCTGACACCCACGTACTCCTTCTTCGCGCAGTACGCGGCGAACTCCTCGTCCGTCTTCCGTCCGAAGTGCTCGGCGTGCTGCGTGCGCTCCTCGCGGTAGTCCATGAAAGGGACGGCGAAGCCGCAGCTGTCGCCGATCCGCTCGGCGCGGACCACGACGATCGCCCGGGCGGCCGGGCCGTCGGCCTCACCGAAGCGGGCTGTCAGCTCACCCCAGCGCGGGTCGTCGCGGAAGACGGGCTCGCCCCGGCCGTGAACCCGCAACACCTTCGGGGGGCCGGTGAAGGCGCACCACATCAGGGTGATGCGGCCGTTCTCGCGGAGGTGCGCGATGGTCTCGGCGCCGCTGCCGCCGAAGTCCAGGTACGCCACGGTCAGCGGGTCGAGCACGACGAGCGTGCCCGCGCGGCCCTTCGGCGAGAGGTTGACGTGACCGTCCCCGGCGAGCGGTGCGGTGGCGGTGAAGAACACCGGCTGTGCCTCGATGAAGGTGCGGATCCTGCCCTCGATGCGTTCGTAGACCTGTCCCATGGCCGTGATTCTTCCGTCCCCTCCCGGGACGGATCCGTCCCGGGAGGATCCGCCAGGCGGTCGGGACTGCTGTGACCTGCGGTTTCGAGGAGCCACTCCGACGCTTTGACGAATCATGCAGAGGAGTGCATACTTATTCCATCAAGCGCATGCACCGTAAGGAGAGACCCGTGACCGAGCGCGTCGTACTCGCCTACTCAGGCGGCCTGGACACCTCCGTCGCCATCGGCTGGATCGCCGAGGAGACGAGCGCCGAGGTCATCGCCGTTGCCGTGGACGTCGGCCAGGGCGGCGAGGACCTGGACGTCATCCGCAAGCGCGCTCTCGACTGCGGTGCGGTCGAGGCGGAGGTCGCGGACGCCAAGAACGAGTTCGCCGACGAGTACTGCCTCCCGGCGGTCAAGGCGAACGCCCTCTACATGGACCGCTACCCGCTGGTCTCGGCGCTCTCCCGGCCGACCATCGTCAAGCACCTCGTCGCCGCCGCCCACAAGCACAACGCCTCGATCGTGGCGCACGGCTGCACGGGCAAGGGCAACGACCAGGTGCGGTTCGAGGCGGGCATCTCCTCCCTGGCCCCCGACCTGAAGTGCATCGCCCCCGTCCGGGACTACGCGATGACCCGGGACAAGGCCATCGCCTTCTGCGAGGACAAGGGCCTGCCGATCGCCACGAGCAAGAAGTCCCCGTACTCCATCGACCAGAACGTCTTCGGGCGGGCCGTGGAGACCGGCTTCCTCGAGGACATCTGGAACGCCCCGATCGAGGACGTGTACGAGTACACCGAGAACCCGGCCACCCCGCGGGAGGCCGACGAGGTGGTCATCACCTTCCAGCAGGGTGTCCCGGTCGCCATCGACGGCAAGCCCGTCACCGTCCTCCAGGCCATCCAGCAGCTCAACGAGCGCGCCGGTGCCCAGGGCGTCGGCCGGATCGACATGGTCGAGGACCGGCTGGTCGGCATCAAGTCCCGTGAGGTGTACGAGGCGCCCGGCGCGATCGCGCTGATCACCGCCCACCAGGAGCTGGAGAACGTCACCGTCGAGCGTGAACTCGCCCGGTACAAGCGGCAGGTCGAGCAGCGGTGGAGCGAACTCGTCTACGACGGCCTGTGGTTCTCCCCGCTGAAGCGCGCCCTCGACGGCTTCATCGACGAGGCCAACGAGCACGTCTCCGGCGACATCCGGATGACGCTCCACGGCGGCCGTGCCGTCGTGACCGGCCGGAAGTCCGCGGAGTCGCTCTACGACTTCAACCTGGCCACCTACGACACCGGTGACACGTTCGACCAGTCGCTGTCGAAGGGCTTCATCGAGATCTTCGGCATGTCGTCGAAGATCGCGGCCAAGCGCGACCTCGCCTGAGGGTAACGTCCTTCACCGCCGCCTCCTCGCCTCCCGGCGGGGAGGCGGCGGTGCATCACCCGGCATTCCCCTCCTGAATTCCCCCCCCGCATTTCCGCCTTGATCAGGACCTTCCGAGGAGCACAGCAGTGAGCAACGGCAACGGTGGCGACGTCCGTCTCTGGGGAGCCCGGTTCGCCGACGGGCCGTCGGAGGCGCTGGCGCTGCTCTCCGCGTCCGTCCACTTCGACTGGCGGCTCGCGCCGTACGACATCGCGGGCTCCCGCGCCCACGCGCGCGTGCTCCACAAGGCCGGACTGCTCACCGCCGACGAGCTGGAGCGGATGCTCGCCGGACTCGACCGGCTGGAGGCCGACGTCGCCGACGGCAGCTTCACCGGAACCGTCGCCGACGAGGACGTGCACACCGCCCTGGAGCGCGGGCTGCTGGAGCGGCTCGGGCCCGACCTCGGCGGCAAGCTGCGCGCCGGCCGCTCCCGCAACGACCAGATCGCCACCCTCTTCCGGATGTATCTGCGGGACCACGCCCGCATCATCGGCGGTCTGCTCGCCGACCTCCAGGAGGCCCTGACCGGCCTGGCCGATGCGCATCCGAACGTCGCCATGCCCGGCCGGACACACCTCCAGCACGCCCAGCCCGTCCTGTTCGCGCACCATGTCCTCGCGCACGCACAGGCGCTGTCCCGGGACGCGGAGCGGCTGCGGCAGTGGGACGAGCGGACCGCGGTGTCCCCGTACGGCTCCGGCGCCCTCGCCGGTTCCTCCCTCGGCCTCGACCCGGAGGCCGTCGCCGCCGACCTCGGCTTCGAGCACGGCTCGTCGGGCAACTCCATCGACGGCACCGCATCCCGCGACTTCGTCGCCGAGTTCGCCTTCATCACCGCGATGATCGGTATCGACCTGTCCCGGATCGCGGAGGAGGTCATCATCTGGAACACGAAGGAGTTCTCCTTCGTCACCCTCCACGACGCCTTCTCCACCGGTTCGTCGATCATGCCGCAGAAGAAGAACCCGGACATCGCCGAGCTGGCGCGCGGCAAGTCCGGCCGCCTCATCGGCAATCTGACGGGGCTTCTGGCGACGCTGAAGGCGCTGCCGCTCGCCTACAACCGCGATCTGCAGGAGGACAAGGAGCCGGTCTTCGACTCCTGCGACACCCTGGAGGTCCTGCTGCCCGCCTTCACCGGCATGATGGCGACGCTCACCGTCCACCGCGAGCGGATGGAGGAGCTGGCCCCGGCCGGGTTCTCGCTCGCCACCGACGTCGCCGAGTGGCTGGTCAAGCAGGGCGTGCCGTTCCGTGTCGCGCACGAGGTCGCCGGTGCGTGCGTCAAGGAGTGCGAGGCGCACGGCATCGAACTGCACGAGCTGACGGACGAGCAGTTCGCGGCGATCTCCTCGCACCTCACGCCCGAGGTCCGCACGGTCCTGGACGTGCCGGGCGCGCTCGCCTCGCGCAGCGGCCGCGGCGGTACGGCCCCCTCGGCCGTCGCCGTCCAGCTCGCCGAGGTCAAGGCCGACGTGGCGCAGCAGAAGGCATGGGCGGCGGCGAAGGGCTGAGACACTGGCGCGCGGGCCGGAACGCGATGGGCCCGCGCACGCCGACATCCACGGGAGGAACCCGCCATGGCCTTCGCCCGCCTCGCGGAAGCGGCCACGCCGACCGCCCGGATCGGACTGGGCCTGGCCGCGGTCGGCCGCCCCGGCTACATCACCCTCGGCCGCGACCGGGACCTCCCGGACACCCGTACCGTCGACGCGATGCGCGAGCGGGCCCACGCCCTGCTGGACGCGGCGTACGCGGGCGGGGTGCGCTACATGGACGCGGCGCGCTCGTACGGGCGCTCCGAGGAATTCCTGGCCGAGTGGCTGCGAAGCCGCCCGGACGCCGGTGACGTCGTCGTCGGCAGCAAGTGGGGCTACACCTACACGGCCGGCTGGCGGGTCGACGCCGACGTCCACGAGGTGAAGGACCACGGCGTCGCCACGTACGACCGGCAGCGCGCCGAGACGGACGAACTCCTCGGCGCGCGACTGGACTTGTACCAGATCCACTCCGTGACCACGGACAGCCCGGCCCTCACCGACCGTGCCCTCCACGAGCGCCTGGCGCGGCTGGCCGACGAAGGCGTCACGGTCGGCCTGACGGCCAGCGGGTCCGCGCAGGCCGACGCGATCCGCGCGGCGCTGGAGGTCACGGTCGGCGGCGCGCCGCTGTTCCGTACGGTCCAGGCGACGTACAACCTGCTGGAGACGTCGGCGGGACCCGCGCTGGCCGAGGCGCACGAGGCCGGGCTGACCGTGATCGTGAAGGAGGCCGTGGCGAACGGCCGCCTCGCGGCCCCCGGGCAGGCCCCGCCTGAAGTGGCCGCCGTCGCAGGCGAGTCGGACGCCGGGTGCGACACGGTCGCGCTGGCGGCCGTACTCGCCCGTCCCTGGGCCGGGGTCGTCCTCTCCGGCGCGGCCACCACCGGTCAGCTCGCCTCCAACCTGGCCGCGGCGACCCTCACCCTCGACGAGGACCGCCTCGCGCGCCTGGAAGCCCTGGCCGAGGAGCCCGGCGCGTACTGGCGGCACCGCTCGGCGCTGCCCTGGCAGTGAGCGGGCGCCGCCAACACTCCGCAGGGACGGCGGAGTTCGCCCCGGCCCGCAGGGCGCGGCGGGGGCGTCCGGTGGGCCCGGCTCGCATAGAGTCACCGGGACGGCGTGTTCGACCGAGGAGGCGCGGCATGACCACGCGCGACTGGCGGCTCACCCGGACCTTCCGCAGCGCTTCCGGGGAGGTCCGCTGGGACCGGTTCGGCGAGGCGGGACTGCCGCCGGTCGTGCTGCTGCACGGCACGCCGTTCTCCTCGTACGTCTGGCGGGCCGTCGCCCGCTCCCTCGCGTACAGCCACCAGGTCCACGTCTGGGACATGCCCGGCTACGGCACGTCGGAGAAGAGCAAAGGACAGGACGTCTCGCTCGCCGCCCAGGGCCGGGTCTTCACCGCGCTCCTGGAGCACTGGGGCCTGGACGAACCCCTCGTCGTCGCCCATGACTTCGGCGGCGCCGTCGCCCTGCGGGCCCATCTGCTGCACGGTGCCCGCTACGGCCGCCTGGCGCTCGTCGACCCCGTGGCGCTCGCGCCGTGGGGGTCGCCGTTCTTCCGGCTGGTCGGCGAGCACGCCCCGGTCTTCGAACAGCTGCCGCCCGCGCTGCACCGGGCACTGGTGCGCGAGTACGTGGGTTCCGCGAGCGGCCCCGGTCTGCACCCGGCGATCCTGGACCGGCTCGTGGAGCCCTGGCTCGGCGAGGCGGGACAGCGGGCGTTCTACCGGCAGATCGCGCAGGCGGACCAGCGGTACACCGACGAGATCGAGGGCCGTTACGGGGAGCTGGACCTGCCGGTGCTGATCTGCTGGGGGACCGACGACACGTGGATCCCGCAGGAGCGGGGGCATGAACTCGCCGCGCGCATTCCCGGCGCGCGGCTGCGTCCGATCCGGGGGGCCGGTCATCTCGTCCAGGAGGACGCCCCCGCCGAGCTGACCGCCGCCCTTCTGGACTTCCTGGCCTGAGAAGCCGCACACCGGCCGCCGTGTCGACGCCCACGGTGACGATACACACACGTATCGCATGAGACATTCGTGTCTCACATGGGCTACTCTTGTCTCATGTCCGTCGATCGTGAACACGTACTGCGCGCCGCCGCCGCCCTGCTCAGCCGCAAGGCCACGGCCTCCATGGACGAGATCGCCAAGGCCGCCGGCATCAGCCGGGCGACCCTGCACCGGCACTTCGCCGGGCGGCCCGCCCTCGTCGAGGCGCTCGGCCTGCTCGGCATCGAGCTGGTCGAGGAGCGGCTCGCGGCGGCGCGGATCGACGAGGGGGACCCGGTCGAGGCGGTCCGGCGCACGGTCGCCGAGGCCATGCCCGTGGCCGGCTTCCTCGCCTTCCTCTACGGCGAGAACCAGCTCTACGAAGCCGGGGGAGCGATGGAGGAGGGCTGGGAGCGGATCGACGAACGGGTCGCCGCGCTGTTCCGGCGCGGACAGGAGAAAGGGCTCTTCCGGTTCGACCTGACCCCGGCCTGGCTGAACGAGGCGCTGTTCGCCCTCATCGCCGCCTCGGCCTGGTCGGTCCAGGAGGGCAGGCTCGCGGCCAACGACGCGGGCTACATGGTCACCGAGCTGGTGCTCGGTGGAGTGATGCGGAGTGTGGAGAAGTGAGCAGCAAGACCGCGGAGCGCCTGACCGGCGTGAACGGTGCACCCGGGGCCACCGAGGCCAAGGGGGCACCGGGTCGGTGGCTCGCCCTGTCCGTGCTCGTCCTCGCCGTCCTGCTGGTGGCCGTGGACGCGACCGTGCTCGGCCTGGCCACGCCGTTCCTCAGCGAGGACCTGGAGCCGACCGGCAACCAGCTGCTGTGGATAGGCGACGTCTACTCGTTCGTCATCGCGGGTCTGCTGGTGTCCATGGGCAGCCTGGGTGACCGTATCGGCCGCAAGAAGCTCCTGCTCAGCGGAGCCGTCGCCTTCGGCGGACTGTCGGTCCTGGCCGCGTACGCCACCACGCCCGAGATGATGATCGCGGCCCGGGCCCTGCTCGGCGTCGCGGGCGCCACCCTCATGCCCTCCACGCTCGCCCTGATCCGGAACCTCTTCCCGGACCCCCGGGAGCGCAGCGTCGCCGTCGGCATCTGGGGCGCGATGGCCTCGGCCGGTGCGGCCGTCGGTCCTGTCGTGGGCGGCTTCCTGCTGGAGCACTTCTGGTGGGGCTCGGTGTTCCTCATCAACCTGCCCGTGATGGCGGTCCTCGTCCTCGTCGGCATCAAGCTGCTGCCGGAGTCCAAGAACCCCGCCCCCGGACCCTGGGACCTGCCCAGCGTCGGCCTCTCCCTCGTCGGCATGATCGGCGTCGTCTACCTCGTCAAGGAACTGGCGTCGCACGGCCTGCGCTGGGACGCGGTCGGGGCCGGTCTTCTCGGCGTGCTCGCCCTGCTCATGTTCGCCCGGCGCCAACTCCGGCTCCGCGCACCGCTGCTGGACATGCGGCTGTTCCGGAACCGCGGCTTCTCCGGCGCCGTCCTCGCCGACCTGCTGACCATCCTCGGCCTGTCCGGCCTGGTCTTCTTCCTGTCGCAGTTCCTGCAGCTCGTGCAGGGGCGCGCACCGCTGGAGGCCGGCCTGGCCGAACTGCCCGCGGCCGTCGGCGCGGTGGCGGCCGGTCTGGTCGCCGGTGCCGCGGCCCGGCGCTGGTCCGTACGGGCGGTCGTCGCGGGCGGTCTCGCGGCCATCGGCGTCGCGCTCGCGGCGCTCACCCTGCTGCACGCGGAGACCGGCTACTGGCTGATGGGCGCCGTGCTGCTCGTCGTCGGCGTCGGTGCGGGTTTCTCCTTCACCGTCACCGCCGACGTGATCCTCTCCAGCGTGCCCAAGGAACAGGCGGGCTCCGCCTCGGCCGTGTCCGAGACGGCGTACGAGCTGGGCGCGGCCCTCGGCATCGCGCTCCTCGGCTCCATGGTCACCGGCGTCTACCGCGGCTTCACCGCGCCCGCCGGTGTCCCCGCCGACGCGGCGTCAGCGGCGCACGAGTCGCTGGGCGGTGCGGTCGAGACGGCGGCGCACCTGCCGGACGACGTGGCGTCCGGGCTGCTCTCCGCGGCGCAGGAGGCGTTCGTCGACGGTCTGCGGATCGCCTGCGGCGTCGGCGCGGCCGTCCTGCTGGCGACGGCGGTGGGAGCCTGGTTCCTGCTGCGCGGCCAGAAGCTGGAGGAGCGCCCGGACGAGCCCGCGGTCGTCGGGTCCCCGGCCGTCGAGGCCGCGGCGGAGTCATCTGCCCGGGCCGTCGAGCAGGGCGGTGACCCTGAGCGTGGGAGCGGAAGCCCGGCAGAGGCCGCCGCGGACGACGGCGTACTCGATGGCGGCCGCGTCGGGGAGGCGGCACACCGGAGCTGACGGGGGCGTGGTGGGTGGCCGGACGCAACGGCGACAGGGCCGCTCCGTCCGCCCACCCCCTCGTCCGCCCGAGGACGGGAACCGGCGCACGACGGCGGTTCGCCGACGAACGTCCCGCGGCGGCCTTCGGCACACCCTGGCCGCAGCCGCCCGCCGCAAATCCAGGTGCGGCCCGGCCGCCCCGAGTGATACCCCTCCGTGCCATGAACGCTCTGGTGACAGCGCGACTGATCCTGCACCCGCTCAGCCCCGACCAGGCCGAACGCATCGTGGCGGGCGCGCCGGACGCCCGTACCTCATGGGCCCCCGGCTACCCCGCCGCCGGTGACGTGGCCGGAGCCATGCGCTTCCTGTCCGTCTGCGCGAGCAGCGGTGACCCTCGGCCGTTCGGCGCCTACGAGATCCGGCGTCGCGACGACGGACACGCGATCGGCGGCCTCGGCTTCCACGGTCCCGCGGACCACGACGGCGCTGTCACCATCGGCTACGGCCTGATCCCGTCGGTGCGCGGCCAGGGGTACGCCTCCGAAGCACTCCGCGCCCTCCTGGCGTTCGCCCGCGCACACGGCATCACCCGGGTGCGGGCCGACACCGACCACGCCAACGACGCCTCCCGACGCGTCATGGCCGCCGCGGGCATGCGCCAGGTCGCGGAGGACGCACGACTGCGGTACTTCGAGACCACCTGGGCCGACGGCGCGGGGTGACCGGGCCGAACTCTAGGCGGCCTTGGCCTTCGTGGCGTACATGTCCACGTATTCCTGGCCCGACAGCTCCATGACCTCGGCCATCACCGAGTCCGTCACGGCGCGCAGCACATAGCGGTCGCGGTCCATGCCCTCGTACCGCGAGAACTCCATCGGCTCGCCGAAACGGACCGTCACCCGGCCCGGACGGGGCAGGCCGGCGCCGCCCGGCTGGATCTTGTCCGTGCCGATCATCGCGAACGGCACGACCGGGGCGCCCGTCATCAGGGTCAGCCGCGCGATACCCGTACGGCCCCGGTACAGGCGGCCGTCGGGGGAGCGGGTGCCCTCCGGATAGATCCCGAAGATCCGGCCCTCGTCCAGGACGCGGCGGCCCGTCATCAGCGCCGCCACACCGCCGTTGGCGCCGTCGCGGTCCACCGGGATCATGCCGACGCCGGTGAAGAACCACGCCATCAGGCGGCCCTTGAATCCCTTGCCCGTGACGTACTCGTCCTTGCCGATGAAGAACACCTGACGGTCGCAGACGAGCGGCAGGATCATCGAATCGATGAACGTGAGGTGGTTCCCGGCGAGAATGACCGGACCCGTGCCCGGGATATTGCCCGCTCCTTCCACCCGTGGGCGGAACAGCAGACGCATGATCGGTCCCAGCACTGCCTTGATGAGCGCGAAACGGGACAACGGGTCCTCCGGTGTCGTGGATGTCCGGCCAAGTACGTACAGAAGTATGTGCAGGTGAGGACGATACTCGTGGGTTCAGCACCACCGCACGTCGGGTTGACCGGACCGATACGTGGTGTTGACGTGCGTTACCCCTGTGTTCCGTCCATTGTCTCCCTTGCGAAAGGCGTAGCCGCTTACGATCAGCGCGTTGTGCGTCAGATGCGGGACACCGCAACATCACACATTCGCAGTGCACCGTTACGGCGCAATGCGCCGTAACGGCACGGACGAAAGGCGAGGAGTGGTTATGCAGCAGGAGCAGCAGCCGGGCCGGAGAGCCCTACTGGGTGCGGCGGCCGTCCTCGGCGCGGGAGCGGCGATGTTCGGCGCGTCGGGAACGGCGGCGGCCGAGGGGACCGCGACCGGCGGAGGACGCGGCCGCCTGCCGGTGCCGACCGTCATCGGCCACCGCGGTGCCAGCGGCTACCGCCCGGAGCACACGCTCGGTTCGTACCAGCTCGCCCTCGACATGGGTGCGGACGTCATCGAGCAGGACCTCGTACCGACGAAGGACGGCCACCTGGTCTGCCGCCACGAGAACGACATCACCGCCACCACCGATGTCGCCCAGCACCCCGAGTTCGCGGACCGGAAGACCACCAAGAAGGTCGACGGCAAGGACCTCACCGGCTGGTTCACCGAGGACTTCACCCTCGCCGAGCTGAAGACGCTGCGGGCCAAGGAGCGCATTCCGGCCGCCCGCCAGGAGAACACCCTCTACGACGGCCGCTGGGGGGTGCCCTCCTTCGAGGAGGTGCTGCAGTGGGCCGAACAGCAGGGGCGTCGGCGCGGCCGCCCGGTGTGGCTGCACATCGAGACCAAGCACCCCACGTACTTCCGCACGCTCGGGCTGGGCCTGGAGGAACGTCTCGCCAAGCTGCTCCGCAGGTACGGTCGTCACCGCGCGGACTCGCCCGTCTTCCTCCAGTCGTTCGAACCGAGCAGCATCCAGCGGCTGTCGAAGCTGGTGTCCTCCCCGCGTGTCGTCCTGCTCGACGCTGCGAACACCCGGCCGTGGGACTTCGTCGTGGCCGGCGACCCGCGGACCGTCGCCGATCTCGTCAAGCCCGAGGGGCTGCGGTGGATCGCGGGCTTCGCACAGGGCATCGGCCCCTGGCTGAACCTGGTCATCCCGGTGGACGCGAACGGCAAGCTGGGCACGCCGACCACCCTCGTAAGGGACGCGCACCGGGCCGGGCTGATCCTGCACCCGTACACGATGCGCAACGAGAACCAGTTCCTGCCCGCGGACTTCCGGCGCGGCACGGACCCGAACGCGTACGGGGACGCGTTCGGTGCGTTCAGGACCTACTTCGAGACGGGCATCGACGGCATCTTCTCCGACAACCCCGACACCGCGCTGCTGGCGCGGGACGACTTCCTGAGGAAGTAGCCGCCTGGGCAGGGAGCAGTACGAACGCACCGGGGAGCTCGCGCCGACGGCCCGTACGCCCGTCGGCGGGGGTTCCCCGGCGTCGTCGACCCGGACCGCCGTCGTCCCACGGACGGGTGAGCCGGCGGTCCCGGGGAAACCGGGGCCGCCTCCGCCGCCGTCCGGATCGGTATGGGACCGGCCGAGCTCCTCACCGCCTACCGCCCGCTGCTCGCCGCCGAGGCCGAAGCCGAGGCGTACGGCACGGGCGTCGACCCCGCCGACCTCGAACAGGGCGTCTGGCTGCGCCTGTTGGAGCGCACCCGCGCCACCGGGCCGCCGCCCGCGCCCGCGGCGTGGCTGCTCGACGCCGTGCGCACCGAGGCGCGCGGGGCCCGCCACCGTGCCCGCCGCGAGGTGCCGTACGAGGGCTGCGGCTCCGCCGCCGGTCACCCGGACGCGGGCCAGGACGCCTGGGCGTCCGGATGGGCCGCCCCTCCCGGTGGCGAGGCGGACGGCGCGGAAGGCGACGACGCCGGCGAGGGAGCGATCGGTGATCCGGCCGCCGTCGTGGAGGACCGGGTCCTGGCAGCGGAGACGCGGCGGGCCGTGCGGACGGCGGTCGCGCGCCTTCCGGGGCGCTGTCCTCGCCTGCTGACTGCGATGTTGTCGCCGAAGGACCCGACCTACCGGGAAGTCGCAGGTGAGTTGGGAATCTCACAAGGCAGTTTGGGGCCCGTACGTTCCCGATGCCTTGGATGTTTGCGCAGAATGCTGCTGGCGGAGGTTGCGGCAGCGGACTTCAGGGGAAGGGAGCGTTAGCCGGCCGGCGCCACGGAGGCGGGTGGCGCTCTCCCGGCCACCGCTGGGGGTGCTCCCGTCCAGCGGACCGGGCGGTGGCACGACGGCTCCGTACAGGGCCCACCGCCCGGGCCATCCACCACCCTCATCACCCGGGCGGACCGAACCTAGGGGAGGCATGCGCACATGGGCACGAGTGTGACCATCTCTGACGCGACCGAGCAGGACGCCGAGCAGATCCTCAAGCTGCAGTACCTCTGCTACCAGCGCGAGGCGGAACTCTACGGCGACTACACACTCGCGCCGCTCACGCAGACGCTGGACGACCTTCGTACGGAACTGGGCCGGGGCCGGGTGCTCGTGGCCCGGCTGAACGACGAGGTCGTCGGATCGGTGCGCGGCACGGTCGACGAGGACGGCACCGCGAGCCTCGTCAACCTCATCGTCCATCCCCGGATGCAGCGGCACGGCCTGGGAGGTCGGCTGCTCGCCGCCATCGAGGCACGGCTGGCGGAAGAGCTGGAGGCCAAGCGGTACCGGCTGTTCACCGGCCACCGCAGCCAGGGCAATCTGCGGCTCTACCGCAAGTACGGGTACGCGCAGGTCGGCACCGAAGAGGTCACCCGCAGGCTGAGCCTGGTGCGGCTGGAGAAGGACGCCGAGCCGCGCGCGTTCGTCACCAGCGCCTGAAGGGCCGGGGTCGGTTCTCCCGTACGAGGCACCGGCCGTCCGTCCCTTCGGGGGTGCGGGCGGACCGGTGCCTCAGCCGTGCGTGCCGGCAAGAGCTACGCGGGGCGGGCCCGGCGCAGCCAGATCAGCCCGGTGACCGGCAGCATCAGCGGCAGGAACAGGTAGCCCATGCCGTAGTCGGACCAGACGGTCGCGTCGGGGAAGGCCGACGGCTCGACGAGCGTCCATGTGCCCACGCCCAGCACGCCGATGAGCTCCGCGGCGCAGCACACCATCGCCAGGCGGCGGGCGGTCTCGCCGCCGCGGACGAGGGAGACGAGGATGAAGGCGTAGACGACCGCGGCGATCGCGGAGAGGACGTACGCGAGCGGCGCCTCGTCGAACTTCATGATCATCTGCGCGATGGAGCGGGACGCGGCACCGACGGTGAACACCCCGTAGAGCAGGACCAGAAGACGTCCGGGGCCCTGTCCCAGTCCACCCGTCCGGGCGGCCGGGGTCGCGGTCGGGGGCGTCGTGGAGGAGCGGTCGTCCGTGCCGGGCGATGCGGCCGGGCCGCCGGGCGCATCGCCGGACGCGGCGGACTCAGGCACCGGAGCCTCCCCAGATGTCGAAGAGCCGCACTTCGAGCACGGCCAGCACGACCGCACCCGCCGACACGGTCACCGAACCCCAGCGTGTCCGCTCCGACAGCGACATGACGCCGGCGGCGGGTACGGCCGCGGTCGCCCCGAGCAGATACGCGATGAAGATGCCGGTGCCGTCGTCCGGCTTCTCGCCGCGCGCCAGCAGCACGACGCCGATCACGAGCTGCACGAGAACGAGGACCGTCACCACGGCCATACCGATGAAGTGCCAGTCCTTGGTCGGCTGGTCACGGTAGGCGGCTAGGCCGCACCAGGCGGCCAGCGCCAGCGCGGCCGCACCGACCGCGACGGTCAGCGCGTCGGTCACCGTGACCTCGCCGCGGAAGACCTCGCCGCCGAAGACGGTGCCGCCGAGGTCCTCGCGACCCGGGCGGAAGAGCGGGTGAACAGCATGGGAAGACTGTAATGCGCCCGATTGATCCCACTGGCGGCGACCCCGGAGCCACCCCGTAGGCTCCCGCCCCATGAAGCTCTCCGCCGACGCGCTGCTGTTCGACATGGACGGAACCCTGATCTCCTCGATGGAGTCGGTCGTCCGCTGCTGGACGCGCTGGGCGGAGGAGTACGGGATCACGGCCTCGGAGTTCGCCCGCGTCCCCCTGCACGGCCGCCCCGCGGCGGAGATCATCGCCGATCTGCTGCCCGCCGAGCGGGCCGCGGAGGCGCTCGCCCGTATCGAGCAGCTCGAGGTCGAGGACGTCACCGGGGGCGTGGTCGTGCTGCCCGGGACCGCGGACCTGCTCGCCTCGCTGCCGGACGACGGCTGGGCCGTGGTCACCTCGGCGACGCGGCGCCTGGCCGAGGCGCGCCTGCGGGAAGCCGGCATCCACCCGCCCCTGCTGATCGCCGCGGACGACATCGTGCGCGGCAAGCCCGACCCGGAGCCGTTCCTGCTCGCGGCCGTGAAGCTCGGTGCCGAGCCGGCCCGCTGCGTGGTCTTCGAGGACGCCCCGGCGGGCCTGACGGCCGGTCGCGCCGCGGGCATGCGCACGGTGGCGCTCGTCACGACGCACGAACGGGCGGAGCTGGACGCGGACGTGGTGGTGGCCGATCTGTCGTCCGTATCGGCACAGGCCCGTGTATCGGCCCCGGCCGGCGCGGCGGGACTGGAGATCACGGTCGCGGGATGAAGCCGGCCGCGATGTACGGCCCCTGCACACCGGGCTGAACCGTGCTGCCCGCATCGTGCGGCATTTTGCACATCGCCTTCCGCATGTTGGTCGCCTGTGTCCGAACTGTGGACACGTTTGATCGGCTCAGGCCGCGGTCTGTTTACTTGCGGCCATGACAGCACCGAGCGAACGCACCCCTGCGACCGAGGCGACGATGACGCCCGGTGCTCGCTGTCCGCGCATCACGCGCCGAATGTGTGACTGCTGAGGACTCACGGCACCTCCTCGCGCCCCGCAGCGAGAACCCTTCCCGAGCCGCGTCCGGCTGCCGCACCGCAGCGGACCGCCCCGGCCCCCGCGTCACCCACGACTCCCCGCCCGGACCGCACCGGACGCCGCCGTGCCGTGCGCACCCGGCGGAATGACGCCCCTGCCTGCGTCACGCCGCCCTGACACCGGCCGAAGTACCCCGTGCCCGGCGGCGATCCCGCCGCGCACACGACCCGATGGAAACCCCCGTGATCACCACCACAGGCCTGACCAAGGTCTACCGCTCCCAGGGCCGCCAGGTCACCGCCCTCGACGGCGTCGACCTGCATGTCCGCGAGGGCGAAGTGTTCGGCGTCGTCGGCCGCAGCGGCGCCGGCAAGTCCACGCTCATCCGCTGCGTCAACCTCCTCGAACGCCCCAGTTCCGGCACCGTCGTGGTCGACGGCCAGGACCTCACCGCGCTGGCTGGCCACGCCCCCGAGCAGTCCCGGCCCGGCAGCCGCCCCGGCGGCGCCAACGCCGAACTGCGACGGGCCCGCACCCGTATCGGCATGGTCTTCCAGCACTTCAACCTGCTGTCCTCGCGCACCGTGCAGGACAACGTCGAACTGCCCCTGGAAATCCTGGGTGTCACGCGCCGGGAGCGCTCGCGCAAGGCCCTCGACCTGCTCGACCTCGTCGGCCTCGCCGACAAGGCCAGGGCCTACCCCGCGCAGCTCTCCGGCGGCCAGAAGCAGCGCGTCGGCATCGCCCGCGCCCTCGCCGGCGACCCCAAGGTGCTGCTCTCCGACGAGGCGACCTCCGCCCTCGACCCGGAGACCACCCGCTCGATCCTCCACCTGCTGCGCGACATCGGCCGCCAACTCGGGCTGACCGTCCTGCTCATCACGCACGAGATGGACGTCATCAAGACCGTCTGCGACTCCGCCGCGCTGATGCGGGACGGCAGGATCGTCGAGAGCGGCAGCGTCGCCGAGGTGCTGGCGACCCCGGGCTCCGAACTCGCCCAGGAACTGTTCCCGGTCGGAGGTGAGGCCTCCGGCCCGGACCGTACGGTCGTGGACGTCACCTTCCACGGCGAGGCCGCGACCCAGCCGGTGATCTCGCAGCTCTCCCGTACGTACAACATCGACATCTCCATCCTCGGCGCCGCCATGGACACCGTCCGCGGAGGCCAGGTCGGCCGCATGCGCATCGAACTGCCGGGCCGCTTCGAGGACAACGTCGTGCCCATCGGCTTCCTGCGCGAGCGGGGCCTGCGGGTCGACGTGGCCGGGACCGCGGTCACGGCCGGGCCGGTGAAGGAGGGCGCACGGTGACCTGGTCCGAGATGCAGCCGCTGCTGACCGACGCCTGTCTCGAGACGCTCTGGATGGTCGGCTGGTCGGGACTGATCGCGGTAGCGGGCGGCCTTCCGCTCGGCCTGCTGCTCGTCCTGACCGACCGCGGTGGCCCGCTGGAGAACGTCGTCGTGAACAAGGCCGTCGGCCAGATCGTCAACGTCGGCCGCTCCATGCCGTTCATCATCCTCATGGTCGCGCTGATGGCGTTCACGCGCTGGGTCACGGGCAGCACCATCGGTCCCGGCGCGGCGATCGTCCCGCTGGCCATCGGCGCCATCCCGTTCTTCGCCCGCCTCGTCGAGACCTCCGTACGCGAGGTGGACCGCGGACTCGTCGAAGCCGTCCAGGCCATGGGCGGCTCCACCTGGGCCGTCGTCCGCAAGGTGCTGCTGCCCGAGGCGCTGCCGTCCCTGATCGCGAGCGCCACCACCACGGTCGTCGCCCTCATCGGCTACTCGGCGATGGCCGGGACCGTCGGCGCCGGCGGCCTGGGCGACCTCGCCGTCCGCTACGGCTACCAGCGCTTCGAGACCGGGCTGATGTGGATCACCGTGGCCGTCCTGGCGGTGGTGATCTCCGCGATCCAGTACGCCGGCGACCTCGCGGCGCGACGCCTGTCCCGTACGGCCTGACCCCGCGCTCCGTTCCGCCGCCCCACCGTCCCCCGGAGGGCTGTCCCCACGGCGCTCCGTCCTCACCCGCCCCCACCACCCAGCGGGGGCCCGCTCCACCCATGAGAAAGGCACTTTTCGTGCGTAACACCATAAAGACAACGACCGCCGTCCTGGCCGCCGGAGCCCTCACCCTCGGGCTCTCCGCCTGCGGCGCCGGCTCCGCGTCCACCGCCGAGGCCGACCCGGACGTGCCGCTCCTCGTCGCCGCGAGCCCCGTCCCGCACGCCGAGATCCTCACCTACGTCAAGGACCACCTGGCGGAGAAGGCCGGCCTGAGGCTGGAGGTCCAGGAGTTCACCGACTACGTCACGCCCAACACGGCGACCGAGGACGGATCGGTGGGCGCCAACTACTTCCAGAACCAGCCGTACCTGGACGACTTCAACGAGAAGAACGGCACCCACATCGTGCCCGCCGGCACCGTGCACCTCGAACCGCTCGGCCTCTACTCGAAGAAGGCCGGCTCCGTGAAGTCCCTGCGCAGCGGCGCCACCGTCGGCCTCCCCAACGACACCGTGAACGAGGCCCGCGCCCTCCGCCTCCTCGACGCCCACGGCGTCATCCGGCTGAAGTCCGGTGCCGGCAACGCCGCCACCCCCGCCGACATCGCGGACAACCCGAAGAAGATCGCGTTCAAGGAGCTCGAGGCGGCCCAGCTCCCGCGCTCCCTCGGCGACCTCGACGCCGCGGTCGTCAACGGCAACTACGCGATCGAGGCCGGCCTGAAGCCCGCCGAGGATTCCCTGATCCTGGAGTCCGCGAAGAACAACCCGTACGCCAACTTCCTCGCCGTGAAGAAGGGCAACGAGAAGGACCCGCGGGTGAGGAAGCTGGCGAAGCTCCTCACCTCGCCCCAGGTGAAGCAGTTCATCGAGAAGAAGTACCAGGGCTCGGTCCTCCCCGCCGGCGACGCGAAGTAACCCGCGCATCCCGGCCCGCGCACCGCGGACGGAGACGGGCTCCACCCCCGTACGGCGACGGGCTCCACACGCCGTACGGAGGCGTGGAGCCCGTCTCCGCCATCAGCGGAATGCGACCGCTGCGTGACCCGGTGCTCCCCTCGTACGCCCCCATGCTGCATGCTGGGTTCCCGATTCCCCCCATGACGGAGAGGCGCATGACATCCACCTTCCCGGACATTTCCATCAGCACGGAGCGGCTGGTGCTGCGCCCGTTCGAGGAAGGGGACGTACCCGCGCTCGCGGACATGATGAACGACGAACTGGTGACGGCCTGGACCTCCGTGCCCCACCCGTACACCCGTGACGACGCCCGCGCCTGGGCCACCCGGATCGCGCCGGCCGAGCGCGCCGAGGGCCGCGGCATCGTCTTCGCCGTCACCGAACTCCTCACCCAGCGCCTCGTCGGCGCCGTGCACCTGCAGCGCACCGACTGGCGCGTCCGCTCCACCGAAGTCGGATATGTCACCGCACGCTGGGCGCGCGGCGAGGGGTATGCCTCCGAAGCCGTCCACGCCCTGGCCCAATGGCTGTTCCGGGACCAGAAGTTCGAGCGCATGGAGCTGCGCACCGCGGCCGACAACACCGCGTCCCAGCAGGTCGCGCAGAAGATCGGCAGCATCAACGAGGGCGTGCTGCGCAACGCGTGGATAGCCCGTTCCCGCACCGAGGACGGCGGCTGGACGGACATCCGCACCGACCTCATCGTGTGGAGCCTGCTCCCGGAGGACCTCGAGGACCTCGCGGAGGCCACCGCCGACGGCGACGGGTTCTCCGCGTACCCCGACTGGGACTGACCGACCCGACCTGGGATGCTCCGGTCCGGACCACCCGGGGTACTGTGCTCGTCCGGGGAAACCCCCCAGCGCCCCCGCACGTGCCACCGGCCCGCTCACCTCGCGGGCTTCCGACCTGCGATTTGCCCAGGAGACTGACGACGATGGCCGACCGGGTCACGGTGATCGGCTACGACGGCTCGGCGCTGACCGCCGCGGCCCGCTCCGCGCTGGGCGCCGCCACGCTCGTGGCCGGTGCGGCGCACCATCTGACGCTGCCCGAAGTGCCGCACGCCGCCGAGCGGATCCGGCTCGGCAGCGTCGACCTCGCCGCCCGCCGCATCGCGTCCCACCGTGGCACCGCGGTCGTCCTCGCCGACGGGGACCCCGGCTTCTTCGGCGTCGTCCGCACCCTGCGCGCGCCCGAGCACGGCCTCGAGGTCGAGGTCGTGCCCGCGGTCTCCTCCGTCGCCTCCGCCTTCGCGCGCGCCGGCATGCCCTGGGACGACGCCCAGATCGTCGTCGCACACAGCCGTGACCTGCGCCGCGCCGTCAACGTCTGCCGCGCCCACCCCAAGGTCGCCGTCCTCACCTCGCCCGGAGCCGGCCCGGCCGAACTCGCCCTGCTGCTCGGCGAGGTGCACCGCACCTTCGTCATCTGCGAGGAACTGGGCACGGACCGCGAGCAGGTGACCGTCCTCACCTCCGACAAGGTCGCCGACCACACCTGGCGCGACCCCAACGTCGTCATCTCCATCGGCGGCTTCCAGACCTCCTCCGCACCCGGCGTCGCGGTCCAGGGCGGAAGCTGGATCGCCGGACGCGATCCCGGCCAGCCGTCCGCCGTCCGCGGCTGGGCGCTCCCGCCCGCGGACTACGGCTTCGGGCCCGGAACCCAGGACGGACCCGGTGAAGGGGAGTCGCCCCAGCTCCGGGCCGCCCAACTCGCCCGTCTCGGGCCCCGCGTGGGAGACCTCGTCTGGGACATCGGCTCGGGCTCCGGCGCCGCCGCCGCCGAGGCCGCGCGGTTCGGCGCGGCGGTCATCGCCGTCGACCGCGACCCGGACGCCTGCGGCCGCACCGCGGCCGTCGCCCGCCGGTACGGCGTCCAGCTCCAACTCGTGCACGGCACCGCACCGGAGGTCCTCGAAGACCTGCCCGAACCCGACGTCGTACGGGTGGGGGGCGGCGGCGTCCCCGTCGTCGCCGCCTGCGCCGCGCGCCGCCCCGAACGCATCGTCGCCCACGCCTCCACCCGTGACGCCGCCGAGGCGATGGGGGCCGCTCTCACCGACGCCGGATACGGCGTGGAATGCGCCCTGGTCCAGTCTGTGGAGTTGGACACGTCGGTCGCCTCCTCCTGGAAGGAACGCGAGCGCGCAGTGGCGTTTCTCCTGTGCGGACACCGGCTTTCGCGGCGCTGACCCGAGCCCGGTTCCACCCCTCGTACACCGCCCTGGACCAGCCTTCCCGACATCGGCCGGTGAACTGCCGCCGACCGGTGGGCGGTAGGCTGGCGCACCGTTGTACCGCCGCGCGGCGTTCGCAGTTTCGTTCGCCAATGTCCGAGACGCACCCCCGTTTTGGGAGTGAGCGGTACGACGGTCGGGGGACGCGCGACGTGCCGCGGGGCGTACACGCTCGTTGTTCTCACGGGGCGGTCGCTGCGTCGCGTCCGGGCGGCCGGACGAGCGGTTGGAAGGAGCACTACCTATGGCGAGGGGTACGCATGACTGACACCGGCCAGGTCCCGGGCGAGGGACTGCCGGAGAACGCAGGCGGACAGCAGGAGACACCGCGGTACGCGGCTCCCGCCACCCCCGCAGGCTCCGGCCTGCCGGAGCAGCCGGGCTCCGTCCCGGCCCCGGGTGCGTACGCCTTCCATGACCCGGCCGAGAACGGAGCGGGGGGCGGCGAGGAGGAGGACGCGCTGCTCATGCCCGGAGCGCAGGGCGCCTGGGGCGACCTGCCGGCCGGTGCGGTACCGCCTCCGACCCACGCCCATCAGGCACATCAGCAGCACCCGCACGGCGTGCCGCAGCCCGCGGACCCGTCCGCCGGGTATCCGCAGGCGGCCGCCCCTCCGCAGGCGCAGCAGTCGCCGTACCACTCCGTCGGGCACCCGCACGCGTATGTGCCGCACCAGGCCCAACAGCCCGCGGAACAGGGCATCTACGAGCCGGGGATACACGGCACGCACGGGGGCGCGTCCCTGGATCCGCGTACGGACACGCACACGGGGACCCAGGCCGGCCCGCACGGAGCGACGCACGACGGGGCACCCGCGGCCCACGACGGAACGCACGCGGGGACGCACGCCGGGACGCACGAGACCGGCGGCCGCGACACCGGGTCCGTCGACTACGGCGCCGTGCGCATGCCGCAGCAGTCCTCGGCGTCCCAGTCCGTCTCCCAGTCGATGACCGCTCCCTCCCACCCGTCACCCGTCTCCGCGACGCCCCCCGCGGGAACACCGACGTCCGGCCGGCGGCCGCTCCACCGCGGGCCCCAGGGGCCCGACACCTCGGGCGGTGTCGTGCGCTCGCTCGCCGACCGCGGTCCCGCGGGCGCGCGCACGCAGGGAGCCGGCCAGGCCATGCCCGTACCCGGCCCTGGTCCCGTACCCGGCCCCGAGTACCTCGACGTACCGCCCGAGGAGTCCGCCGTCGTGCTGTCGGTCGCGGCGTACGCCGACCAGTACGCCGCGTCGCTCCCGGGCCCGCAGCTCGGTGAGATCCCGCCGCAGAGCGCGCACTGGGACATGCAGCCGGTGCAGAACGCGAACACCGGTCGCGCGGACCGTGCGGCTGCTTCCGCCACGGCTTCCGCCGAGGCTCACGCCGCGGCCGGTCATGCCCCGGCGGAATCCGCGGCGTTCGGTCGAGCCGCTTCGGGTCCTGCCGCTTCCGGTCATGAAGGCGCGCGTCCTGCCGCCGCCGCAACCACTGAATCCGTTGCCACCGGCGGCGGTTCAGGCGCCGACGGCACCCCGGGGATCCCGCGGCAAGCCCCCGATGCCACGCAGCACGCCCCGTCGCCCGAGCCGACGGAGGGACACACCCTGGCCGGACCGGACCTGTCGGCCCTCCCCGAGACGTCCGCGGTCCACGGCCAGGAGCCGGTCCCGGACGCCGCACCTGCCCAAGACCCGTCCGCGCACCCGGAGTCGGGCGATGCCCATGGCGCCGCGCCCGAGTCCGAGCAGGTTCAGGGCGCGGGCGAGCAGCCCCCCGTCGTCGCCGGTGAGGACGTGCACCACAGCAGTACGCACGGCCAAGGAGCGGGCACCGCCGACGGATCCCCGGCCACCGCCGACGGATCCCCGGCCACCGGGACGGATGACGCGCCCGCCGAGCCGAACGCCGCGGATGCGGCTGCTGCCGAGTCGGCCGTCATCGAGCCGACCGACGAGGAGTCGTCCGACGGGCGCGCCGCCGCACAGGCGAGCGACCCGCAACCCGCCGCCCCGGCAACCCCGTTGCCCGAAGAACCCCAGCCTGCCTCCGAAGCCACCGCCGCCGAGTCGGCGCAGCCCACGGCGGCCGAGGGAGCGCCGGACGCCGGAGGCGATGCCGCCGCCGACGCCACCGGTCAGGTCGCGGCGCAGCCCGAGGAGCCCGTCGTGGCGCACGCGGCGGACGTCGCCGACGCGCCTGCCGCGGAGCCCGCGCCCGAGCCGTCGCCGGAGGCCGCCGCACAGCCGTGGCCCGAGGCGCCCGTCGACCCCGAAGCGCAGGCCGAACAGTGGGCGGCCGCCGAGCACCAGCAGGTCCAGGAGGCCGAACAGTTGGCCGAGCCCGTAGCCGCCGAGCCCGTTGCCGAAGCCGTCACCGCGGAGGCCGCCGCGGCCGGTGAAGCCGGGGGAGCGGCCGACCAGGACCAGCCCGACGCGGGACGCCGCCCGGTGCTCGCCGACGAGCTGGTCGCGCCCAAGTCCCGTACACCGCAAGCCGCTGCGGAACCGGCTGCCGAGGAGGACGCCACGGGCGCAGCGGAGACACCCGCCGACGCCGAAGCGCCCGCCGCCGCGGATGCCGAAGCCGACACCGGAACACCGATCGCTGCCGAGGCAGAAGCCGAGGCGCCGGACGACCCGCAGGCCGTCGAGCGCGCCCGCGCCGAGGGCTACGGCGACGCCGAACGCGAAGCCGTGCTCCGCGTCATCCGCGAACGCCGCGACATCCGCAACGGCTTCCGCTCCGACCCGGTGCCCCACGACGTCCTGCTGCGCGTCCTCGAAGCCGCTCATACCGCGCCCAGCGTCGGCCACTCCCAGCCCTGGGACTTCGTCGTCATCCGCTCCGCCGAGACCCGGCGCACGATGCACGAACTGGCCATGCGTCAGCGGGAGGCGTACGCCAAGTCCCTCCCGAAGGGCCGCGCGAAACAGTTCAAGCAGCTCAAGATCGAGGCCATCCTCGACACCCCGGTCAACATCGTCGTCACCGCCGACCCCACCCGGGGCGGCCGCCACACCCTCGGCCGGCACACCCAGCCGCAGATGGCGCCGTACTCCTCCGCGCTCGCCGTGGAGAACCTCTGGCTCGCGGCCCGCGCCGAGGGCCTGGGTGTCGGCTGGGTCAGCTTCTTCGACGAGCGCGAGATGGTCCGCGCCCTCGGTCTTCCCGACCACCTCGAAGTCGTCGCGTACCTGTGCGTGGGGTACGTCGACGAATTCCCCGACGAGCCCGAGCTGATGCAGTCCGGCTGGTCCAAGCGCCGTCCGCTGTCCTGGGTCGTCCACGAGGAGACGTACGGCCGCCGTGCCCTCCCCGGCGCGGAACCGCACGACCTGCTGGCCGAAACCCTCCAGGGCATCCGGCCGTTGGACGCCAAGGCGCTGGGGGAGGCGTGGGAGCGCCAGAAGCGGATGACGAAGCCGGCGGGTGCGCTCGGCATGCTGGAGATCATCTCCGCGCAGCTGAGCGGGCTGTCCCGGCAGTGCCCGCCGCCGATCCCGGAGCCCGCAGCCGTCGCGGTCTTCGCCGGTGACCACGGAGTCCACGCCCAAGGCGTGACCCCGTGGCCGCAGGAGGTGACCGCACAGATGGTCGCCAACTTCCTGGGAGGCGGGGCCGTCTGCAACGCCTTCGCCAACCAGGTCGGTGCGGAGGTCTGTGTCGTCGACGTCGGCGTTGCGGGCGAACTTCCCAGTACCCCGGGGCTGTTGCCGCGCAAGGTCCGGCCGGGCACCGGTGACTTCACGACCGGGCCCGCGCTCACCCAGGAAGAGGTGCTGCGGGCGATCGAGGTCGGCATCGAGACGGCCAGGGACCTGGTCGCCGCCGGCAACAAGGCGCTCCTCAGCGGCGAGATGGGCATCGCGAACACGACCGTGTCGGCGGCCCTCATCTCCGTCTACACCGGCCTCGACCCGGCCGAGGTCACCGGCCGCGGCACCGGCATCAACGACGAGACGCACGCCCGCAAGGTCGACGTCGTACGGCGCGCGCTGGAGCTCCACCAGCCCGACCCGGGCGACCCGATCGGGGTACTCACCGCGATCGGCGGCCTGGAGCACGCGGCGATCGTCGGCCTGCTGCTGGGCGCCGCGTCACTCCGTACGCCGGTCATCCTCGACGGCGTCAGCGCCGGCGCGGCCGCGCTGGTCGCGCGGGCGATCGCCCCGGAGGTCCTGGCGGCGTGCATCGCGGGTCACCGCAGCGCGGAGCCGGGGCATGTGGCGGCGCTGACGAAGCTGGGCCTGCGGCCGCTGGTCGACCTCGACCTGCGCCTCGGTGAGGGAACGGGCGCGCTGCTGGCGCTCCCGCTGGTGCAGAGCGCGGCACGGGCGATGCACGAGGTGGCGACGTTCGATTCGGCGGGCGTCACCGAAAAGGCGTAGCCCTCGCCGGGCGGGCCGCTCCGCGCTCGGGGGTTTCGCCCCCGGGGCGCGGGGCGGCTTTTGTGTGGGTGCGGGGTGGGGCGGGCTCTCTCCCGGCGGCATGATGTACGAACTGGCGCCACTATCAGTCCCGCCCGCGGCCCGGTCCCCTCGGCGGCCCGCTGGTCCTTTCCGACACCTTCAACTGCTCGGTCCGGCCTTTTGGTTGGCACCGGCCGCTGCCGCCTCTGGGCTGCTCTCGGAGGATCGCGACTCCTGTGGACCGGATCTTGGGGATCGATCGGGGTGGTCGCGGGCGGCGGGGAAGGGGTGGGGTGGGATGGTCCCGGCAAGGGGCGTAGAGCGTGATTTGTGGGCCGGCTGACGGCCGGGCCGCAGACGGAATCGAGAGGGGTGCCGGCCCGTAAATCATGCAGCCCCGGAGGGACTGTCCCGCACCGCCCCTGACCCACCCACCGGACAGAGCGCACCCACCCACCGGACAGAGCGCACCCACCCCCACCGGCCGTAGGATCCGACCCGCCGAGGCCGCCCGGACGCCCGAGGCCGCCTCACCGTAGGGTGGGCCGCGAGGGCCGACCCTGGTCGGCCTGCCGCTCCAGTGCCGCAGCGGCCACGTTCCCGCCTCTCCGCACGGAGGACTCGCACCAGCCATGACCGAGAACGCCGCCGGCGCCCCGACGCCGTACCCCGCCTACCCCGTCGGACTGCGGCTCGCAGGACGACGGGTCGTCGTGCTCGGCGCCGGAGTGGTGGCCCAGCGGCGGCTCCCCGGGCTGCTCGCCTCGGGTGCGGACGTTCTGCTGATCTCGCCCTCGGCGACCCCCTCGGTCGAAGCCATGGCCGACGCCGGTGAACTGCGCTGGGAGCGTCGCCGCTACCGCGAGGGCGACCTCGCCGACGCCTGGTACGCACTGATCACCACCGACGACGACGAGGCGAACGCCGCTGCCTCCGCCGAGGCCGAGGCCCGCCGCGTGTGGTGCGTGCGCAGCGACGACGCCGAGGCGGCGACCGCCTGGACCCCGGCCACCGGCCGCAGCGAGGGTGTCACGGTCGCGGTCCTGACGGGCCAGGACCCGAAGCGTTCGGCGGCCGTGCGGGACGCGGTCGTCGAGGGCTTGCGCGACGGCACGCTCGCCGCTCCCCACCACCGTTCCCGCACCTCCGGCGTGGCGCTCGTCGGCGGTGGCCCGGGCGACCCGGACCTGATCACCGTGCGCGGCCGCAGGCTCCTCGCGGAGGCCGACGTCGTGATCGCCGACCGCCTCGGCCCGCGCGATCTGCTGGACGAACTCCCGCCGCACGTCGAGGTGATCGACGCGGCCAAGATCCCGTACGGCCGTTTCATGGCGCAGGAAGCCATCAACAACGCCCTGATCGAGCACGCGAAGGCGGGCAAGGCGGTCGTCCGTCTCAAGGGAGGGGACCCGTTCGTCTTCGGCCGGGGCATGGAGGAGGCCGAGGCGCTCGCCGAGGCGGGTGTTCCATGCACCGTCGTCCCCGGGATCTCCAGCTCGATCAGCGTGCCCGCCGCGGCGGGCATCCCCGTCACGCACCGGGGTGTCGCGCATGAGTTCACGGTCGTCAGCGGCCATGTCGCGCCGGACGACGAGCGGTCGCTCGTCGACTGGGAGGCGCTCGCCCGGCTGCGCGGCACGCTGGTGCTGCTGATGGCCGTGGAGCGGATCGGCGCCATCGCCGAGGCGCTCGTCGCGTACGGGCGTGGTGCGGACACGCCGGTCGCCGTGGTGCAGGAAGGCACGACGGCCGCCCAGCGCCGGGTCGACGCGACGCTCGCGACCGTGGCGGAGCGCGTACGGGTCGAGGGCGTACGGCCGCCCGCGGTCGTCGTCATCGGAGAGGTCGTCGCCGTCGGTTCGCGTAACCCCCGGTAACTTCAGCACGTACGGCGCCGTTGGCACCGCAACCAGGACAAGGCAGTATCACCCTGTGGCAGAACTCATCACGGTCGACGATCCCGACGACCCCCGCCTCGGCGACTACACGGGCCTGACGGACGTCGAGCTGCGCCGCAAGAGGGAGCCCGCGGAAGGGCTGTTCATCGCCGAGGGCGAAAAGGTGATCCGCCGTGCCCGGCACGCCGGGTACGAGATGCGGTCGATGCTGCTGTCGTCCAAGTGGGTCGACGTGATGCGCGACGTCATCGACGAGGTGCCCGCCCCCGTCTACGCGGTGAGCCCCGACCTCGCGGAGCGCGTGACCGGCTACCACGTGCATCGCGGCGCCCTCGCCTCCATGCAGCGCAAGCCGCTGCCGACCGCGGCCGAACTCCTCACCTCCGCGCGGCGGGTGGTCATCATGGAGGCGGTCAACGACCACACCAACATCGGCGCGATCTTCCGCAGCGCCGCGGCCCTCGGCATGGACGCGGTGCTGCTCTCGCCGGACTGTGCCGACCCGCTCTACCGGCGGTCGGTGAAGGTCTCCATGGGGGCCGTCTTCTCCGTCCCGTACGCACGGCTGGAGACCTGGCCGCGCGGGCTGGAGTCGGTGCGCGAAGCCGGGTTCAGGCTGCTCGCCCTGACGCCCGACGAGAAGGGCACCGCCATCGACGCGGCCGCCCCGCATCGGCTGGAGCGGGTCGCGCTGATGCTCGGCGCTGAAGGGGAGGGGCTGTCGACGCAGGCGCTGATGGCGGCGGACGAGTGGGTCCGTATCCCGATGTCGCACGGCGTGGACTCGCTCAACGTGGGCGCCGCGGCGGCGGTCGCCTTCTACGCCCTGGCGAGCGGCCACCCGGAGGCGTGAGCCCGCCGTCGGCCGGAGGGTGAGCCCCCCATCGGTGACAGGCCCGCACCGTCAGTCGTCCGGTGACCTCGTCCCTCAGCCGACCTGACCCGCCGCGGCGGCCGGACCGGGGTCCGGCGGCAGGTCGGACCGTTGCGCCTGCGATCCGTACCGGGCCTTGAGGTCAGGGTTCAGGCCGAGCCCCCGGGCCGGTCCCTCGCAGCCCTGAGCCGCGGCGATGCCCAGTGCCACCAGCAGCGTGACCGTGACGAACACGATCAGCCGCTGACGCAGCAGCCGCCGGTTGACCCGGGGGCGCCGGCCGGGAGGCGGCCCGGGGCGCGTGTGCGTCCGAGGGCCGGGGCGCGTGCCGCCCCGTGTCCCGCCCCGAGCCACCGGAGTGCGCGTGCCCGGGCGGGGCGGCGTACGCGGCGTGGAGGCCCGCGGCGACTGGGCTCGCGAGGAGGGCGTGGGCGTCGCCTGCCGCCGCTCCGTGCGCTGCCGCGCGTACTCCTCGGCCGGCCGCCCGGCCGGCCGCGCCTCCTGACGGGGGGCGGGCGGGCGGCTCTCCGGCAGACCGTGCGCCTCGCGCGCCGCGATCTCCTTGAGCCGCATCGAGAGCTGCAGGGTGGTCGGGCGGTCCGCCGGGTCCTTGGCCAGGCACGCCTGGATGAGCGGCGCGAGGGAGTCCGGGACGCCGTGCAGGTGCGGCTCCTCGTGCACCACGCGGTAGAGCATGACCTCCGAACTGCCCTGCCCGAAGGGGGAGTCCGAGGTCGCGCAGTAGGCGAGTGTGGCGCCCAGCGCGAAGACGTCGGTCGCCGGGGTCACGGCGGCGCCGCGCACCTGCTCAGGGGCGAGGAAACCGGGGGAGCCCACGGCCGTGCCCACGTGGGTCAGCGTGCTGGCGCCGGTCGCCCAGGCGATGCCGAAGTCGATGATCCGGGGGCCCTTGGGGGAGAGGAGGATGTTCGACGGCTTGAGGTCACGGTGCACGACACCCGCGTCGTGCACGGCGACCAGGCCCTCGGACAGGGCCGCGCCGATCGACGCCGTTCGGGCCGCGGAGAGCGGGCCCTCCTCGGTCACCTTGTCGTGCAGGGAAGGCCCGGGTACGTACTGCGTGGCGAACCACGGGCGGTCCGCGTCCAGGTCGGCGGCCACCAGCCGGGCCGTGCAGCCGCCGCGGATCCGCCGCGCCGCCGAGACCTCGCGGGCGAACCGCGACCGGAACTCCTGATCCTCCGCCAGATCGGGCCGGATCACCTTCAGCGCCACCCGCTGGCCGCGCCGGTCCGAGCCGAGGTAGACCACGCCCATACCGCCGGCACCGAGTCGCCTGTGAAGCCTGAACGAGCCGACGACACGCGGGTCCTCGCGCCGGAGCCGCATCATCGCCATGTCCATCCCTGATCGCCGGTCCGCCTGACGTGCCACAGCTTACGGATTGCCGACCCGGTGTGCTCATAGGCGCCGCATGCGTCGACCGACGGATTGTCAGGGTCCGGCGGGATCCCGGGAGTAGGGAACGGGAGGGCCGCTGATCGGGGGTACTCGCCCCGGCGCGAGATCTCAACGGTCCGTCACGTAAGGGGGATTGATCAGATGTGGGGTGACCGGGCGGAGGCCGTGGTTGACGCCGGGGACACGACAAGGGCGTACGGGACGGTCGCCTCGCGGTCGGTCTCACCGGGAAGTGCGGGGGAGTGGTGGAGTGAGCGAAGTCACGCCTCTCGCCGAGGCACCGTCAGGGGAGGTGACCGCAGGTCCGGTCGTGCGCCACCCCTGCCCGGAACGGCCGACGGGGCCGTCCTGTGAGGGATGACCCGCAGGTTTGGAAGCGGATCTCCACCCAGAGGAGTATCCGCTTCCGCCCGGCGTCATCCTCCTGGAGAACGGCCAATCGGTACGGAGGCATGACGACCGGGGGCCCCGGCGTCCGTAATGTTGAGGTCAAGCGGCGGGCGGCCACTCGTCCCCCGAGGTCAGACGCCCGCCGCTCCGGAATCGGTACGTGAACCGGTGAACGCACCGGCGCGTGGGCGAGGGGAAGGGAGCGGGGGCCATGGCGGACACAGCAGGACGCACGGCTTTCGTGTCGCAGGGGCGCAAAGCAGTGGCCTCGTTCGGCATCCGCCCCTCGGGCACGCGCCACCCACTGGTCGCCGCCGCGATGGTGCTGCCCCTGGCAGCCGTGCTCGCGGTGGTCTTCGGCGGCTGGGAAGCCGTCGTCACACAAGCGTCGTCCGTGGTCGGAATGCTGGGGCGCTGAGCGGCGCCTCGGGCCCGGGAAGAGCGGCCCGGGCCGGGGACAACCGGCCATCAACCCCGTGGGGACGGGGGTGCGGCGGACGGCACGAATGCCCGGACAGCTGGGGAGCTGTCCGGGCATCGCGCTGTTCTCTCGCCGAGTGGGCCGCTCCGCGCTCGGGGGTTTCGCCCCCGGGGCGCGGGGGGCTTTTGTGTGGGTGCCGGGTGCCGGGTGCGGGGTAGGGCGGGCCCTCTCCCGGCGGCATGATGTACGGGCCGGCGCCGCTTTCGATTCCGTCTGCGGCCCGGTGTTCGGCCTGCCCACACATCACGCTTTAGTGTCTGGAGAGCACCCGCCCCACCCCGCCCCCTCCCTTCGGTGGCCCGCTAACCGCATCCACGACTTTCAACTACCGGGCCTGGCCTGTTGGTTGGCACCGGCCGCTGCCCGCATCCGGGCTGCTCTCGGAGGATCGCCGCCCCTGCGGACCGGATCTTGGAGATGGACTCGGGGTGGTCGCGGGCGGCGGGGAAGGGGTGGGGTGGGATGGTCCCGGCAAGGGGCGTAGAGCGTGATTTGTGGGCCGGCTGACGGCCGGGCCGCAGACGGAATCGAGAGGGGCGCCGGCCCGTAAATCATGCAGCCCCGGAGGGACTGTCCCGCACCGCCCCTGACCCACCCACCGGACAGAGCGCACCCACCCCCCCACCGGCCGTAGGATCCGACCCCGGAGGAGAGCGGGACAGGGGAAGAGCGGGACAGGGGGAGCCATGCACCAGACACCGATCGCCGAGGAACTGCAGCAATGGGCCACACGGGCCCCCGTCACACAGGCCTCCGCCACACACGCGCCCACCGGCACTCCCGAACCCGCGGCCAAGATCCCGCACCCGCGTCCCACCCCGGAGCCGGTCGTCCTCGCCGACCGCCCCGACGGCACCGTCATACGGATCGGGGACGTCGTCTCCAAGGCGCACGCCCCCGGCACGGACCCCGCCGCGCTCGCCGCACGGCTCCACGTCGCCGCCCACCCACGGCTCCGCGGCGTGCTGCTCCCACCGTTGCCCGTCGCGGGCGACGGCGGACTGCTCGGCCGACTCCACGACGGACGTCCGGCCAGCCTCTGGCCCATGGGTCGTCCCGTCGCCCCGGACGACCCGGCCGCGGCCCCGTGGGAGGAGGCGGCAACCCTCCTCGCGCGGCTGCACTCCACCCCGCCCGCCGAACTCGCCCTGCCCGGCCCCGTACCGCCCACCCGCGGAACCGCAGGGCCCATCGGCGGACCCGTACCGGCCATCGACCGAACCGCAGCGCCCATCGGCGGACCCCTACCGCCGATGGGCGGACCCGCCAAGGTCGCCCGGGCCGTGGCCCGGCTGGCGGAGGCGGCCCCGGTGAGCCCCGCCGCTCGCGACGCCGTCCGGCGCGCCTGGCGCGGCCTGCCGCCCTGGGCCCGCGACGAGGCGCCTCACGCCACCGACACCGCACCCCGCGGGGGCGGCACCACCCCCGGAGCCACCCCCGTCGGAAGCCGTGGCCTCTGCCACGGCGACTGGCATCTGGGCCAGCTCGTCCGGCATCCCGCCCCCGATGGCCCCTGGCTGCTGATCGACGTCGACGATCTCGGCATCGGCGACCCCGCGTGGGACCTGGCCCGTCCCGCCGCCTGGTTCGCGGTCGGGTTTCTCGCGCCCGAGGTCTGGCAGCGCTTCCTGGACGCCTACCGCCGCGCCGGGGGACCGGCCGTGCGGCCGGAGGGCGACCCCTGGCCCCAACTGGACGTCCCGGCCCGCGCGTTGACCGTCCAGACGGCCGCGCTCGCCCTCGCCAGGGCCGCCGCCGAGGGCCGCGCCCCTGACGAGGACGAGGAGGCGCTGGTCGACGGCTGTGTCCGGATCGCGGAACTGGGATCCGGAGACATGTCGTCTTGCGTCAGTACGTAGCGTGAAGCATGTGCTGCCGGGCAGAATTTCCCGGCAGTTCGACGTCCGACGGCGAGGAGCTGAGCCGAGCATGCAGTGTCCCAAGTGTCATGCGCCGATGCATACGTACAACCGCAACGGCGTGCAGATCGAGCAGTGCAGCGGGTGCCGGGGGATCTTCCTCGACTACGGGGAGCTGGAGTCGCTGACCCGGCTCGAGTCGCAGTGGTCGCAGCAGGCGCCGCCCGCCCCGCCCGCCCCGCAGGCCTACCCGGCGGCTCCCGCTTGGGGCGCCCCTCACCACGGGCAGCACGGTCATGGCCACCACGGCCACCGTCAACGGGGCTTCGGACGGATGCTCTTCTCGTCCTGAGGGGCCGTTCTTCCTGAGGGGGCTGCGTCTCTCCCTGAAGAGGGCTGAACGCACAAGCCGGGGCCGGAGCTTCAACGCTCCGGCCCCGGCCTTCGTGTGGACGATACTGGGATTGAACCAGTGACCTCTTCCGTGTCAGGGAAGCGCTCTCCCGCTGAGCTAATCGTCCGCGGTACTGCTCTGCACTCGGTACTGCTCTCTGCGCCGCACTGCCGTACTACGGACCGTAGTACGGCAGTTGGTGCGTGCGCGATACTGGGATTGAACCAGTGACCTCTTCCGTGTCAGGGAAGCGCTCTCCCGCTGAGCTAATCGCGCCGGGGCCCCCGGCCTGCTGCCGGGGCGAGGTCCTTGCGATCCCTGCCCTCCGTGGAGGGAAGGTCCTGCGGACCAGTGGACGATACTGGGATTGAACCAGTGACCTCTTCCGTGTCAGGGAAGCGCTCTCCCGCTGAGCTAATCGTCCGTGGAGGTGGAGACGGGATTTGAACCCGTGTAGACGGCTTTGCAGGCCGTTGCCTCGCCTCTCGGCCACTCCACCACTGTGAGGGTTCGGGTGATCCCCCACGCCGAGCGGACGACGAGATTCGAACTCGCGACCCTCACCTTGGCAAGGTGATGCTCTACCAACTGAGCCACGTCCGCAGGTGCCTCCCCCGGAGTTCGTCCGGGAGGTGCTCCGAGCCCCCGGGGCGCATCCGCGTCCCGGCGACGTGTTGAACTTTAGCGGATTCCTGGGCCAGCTCAAATTCCGTTTGCCCAGCGTGCTGCGCTCGGCTCGCCGCACCTGTGCCCCTCGGCTCCCGGACATCCGCGCTCAGGACCTCCCGGGGTCCGCACACGGCACCCTGGTGGCATCCCGTTCGACGTCCCGCGCGACCGGCCCGGGATGCCGTCCCGCCGGCGCCGCGCGCAGGTCCCGTCCGCGCGGGGCCGGCGGTGCCCCGCCCAGGCCGCGCGCCGCGCCACCCTAGACTCACAGCCGTGCACGACCTCCCACCTCTCGCCCGCTTCGGGGATCTTGTCGCCGCTGACCTGCGCGATGTCACCAGCGACCCCGCAGCGCTGGACTCGACGGGCTTCTGGGCGGTGGTCGCGGACTTCGAGGGGCAGCTGGTCTGCGCGCGCTTCGGGGACGTACGGCGCGAGCCCGTGCCCGCGGCCGTACCGGGGGCGTGGGCCGCCCCCGCCCCCGGCGACTGGTCGTCCTCGCTCGACCGCGCCGCGTACACGGCCGGTGTGCGGCGGATTCGCGAGCACATCGCCGCGGGCGAGGTCTATCAGGCGAACCTCTGCCGTGTGCTGTCCGCTCCGCTGCCCGACCCCGCGGCGGCGGACGTCGACGCGCTCACCGCGCTCCTCGCGCGCGGGAACCCGGCCCCGTACGCGGGTACGGTCCGACTGCCCGCGCACGGCGTGGAGGTGGCCACCGCCTCGCCCGAGCTGTATCTGCGGAGGGCGGGGCGGGTCGTGGAGTCGGGCCCGATCAAGGGCACGGGGCGCACCCCGGCGGACCTGCTGGACAAGGACCGCGCGGAGAACGTGATGATCGTGGACCTGGTCCGCAACGACCTGGGCCGCGTCTGCGCCACCGGCTCGGTCACGGTCCCGGCGCTCTGCGCCGTCGAGCGGCACCCGGGTCTGGTGCACCTGGTCTCCACCGTGCGCGGTGAGCTGGACGAGGGCGCGGGCTGGGCCGAGTTGCTTGCCAAAACGTTTCCCCCCGGCTCGGTCACCGGCGCTCCCAAGTCCAGCGCCCTGCGCATCATCGACGCGCTCGAACCCGTTCCCCGCGGCCCCTACTGCGGCGGCATCGGCTGGGTCGACGCGGATCGCGGTACGGGCGAGCTGGCCGTCGGGATCCGGACCTTCTGGATCGACCGCACGGAGCCCGGTGGCCCCGTCCTGTGCTTCGGCACCGGTGCCGGGATCACCTGGGGCTCGGATCCGGAGCGCGAGTGGGAGGAGACAGAACTGAAGGCTTCACGGCTGCTCGCGGTAGCGTCGGGAACGTACGAGGAGTCCGGGAGGACACGACGATGAGGATCTGGCTCGACGGGAGCATCCGGGACGTCGAGACGGCCCGTGTGTCCGTGCTCGATCACGGGCTGACGGTCGGCGACGGCGTCTTCGAAACGGTCAAGGCGGTCGGAGGGCGGGCCTTCGCCCTGACCCGGCACCTCCAGCGGCTCGCGCGCTCCGCCCGCGGGCTCGGGCTGCCGGAACCCGACCTGGACGAGGTGCGGCGGGGCTGCGAGGAGGTGCTCGTGGCCGAACCGGTTCCCCTGGCCCGGCTGCGCATCACATACACCGGCGGGGTCTCGCCGCTGGGCTCGGACCGGGGCACCGCCCCGGCCACGCTGGTCGTCGCCCTGGACGCCACGAAGCCCAGGCCCGACAGCACGGCCGTCGTGACCGTGCCCTGGACCCGTAACGAGAACGGTGCCCTGGCCGGCCTGAAGACCACCTCCTACGGCGAGAACGTCGTCGCGCTCGCCCGGGCGCGGGAGCACGGGGCCACCGAGGCACTCATGGCCAACAACGCCGGTCTGCTCTGCGAGGGCACCGGCGCCAATGTGTTCGTGGTCGTCGACGGTGAACTCCTCACCCCGACGCTCGCCTCCGGCTGCCTCGCCGGCATCACCCGCGCGCTGGTCGTCGACTGGGCCGGCGCGAAGGAGACGGACCTGCCGTTCGACGTCCTGCGGCGGGCGGACGAGGTGTTCGTGACGTCCAGCCTCCGCGACGTCCAGGCCGTGCACCGCCTCGACGACCGCGAGCTGCCCGGTGCGCACGGGCCGGTCACCGCCAAGGCGATGCGGATCTTCTACGAGCGGTCGGCCGAGGACTTCGACCCGCGCTGAGCGGTGTGCGCGGGCGAGCCCCGGTAGGCCTGTGCGCTGTCAAAACGGGTGACGGCAGGACCTGGCGCGGGGTAGAACACCTCTGATGACCACGACCCTGCGGCCCACGGGGCCGGACCGGCACGGCGCGGACGGGATGCGGTCCCGTGACTACGAGGTCTGCGTCAACGGCCGTCGCGTCGGCACGACCGGGCTCTCCACGGACGGCAGATTCGGTCCGGCGGTGGGCCGGATCGTGGATCTGCGGATCGAGGTGCCCGACCGGCGGCGCGGCCGCGCCACCGTCGCCGCGCTCGCCGCGGAGGAGGTCCTGCGCGGCTGGGGCTGCCGCCGCGTGGAGGCCACGATCCCGGAGTCCGCGGAGGTGGCGCTGCGCCTGGCCGCCGCGCTCGGATACATCGAGCGCAACCGGAACATGGTCAAGCGCGTGCCCGACCGGCCGTCCCCGCTACCCGACGGCAGCGCCGTACGCCCCATGACGGCAGGGGAGTTCGGGGTCTGGAGCGCCAACGCCCGGCGCACGTACGCGCAGAGCTGGATCGACCGGGGCATGGCCGAGGAGGAGGCGCGGGCCAAGGCCGAAGCCGATCACGCGGCCCTGCTGCCGGACGGGATCGACACCGCCGCGGCCCTGCTGCGCGTCCTGTCCCACGGCGGGGAGGACGTCGGCACCCTCTGGGTCTCGCTCGCGGACACCCTGCCCGGCGACATGGACGGCTTCGTCTTCGAGGTCGAGGTCGCCGAGCGGCACCGGGGGAACGGCCACGGGCGGTCGCTGATGCTCGCCGCCGAGCAGGAGTGCCGGGTAGCGGGCGCCGACCGGCTGGGCCTGAACGTCTTCGCGGGCAACACCCCGGCACTGCGGCTGTACGCGTCGCTGGGCTACGCGACGACCCGGCGCCACCTCTGGAAGTCCCTGATCTGAGCGTCGCGGTCCGCCGCGGATCCGGCCCGGCGGCGGGGGATCAGCGGCCCAGGAGCCGGTCCGCGATCTCCACGATCCGTGACCGCAGCCCCTCCTGGCTCTTCCCGCCGTCGAAGCGCTCCCCGTCGATCATGTACGTGGGGGTGCCCGTCACCCCGATCGCCTTCCCCTCCGCCTGGTCGGCGTCCACGATCAGCATGTGGCGTCCGTCGATCAGCGCGGTGTCCATCTCCTCGGCGTCCAGGCCCAGTTGGCCCGCCACCTCCACGAGCAGCGGCTCGCCGCGTGCCGCGAGCTCCTCCGTACGCGCGAGCACCGCCTCGACGTACGCCCATCCCTGCCCCTGCGCCGCTGCCTCCTCCGCGGCCTGGGCCGCCGCATAGGCGTGCCGGTGCTTCTCCAGGGGGAAGTGGCGCAGACGCAGCTCGAGCGCGTCGCCGTAGCGCTCGCGCAGGGCGTGCAGGTCGTCCAGGGCGGCGCGGCAGTCCGGGCACTGCAGTTCGCACCAGATGTCGAGGACGACGGGACCGTTCGGGGTGGCGTTGCTCATGGCGGACAGTCTCGCAGGAGGCGGTGACGGCGCCGGACCGGGACCTGGGAAGGACCGTGTCCCGGAGATGTCCCTGAAGGGGCCCGCGGGGCATGGCCGCTGTCGGCGCCGCGGTGCAGGATGGAGGGCGGAACACCACGACGGGGATGGGAGTGCTTGCGCCATGCTGACCACGACCGTATGCGTGGCGCTGTCCGCCGCGGGTCTCGCGATCGCGATCCTCACGGCGTACCGGCGTCGCTACGCGCGCGCGACGCGGATCGCCGCCTTCGCGCTGGTCCCGGTGGGGCTGGCCATGGCGGGCCTGGCCCAGCTGGGCGGGAAGGTGGGGCGGGCCGTCGGGGACTGGGCCGCCGACCTGGTGTTCAAGCCGACGGTGTGGGCGGGCTTCGCCGTTCTCGCCGTCTCCGTGGTGCTCTTCATGATCGCCAGGGTCGCGGGGCGGCGCACGGGGCGCGGCGCGCCTCAGGGCACGGAGGGACGGCCCGGGGTTGAGCCGGCGGCGTCGGCTCCCGCGGTGGGGCCCGGACGCAAGGCGGCACAGCCCGCGCCGAAGGCGAAGAAGGGGCGGTCCGACGGCCTCGACGATTTCGAGGACATCGAGGCGATCCTGAAGAAGCACGGGATCTGACAGGAACTGTCAGATCAGGACGAAGTCCCCTGAAAATTGCGCGTGTTGAGCATGGGCGGGCTCGCCGCTGCGCCATCATCGGCGGGAGATGAACGACGACCTCGCCACCCCGGGCGCCGACCCGTCCCTGTCCCACGGAACAGCCCATCTGTCCCACGGCACAGGAGAATCCGGCGCCGAGCCGCGCGGCTGCCTGTTCGCGCTGTCCCAGCCCCCGCTGATGCTCTTCCTCGCGGTGATCGGTGCCCTGCTGCTGTTCACCGCGCTCTACGACCTGTACCCGTGGTGACGCGGGCCGTGTCCGCCGCACCGGCGGCCCGCCGGATCAGTCCGCGGCCTCGCGGCGCCGCGCCCGGTAGGCGGCCACGTGCAGACGGTTGCCGCAGGTCCGGCTGTCGCAGTAGCGCCGCGAGCGGTTCCGGGAGAGGTCCACGAAGGCCCGCCGGCAGTCCGGGGCCTCGCAGCGCCGCAGACGCTCCTGCTCGCCCGCGACGACGAGGAAGGCCAGAGCCATGCCCCCGTCGGCCGCCAGATGGTCGGCGAGGGACGCGCCGGGCGCGAAGTAGTGCACGTGCCAGTCGTAGCCGTCGTGGTCCGTCAGGCGGGGCGTGGTGCCCGCCCCGGCGACCATCTTGTTGAGCAGCTCCGCGGCCTCCCGGGTGTCCTCGGAGGCGAAGACCTCGGCGAAGAGGCCGCGCACCGCCCGTACGGCCTCCAGATCGTGATCACCGAGCCGTCCGACGTCGCTGATGGTGTGGCGCTCGACGAAGCCCCGCAGGGCCGCGACGTCGGGGAGCGCGTCGGGCTCCTCGCCCTCGGGGACCGTGTTCACGAGATCGACGACCGATTCGAGCGCGCACCGGGTGTCGTGGTTGATCAGCACGGTTCGCTCCCTGGCCGGTGGTCGGCTTCGCTGCCGGTTCCGCGCGTGTGTGCGGCTCCGGATGGTGGCCGACTCTAGCGCCCGCAACGCAGCGGCGCCTTCGTCGCGGGTGCGATCCGCGGCGAAGACGCCGGTGGCTGGCTGCTGTGTGCGGTGTTCCGGGCTCGCGCCGTCTCCCCGAGTCGGACGGCTACGGGCTGTGAGCGGTTCGGGGCGGTTGGTCCCTGCGGTGCCTCTCCGGTGTTCCCCGGCTCAGCTTTCGGCCAGGATGTGGGAGAGCTCGGTATCGAGGTCGAAGTGGCGGTGCTCGGTGCCGGGCGGGACGGCGGCGTCCGTCCGCTTGAGGAACGATTCCAGCGCCCGCGCCGGGGCCTCGAGCAGCGCCTCACCTTCCGGGGAGCTCAGGGCGATGCAGACCACGCCCTGGCCATGGCTGCGGGACGGCCAGACCCGGACATCTCCGGTGCCGGTCGGCCGGTGCAGTCCCTCGGCGAGGAGGTCGCGGGCGAACACCCACTCGACGGTCTCCTCGGCTCCGGTGTGAAAGGTGGCGTGCACGGCGTAAGGATCGGCCGTGTCATACCGCAGACCCGCTGGGACGGGCAGGGAGGATTCGCTCGACACAACGAGGCGCAGGTGCAGCTCGCAGCTGACCGTGGTGTTCATAAGCGCCAAGGCCTTTCGCTCAGTGTGCGCTCGGGGATTCGCACGTCGGCGAAATCGACATGCCACCTACGGTGTCGTTGTAAACCCCTCTGCCCGTTTTGAGGTTGTTCAGGTACCCCGAATGGCGGAGTTCCTGATCATCCTCGGCGCCCATTCCGGTGACGCTTCTCCGTCGGGTACGTTGGGTCGTATGAATGCGGAGAGTGACGAGCGGCAGGAGGCTGCCGGAGTGGCGGCCACCGGCCCGACGGGGGACGGTATGACGGGTGATGCCATGACGGGGACCGGTGCGACGGCTGTCGGCGGACAGCTCGGGTCGAAGGCTCCGCAGTTCATCAAGGCATCCAAGCCGCTGCATCTGAGCTGGCAGGTGGGCGTTTTCCTGGTCGGTCTCGCCGTCGTGGCGGGTGGCGTGATCATGCTGCCGCTCCCCGGCCCCGGCTGGCTGGTGATCTTCGCGGGCATGGCGATCTGGGCGACCGAGTTCGTCTGGGCCCAGCTCGTGCTGCGCTGGACGAAACGGAAAGTGACCGAAGCCGCTCACAGGGCGCTCGATCCGAGGGTGCGGCGGCGCAACATCATCCTGACCGCGATCGGCCTGGCGATCATCGCCGGCGGTGTCGCGGTGTACATCGCCAACTACGGCCTGATGATGCCGTGGCATGTCGCCCGCTGACGCGCAGATGGTCATGGGCACCCTCTGACATGGGGTAATCTGTGCCCTGCGCCCGGGCGATTAGCTCAGCGGGAGAGCGCTTCGTTCACACCGAAGAGGTCACTGGTTCGAACCCAGTATCGCCCACACCGGCCGAGGGCCGGAGGCTTCGAGCCTCCGGCCCTCGGTGTTTTCCGGATCCGGCGGGCCGGAACCTGTTCCCGGAATTACCGCATTCGGCCCAGCGCATCGCGGATTTTCCGCGCGTCACGCAGCCGGTGCTCGTACGTCGCCCCGGTGCCCAGCAGGAGCAGGCCCGCGAGCGCCGGCGGGAGCCAGCGGGGGAGGGCGTCCACGACCTGCACGATGTACGGGGCCAGCTCGTGGAGGGCCACCAGCGCCAGGACCGTGCCGCCGAGCAGCAGAGGCGCCCGGAGCCGCCGGTGGGCGCCGTGGAGCGTCACGGCCAGCGCGCCCAGTCCGAGCAGCAGAGGCCGCATCCAGTGCGTGTCGTCCCAGGCCGCCATGAGGCTCGGCAGCAGCGTCGCGCCCAGGCCCGGGCCGTACGCCGCCCAGGAGGACACCGACGGGTCCTGGCGGTGCCTGCGGACGCCGACGAACAGCGCGGCGGCGCTCACCGGCATGGTGTACGCCTCGGGAGCCGCCACGTCCCACCCCGCGAGCCTGGCCCAGGACGCGAGGACGAACAGCGCTGCCGCGGCGTGGCCCGCGGCCCGGCGGTCCGGGCGCAGGGCCGTGCCCGACACGACGACACCGGCGAGTGCCAGGACCGAGGCGAGGGTGGGGAGGTCCCGCGCGGCCAGGCCGGTCGCGAGGAGCAGTGCGGCGTAGCCGGTGCACTCGACGGCGAGGCCGGCGGGCAGGGCCCGCAGCCGGGCCGCGACGAAGGCGGCGGACGCGGCGACGGCGAGGACGGCGAACGCGGTCCGCCGCGGCGGGAGATCCACGGCGGCACACACGGCGACGGTGAGGGCCACGGTGCAGGCGGTCGCGACGGCCGCCGTGACCCGTTGCCGTACGGAGCGGCCGGCGGCCGAGGCTGCCGCGTGGACGACGAGGAGACCGCCGAGGGTGCCGAGGGTCACCGACTGCTCCGCCAGGCTCCAGAAGGCGGCCATCAGCGTCATGACGACGGCGCACAGCAGTGCGGCGAGCGAGGCCGCGTCCTTCCCCGCCCCGTGGGACGGGTCGGGGGGCGAGGAGGCGGGCCGGGGGCCGGAGGCGACCGGTTCGTCCGCGGCGGACGGTGACGCACTGCCCTCCCTGAATGCGGCGGCATCCGTCACGTCGGCGTCCGCCGCGACGTGGTGCGCGGAGGCCAGCGTCACCGAGGCCACGAGCAGCACTCCGGCCTGTGCCACCAGCAGGGCCACGGCGACCGGATGCGGGAGGTCGAGGGCGACCGGCAGGACGGCGCCGACGGCACACCAGGTGACGACCGCCGCGACCACGGCCGCGGTGCGCCCGGCCGGCGCCCGCCGGTGGAGCGCCATGGCCGTGATGGCGACGACCGCCAGGACGGCCGGCACGGCGCCCGTGCCCGGCCAGCCCAGGGCGACACCCGAGGTGGCGTCGGAGGCGAGCGCGTCCCGCGCCCCGGAGGGCGCGCCGGACCAGACCGCACCGCTCCACGTCACCGGCGCCAGGACGGCCACCGCGACGGACGGCAGGGTCCAGAGCGCCGCGCCCGCGTACACGAGGCCCGCTGCCGCCGACAGCCCGGAGGCCACCGCCGTCCGCGCGGCCAGGAACCGGGTGGCGGCCAGCACGCCGGCGCCGCACAGCACGTAGCCGAGGACCGACCACGACGCGGGCAGGGCGGTCCGCAGCAGTCCGCCGACCGCGGTGACAAGGGCCAGCCCGCCCGCTGCCGCGGGCCAGGCACGCGCGACGGCGCCGAGCGCGGAGACGAGAGGGTCGGTGGCCCAGCCGCCGGTGGTGGCACCGGCCGGTGTCCGGTCCTCGGGCGCCGTTACCGGTGCGTCGACGTCGTCGGTGGAGGGCCTGCCCGTACGGGGCCACGCGGCCGTCACGCCGAGCGCGGCCGCGACGAGCAGCAACCCCGCGGCCTGTGCCGTCCGGAGCGGATCGGTCGTCGTCACCGACACCCCCGCCGCGATCACCGCCCCGAGGACGCCCGTGACGGAGGCCGAGACGGACGCGGTCAGCCGTACGGCACGTCGTGCGGCTCGCTCGCGGAGGGGGAGGACGAGTGCGAGGTCGGCCGTCGCCGTCGCGAGAAGCGCCGAGGCGAAGCCCAGAGGACCGGCCCCGGCCGCCACCGCCGTGAGGAACAGCGGCAGTTGTGCCATGACTACGGCGACGGGCAGCGGCAGCAGGAGCCCCCGCGTCCCGGCGAGCGTGTCCGGACCGGAGCCGTCACCGGCCCCCGCGAACGGCGGCCGTCGCAGCCACAGGCCGTACCCGCCCCAGATCGCGGCCACAGCGGCGGTCGCGAGCGCCGCGTAGCCCGCGGGATCGGTGTCCGCCAGTGCCACCTGGTGCAGGGCGTACGCGTCGAGAAGCAGGAGGACCAGTCCGATGCCCGCCACGGCTTCCGCGGTGGACCGCAGCGCACGGCGCAGCAGGAGGGCGGGCGTTCCCATGGCGCCCAGCGTGAGCGCGCCGAGCACGGCGGCGCGGCCACCGATGCCCATGTGTCCCCAGCTCACGACCGTGAAGGCGGTCACGGCGACGGCCAGGAGCACGCCGCCGAGGGCGAGGAGCACGTTCTGGACGGTCGGCGGCCGGGTCTCCCGCCTCGACGTCGGTCCGGCGCCGGGGCTCCGCGGCGCGGACCAGGGGCCGGGCGGCGGCCCCCAGGAGGGCGGGGGAGCGGCACCGGGGCCGTACTGCCGTAGCTGGTCGAGCAGTTGGGCCCTGCGCGTGAGCAACCAGGCGCGATGCGACTCCACCCGGGCCAGCGTGAGTTCGAGCTGGTGGAGCTCGGCGGCGGGCGGCAGAGCCGGGGGCACGTTGTTCATGCCCCGGAGTGTGGTGGCCGCCACACGGCCCGGGCATGGGTACGCGTACTCAGATCCGTTGAGTACGGGGTGCCCTGCGCGACTGGTGGCCCCGGGCCCGGTCGCGGAGCCCGTCGCCCGTTCCCCGTCCGGTCCGTCCCGTCCGGCCGGTCCGCCTGTCACGCCCTTGAGACCGGTGCCGTGGGGCGGCTGCCCCCGGCCTCCGCGGACCGCGCCACGGCCCCCGGATGTCGTTTGATGGAACTCTCCTGGGCACGGTATGGTTCTGGCCGTGCCGCAGGGGACGCCCCCGGCACAGGGGGCGATTAGCTCAGCGGGAGAGCGCTTCGTTCACACCGAAGAGGTCACTGGTTCGAACCCAGTATCGCCCACACCTCTACAAGGCCGGGACGCCAACAGGCAGCCCGGCCTTCGTCCTTGGTGCACACGGGCCGCCGGCCGGCGAGCCCCGCAGTGCCGTCGTCCCTACGCCGCGGCCGGCAGGTCCGGGCGCAGCGGCCACGCGGGATCGACCGCCTCCTCCATGCCGTTGCGTGCGAACCACGACTGCAGCCCCCGCGCCTGCGCCGCGTGCCAGACCGCCTGCCGGGCGTGCAGCTCGGCCGGGCTCAGCTCCTCCAGCCGCGGCCCGAACCGCAGGCACAGGGCCCGTACGACCTCCAGCGCGCCCACGGCGTCGGCTGCCGCGTCGTGGGCGGCCGTCAGCGTCACGCCGTAGTGCTCGCACAGGTCGGTGAGGGTGCGGCGGCCCTTGCGGTAGCGGTCCAGGTACTTGTCGAGGACCCGGGGGTCGAGCACGCACATCGGTGAGCAGCCCAGGTAGTCCGCGAGGGACTTGGCCCGGTGCCGTCTCAACTCCCGGTCGAGGAGCGTCAGATCGAACGGTGCGTTCATGATGACCAGGGGGGTGCCCGCCGCCGCCTGGGCGGCCAGTGCCCGCGCCACCTCCTCCATCACCGGCGCGGGCCAGCGGCCCTCGCGGTTCAGATGATCCTCCGTCAGGCCGTGCACGGCGACGGCCTCCTCGGGTATCGGAACTCCCGGATTCACCAGCCACCGGTAGATGCGCGGCACCGCTCCCGAGGAGCTCTGCACCACCAGGGCGGCGGAGACAATGCGGTCCTGCTCGACGTCGATTCCCGTTGTCTCGGTGTCGAATGCGGCGAGCGGTCCCTCGAACCAGCACGACATGTCAAACTCCTCGCGCGATACCGGTGGATCGGAATGGAGACCCTCTGTCCGAGCTGGTGATACCCGGGCTGTTTGCGGCGTACGCGGGGCGGAGACAACACAATTGACGGACCGTTCGAAAGTCATCCGGTCCGCACAACGGGGATTCACCACGACAAGGCCCGGAAGGCTTTTCGCACATGACGCTCGCGCAGCCCGAACAAGGGGGGCTGCTGCCGGAGCGGTTAGCACCGCTGCGCGGCGGACTGGCCACCACTGCCTGCATGGAGACGATCCAGGTGGGCTATCTCCACGCGGTCGCTGCCGCGGCGGGCTGCTCGCTCGCGCAGCCCTTTCCCGACAACGGAATCGACTGGCACGTGAGCCACATTGCGCCGGGCCATGCGGTGGACGACGAAGTGACCATCAAAGTGCAGCTCAAATGCACCTATCAAATAGCGCCGCGCCCGCCCGGGGCGTCGTTCTCCTTCACGCTCGACAACGAGCACTTGGTGAAGCTCGCCCGAACTCCGGTGTCGGTGCACAAGATCCTCGTGGTGATGCTCGTGCCGCGCACACCCGAGGAATGGCTGCGCGCGTCCCATGACCGTCTCGAACTCCGCCACTGCTGTTACTGGATCAATCTGGCGGGGCACCGGGTGACGGGCAAGCGCAGGACCACGGTGCGGATTCCGACGACGCGGATCTTCGACGACCGAGCCCTCTGCGAGATCATGACCCGGGTCGGGGTGGGAGGGAGACCGTGATGCACCGGCCGTCCGACAGGTCCGTTCGCCCGCACCCCCGCGAGTCCGTACACCCTCACCCCGATGAGTCCGACGGTCCCTCCGGGGCCGGCGGGCCGGCCCCGGAACGGGTCGACCCCTCCGTGCTCGGCACGCTGCTCGGCCGTCACGGCTGGCAGCGGCGCGGAGGCGAGCCCGGCCGCTACGCACGCTGGACGCCGCCCGGTCCCGCGTCGGCCGGCACCAGCCTGCTGGTGCCGGAGAGCCGCGCCTTCCCCGACAGCGGGGACCTGATCGCCGAAGCCCTCATGGCCCTGGCCCGCAGCGCCGCCCCGTCCGCCCGCGACGTCCTCATGGGGCTCACCGTGCCGAGCGACGAGATCCGGTGGTGGCGGGACGTTCCGCTGTCCGGCGGCGCAGGCGGGGCCTGGCCCGCGCAGGAGCAACTCCGGTCGGGGGCACGGGAGATGCTGATCGCCGGGGCACTCGCCGCGCGGGGGCGGGCCGGCTACCACGGTGCGCGGCACCGGCGGCACGCGGAGGCCGCCCTCGAGCACGTACGGGTCGGGCCGGAGCCGGGCAACGGCCGCCGGCTCACCGTGTTCGTGCCGGTCGAGCGCGGCCGCGCCGCGGCCGCCGGCCTGCTGCGCGCCCTGCACGCCGCCCGCGACGCGGCCGACTACCAGCGCGCCACCGGCGGTATGGAGGCCTTCGACGCCGCCGTCGGACTCGGGGTCAGCCGGGAGCTGACCGAAGCGGTCGTGGCGCTCGTCCGGGGCTCGGAGGGGATCCGGCTGGCCGTGGAATGGGCACCGGCAGCGGGTGCGCCGCAGGGGTTCGCGGACACCCCGGAGCCGGTGGAGTTCTCGCCCGGCGACCTGCCGGCCCTGCGCGAGGCGGGCGCGCGGTACGTACGGCAGGAGCCGTCCGTGCCGGTACGGATCACGGGCGCGGTGGTGCGGATGCGGCGTTCGGCGCCCACGGGGCCCGGGAGCGTACGGCTGCGGGTGCTCGCCGGGGCGGACGTGCCGCAGGTGCGGATGACGCTGGACGAGGAGGCGTACCGGATCGCCGGGCAGGCGCACCTGGTCGGTCTGCCGGTCCGGGTGAGCGGCCGGCTGGAGAGCCGGGGCGGGTTCCGCCGGCTCACCGGTGCGGAGGGTGTGGTGCCGGTGCAGGTGGACGAGGCGGAGCGGGACCGGCTGCTCAAGTCCCTCCACGAGAACCTGGACTTCTTCGAGGGCGCGTGCGGCGGGGAGGAGTAAGGGCCGACGGCGCGGCACGGGTGCGCGCGCTCCGGAGATCGAAGCCGCGCTCCGGAACCGGACCCCGCGCTCCGGAACCGGACCCCGCGCTCCGGAACGGGCCCCGCGCTCTAGAAGATGCCGGACTTCCGGTGCCGGTAGAGGTCGCGCAGCAGCGCCAGTTCCGCCCCGTGGTGGATCATCTCGCGGTTGATGTGCAGCACGAGGGCCGTCATCGTCCGCTCCGCGTACGGTCCTTCGGCCGGGCCGCAGGCGCGCTCCAGGCCTTCCTCCCCGAGGCCGCGCACGCCGGCCGTCCACGCCGCGTACCCTTCGTCGAGCCGGGCCAGGGCGTCGTCGGCGGTGGCGGGGTAGTCGTAGGACTCGTAGCCGACGGGCGGGCCGCCGAAGTGGGAGGCCACGCGCGCGCCGAGGACCCCGACGAGGATGTGGCCGAGCCGCCAGGCGATCGTGGTCACCGGCGACGGGTCGGGCTCGGGGAAGGCGAAGTCGATCGTGTACGCGCCGCCGCCGACGGCGATCGGGGCGGTGGATTCACCCCTGGGTCGCACGTTCCAGCAGCCGGGCACCGGCTCCCAGAAGTACTCGTCGTCGGACAGCCCGTCCAGGCGCGGGCGCAGCTGGTTCCGCCAGTGCCATGCGAGCTGATCGACGAGCTCGTTGTTCCAGTCGTTGGCCATACCGGTCACGGTAGGCGGCGGGCAGCATTTTCGCGTCGCCCCCGCACGGCTCGGTACGATTCAGGCGCGCAGTGTCCGCTGCGGCAGCACCCACAGTCAGGAGAGTCCGGTGTCAGACGTCCGTGTGATCATCCAACGCGATTCCGAGCGGGAAGAGCGCGTGGTGACCACGGGCACGACGGCGGCGGAGATCCTCGGCGGCGACCGCAGCGTCGTGGCCGCCCGCGTCGCCCCCTCGGGCGGGGTCGCGGCCCTCAAGGACCTGGCGTACGAGGTGGCCGACGGCGATCTCGTCGAGCCGGTCCTCGTCTCCTCCGACGACGGTCTGAACATCCTCCGCCACTCCACCGCGCATGTGATGGCGCAGGCGGTGCAGGAGCTGTTCCCCGAGGCCAAGCTCGGCATCGGCCCGCCCGTCAAGGACGGCTTCTACTACGACTTCGACGTGGAGACCCCGTTCCAGCCGGACGACCTCAAGCGCATCGAGAAGAAGATGCAGGAGATCGTCAAGCGCGGCCAGCGTTTCTCGCGCCGCGCGGTCTCCGACGAGGACGCCCGCGAGGAGCTGTCCGGGGAGCCGTACAAGCTGGAGCTGATCGGTCTCAAGGGCTCGGCCGCGGACGCCGCCGAGGGCGCGTCCGCCGAGGTCGGAGCCGGCGAGCTGACGATCTACGACAACCTCGACGCCAAGTCCGGCGAGCTGTGCTGGAAGGACCTGTGCCGCGGCCCGCATCTGCCGACCACCCGCGTCATCCCCGCGTTCAAGCTGATGCGCTCGGCCGCGGCGTACTGGCGCGGCAGCGAGAAGAACAAGCAGCTCCAGCGCATCTACGGCACCGCCTGGCCGTCGAAGGACGAGCTGAAGGCATATCTGGACTTCCTCGCCGAGGCCGAGAAGCGCGACCACCGCAAGCTCGGCTCCGAGCTGGACCTGTTCTCCATCCCGGAGGACATCGGCTCGGGCCTCGCCGTCTTCCACCCCAAGGGCGGCATCATCCGCCGGGTCATGGAGGACTACTCGCGCAAGCGGCACGAGGAGGCGGACTACGAGTTCGTCTACACCCCGCACGCGACCAAGGGGAAGCTGTTCGAGAAGTCGGGCCACCTCGACTGGTACGCCGAGGGCATGTACCCGCCCATGCAGCTCGACGAGGGCGTGGACTACTACCTCAAGCCCATGAACTGCCCCATGCACAACCTGATCTTCGACGCGCGGGGCCGCTCGTACCGTGAACTTCCGCTCCGCCTCTTCGAGTTCGGGACGGTCTACCGCTACGAGAAGTCGGGCGTCGTGCACGGCCTCACCCGCGCCCGCGGCTTCACCCAGGACGACGCGCACATCTACTGCACCCGCGAGCAGATGGCCGACGAACTGGACTCGCTGCTCACGTTCGTGCTGAACCTGCTGCGCGACTACGGCCTGGAGGACTTCTACCTGGAGCTGTCCACCAAGGACCCGGAGAAGTTCATCGGCTCGGACGAGAATTGGGAGCAGGCCACCGAGGCGCTGCGCGAGGCCGCCGAGAAGCAGGGCCTGGACCTGGTGATGGACCCGGGCGGCGCCGCCTTCTACGGGCCGAAGATCTCCGTGCAGGCCAAGGACGCGATCGGCAGGACCTGGCAGATGTCGACGATCCAGGTCGACTTCAACCTGCCCGACCGCTTCGACCTCACCTACACCGCGGCCGACGGCTCGCGGCAGCGCCCGGTCATGATCCACCGCGCGTTGTTCGGCTCGATCGAGCGGTTCTTCGCGGTGCTGCTCGAGCACTACGCGGGCGCGTTCCCGGCATGGCTCGCCCCGGTCCAGGCGGTCGGCATCCCGATCGGCGACGACCACGTGCCGTATCTGCGGGAGGTGGCCGCGGGGCTCCGCAAGCAGGGCATCCGGGTCGAGGTGGACGCCTCGGCGGACCGGATGCAGAAGAAGATCCGGAACGCGCAGAAGGCCAAGGTGCCGTACATGCTCATCGCGGGCGACGACGACGTCTCCAAGGGCGCCGTCTCCTTCCGCTACCGCAACGGCGAGCAGAAGAACGGTGTGCCCGTCGACGACGCGGTGGCCGAGATCGTCGGCGCGATCCAGGACCGCGTGCAGGTCTGATCCGCATGCACCGGCCCGCGGGCCGGTGCACGAGCCCGCAGCAGGCCCTCGGAGCGTCAGCGCTTCGGGGGCCTGCGCTCGTCGCCCGGCCGCGCGAAGGTCTGCAGCAGCCAGGAGGAGAAGGAGCCGGTGACCGCGCCCAGCAGCGCGAGCCCGCACGCCATCAGCACGACGGCGACGATCCGGCCGGTCGGCGTCACCGGCACCGCATCGCCGTAGCCGGTCGTCGTCAGCGTCGAGCAGGCCCACCACACCGCGTCGCCGAAGGTGAGGATCGAGGCGCCAGGCGCACCGCGCTCGGCCCGGTAGACGGCCAGGGACGCGGCGAAGCCCAGAAGGAGCGCGGTCAGGCTCGCGTACGTGATCACCCGCGCGTAGAGTCTGAGCACCGGCTCCTGGTGCCGCTGCTTCATCACGTTGTACATCTGCACCATGCGCAACGGCCGCAGCAGCGGCAGCGCCAGGACCACGGCGTCCAGCGGGTGGGTGGCGACGAACCGCAGACCGCGGCCGCTCAAGCGCAACCGCACCCCGTAGTCGACGAGGAAGCAGGCCCACGTCACCCCGGTCACGATCAGCCAGAACCGGTCCCAGAAGGGCGAGAGGCCCGTGTCGAGCACCCGCACCGCGTACGAGGTCAGGAACAGGAGCGACGCGACGAAGAGCGGAACGGTGGTGCGCCGCTCCCAGCTCCGCATCCGGCTGTCGTCGTTCATCGGCTCAGCATCGCGGGCGGCCCCCGGGCGACCGCCCCGGCGACACGCTGCGAACGGGCGAAGCCATATGCTGCACAGCATGACGAGTGAGCCGGAACAGCAGATCGGAGTCGGGACGCCGGATGCGTTCCAGCGGATGTGGACGCCGCACCGCATGGCTTACATCCAGGGGGAGAACAAGCCGAGCGGTCCCGGTGCCGGCGACGGCTGCCCCTTCTGCACGATCCCGGAGAAGTCCGACGAGGACGGGCTGATCATCGCCCGCGGCGAGCACGTCTACGCGGTCCTCAACCTCTACCCGTACAACGGTGGCCACCTCATGGTGGTCCCCTTCCGGCACATCGCCGACTACACGGATCTGGACCTGGCCGAGACGGCGGAGCTGGCCGAGTTCAGCAAGCGGGCGATGACCGCGCTGCGCACGGCCTCCGGGGCGCACGGCTTCAACATCGGCATGAACCAGGGCACGGTCGCGGGCGCCGGTATCGCCGCCCACCTCCACCAGCACGTGGTGCCGCGGTGGGGCGGGGACACCAACTTCATGCCTGTCGTGGGGCACACGAAGGTGCTGCCGCAGCTGCTCGCCGACACCCGCCGGATCCTCGCCGAGGCCTGGCCGGCCGCGGACTGAACCGGGACGGACACGTCGTACGCGCGAGGGGCGCGGGCCCGCCATGGGCCCGCGCCCCTCGCCCGTACCGGTGCGGCGGGTACGCCTACGCGTCGTAGAGGTCGGCCTTCATCGGGCTCGCGCCCTGGACGTTGCCGCTGAGCAGCGTGGAGCGGTTGCCGAACTGCTCGGTGTCGACGCCGTTCTCCTCCAGGACGCGGAGCGCGGCCGAGTGCACCACCCGCAGCACGGGAGTGGCGGCGCGCAGCGCGTCGTCCGCCATGAAGCGGTGGCGCCACGGCTTGTCGGCCCAGGCGTGCCGCAGTCCGAAGGGCTCGGGGAGCCCGACCTTGCCGCCGAGGTAGTCGAGGACCGGCGGGAACCAGGTGAGGGGGGCGCGGGCGGCGAGCCGCACCACCTCCTTGGCGTCGACCAGCGGCAGGGCCACCGACTTGGTCTCCCAGAACTTGACGGCCTTGGCGACCTCTTTGGACTTCGCCGCCGGCTTGCTGGTGAACAGCGGGTGCACCGGGCCGAGCGCGTGCCCCGTCACCTCGATGCGCAGGGTCTCGTGCAGGACGGTCACGGTGACCAGCATCGTGATCACGAGCTGGCCGTCCCAGAGGACGAACTGCACGCCCAGATAGTGGCGGTTGCCGCTGCCGAACTGCTGCTCGTTGCAGATCCGCTGGACCTCATGGCCCCTGATCTGGAAGGCGTCGGTGTCGCTGTCCTGCGGCCGGGCCACCTCGTCGGCGCCCTCGCCGATGGGGGAGACGATCCAGTGCGTGACGGACGGCTTCGGGAAGCCGCCGGTGTGCAGCGGGCCGCGCTCCAGCATGCGCAACTGGTCGTGGACCGCCTTGACCACGTCCCAGCTCCGGAAGGGGTTGATCTCCTTGTCCGGATCCCGGGAGACCAGCTCCTCCGCCATCTGCCAGCTGCCCCAGCGCGTGCCCATGCCCAGGATGCCCTTGGGGCCCGCGTAGAAGACGAGGTTGCTGCGCTCCTCGGCGGACAGCTTGGCCAGCCCGAGGCGCAGCCGCTCGGCGCTGGTCTCGTTGGGGTTCTGCGGTACGGCCTCGGGGATCTTCGCGCCGATCCCGCCCCCGGCGAGCATGCCGGCCCAGGCGTCGCGCAGCACCTTCGCCGTACGTTCGGCGATCTGCTTCGCCCACACCCAGCCGATCACCGGGGCGATCACCATCGCGCGCAGGTAGATGCCCCAGAAGCCGGTGAACGGCAGCCGGAGAAGGAAGATCACGGCCAGCACGCCCATGGCGATGAGGACGGCCGTGCCCAGGGCGCCCGCTCGGCGGTTCTGCGACCCCGCGAGCGTACGGCGGATCTGGAACGCCGCCAGCCAGAGCAGCATCCCCGGCAGGAACAGCAGGCCGAAGAGCACCATCACCACGGTGAGTTTGGTGTCGCGCTCCTTGCGGATGCGGTTGGCCGCCAGGCAGTGCTCGACCACCGCCTGCGGCTCGGTGCCGAAGGACTGGATGATCGGCGCCCGGCCGCCCCCGAGCAGCCGCGTCTGCACGGCGCGCGAGAACGCCTCACCGAGGTTCGGCTCGAACAGTGACAGCTTCGGCGGAGTCACCTTCGACTTGTGCCAGTCGCTGTTCGCTTTCAGCAGCTCGGCGACCGGACTGTCCCGGTAGGCCGCCGAGGCCAGGGCGTTCGTCGCCGCCGTCTGTCCCGCGGCGCCCGTGAGCGGAACCTGCGCCCCGGGACTGAAGTCGAAACCGCCGTCTGCCACTACCGCCCCCAAGCCGCTGCGCTTCCGCTCAACGATCTTCCCGACTACAACGCCCGGCAACCCTGCCTGTGTTCAGGGACTACCGTCGGACGTGCATCTCAGCGTATCGGCGGAGTGCCGCCCACCGCACGGCAGTTGGGTGGGCGGCACCTGGATCTCGCCCCGGATCCGGCCTCGTTCACACGCCGGATCCGGTCGTTCCTGTGCGCCGGTCCGGCTCCTCTACGCGCCGGACCCTTCCTCCTCGCGGATCTTCGTGGCGAGTTGCGGCGGCATCGGTTCGTGCCGGCTGTACGAACGGCTGAACCGGCCCGTGCCGTGCGAGAGCGACCGCAGATCCACCGCGTACCGGCCGATCTCGATCTCCGGCACCTCGGCCCGTACGAGCGTGCGCCCGCCCGGGGTCTGTTCGGTGCCCACGACCCGGCCGCGGCGCCCCGACAGATCGCTCATGACGGACCCCACGTACTCGTCCGAAACCAGTACCTGGACCTCCGAGTACGGCTCCAGCAGATGGATCTTGCACTGTGCCGCGGCCTCGCGCAGCGCGAGCGCGCCCGCCGTCTGGAAGGCGGCGTCGGAGGAGTCGACCGAGTGCGCCTTCCCGTCGAGCAGGGTCACGCGGACGTCCACGAGCTGGTAGCCGGCGGCGACGCCGCGCTGGGCCTGGGCGCGTACGCCCTTCTCCACCGACGGGATGAACTGGCGCGGCACCGCACCGCCGACGACCTTGTCGACGAACTCGATGCCGGACCCCTCGGGCAGCGGCTCGACCTCGATCTCGCAGATCGCGAACTGCCCGTGTCCGCCGGACTGTTTGACGTGCCGGCCGCGCGCGCCGGCCTTCTCGCCGAACGTCTCACGCAGCGACACCTTGTGGGGCACGGCGTCGACCTGGACGCCGTACCGGCTGCGCAGCCGTTCCAGCACCACGTCCATATGGGCCTCGCCCAGGCACCACAGGACCACCTGGTGCGTGTCCGGATTCTGCTCCAGGCGCATCGTCGGGTCCTCGGCGACCAGGCGGGACAGGCCGACCGAGAGCTTGTCCTCGTCCGCCTTGCTGTGAGCCTCGATCGCGACGGGGAGGAGCGGGTCGGGCATCACCCACGGCTCCATCAGGAGCGGGTCGTTCTTGGCGGACAGGGTGTCGCCCGTCTCGGCCCGGCTCAGCTTCGCCACGCACGCGAGATCACCGGCGATGGCCTGGGACATGACCCGCTGCTGCTTGCCGAACGGTGCCGAGAGCGCGCCGATCTTCTCGTCCACGTCGTGGTCCTCGTGGCCGCGGTCCTCCAGGCCGTGGCCGGAGACGTGCACGGTCTCGTCGGGGCGCAGCGTGCCGGAGAAGATCCGTACGAGGCTGATCCGGCCGACGTACGGGTCGGAGGCGGTCTTCACGACCTCCGCGGCGAGCGGACCCTCGGGGTCGCACGCCAGGGCGGGGCGCGGGGCGCCCTCCGGGGTGGTGACGGCCGGCGCTTCGCGCTCCAGCGGGGTCGGGAAGCCGCCGGTGATCAGCTCGAGCAGTTCGACGGTGCCGATGCCCTGCTTGCTGCCCTCGGACGCGGGGGCGGCCGCGAGGACCGGGTGGAAGGTGCCGCGCGCCACGGCCCGCTCCAGGTCCTCGATCAGCGTCTTGACGTCGACCTCCTCGCCGCCGAGATAGCGGTCCATGAGGGTCTCGTCCTCGCTCTCGGCGATGATCCCCTCGATGAGGCGGTTGCGGGCGTCCTCGATGAGCGGCAGATGCTCGTCGTCGGGTGCGCGGTCGACCCGTTCGCCCGAGGAGTAGTCGAGGATCCGCTGGGAGAGCAGGCCGATGAGGCCGGCGACAGGGGCGTGCCCGTCCGCGCCCTCCTCGCCGTGCAGCGGCAGGTACAGCGGCAGGACGGCGTCGGGGTCGTCGCCACCGAACACCCTCTGACACACCGCCGTCATCTCCTCGAAGTCGGCACGCGCCGACTCCAGGTGCGTCACCACGATCGCGCGCGGCATGCCCACCGCCGCGCACTCCTCCCACACCATGCGCGTCGACCCGTCCACGCCGTCCGCCGCCGAGACGACGAAAAGGGCCGCGTCCGCTGCTCGCAGACCGGCCCTCAGCTCCCCGACGAAGTCGGCGTATCCAGGTGTGTCCAGAATATTGATCTTGATCCCGCCCCATTCCACCGGGACGAGGGTGAGCTGTACGGATCGCTGCTGCCGGTGCTCGATGTCGTCGTAGTCGGAGAGACTGCTCCCGTCCTCGACCCGGCCCGCCCGGTTCACCGCGCCCGCTGCGAGGGCGAGTGCTTCGACCAGCGTGGTCTTTCCCGATCCGCTGTGGCCGACCAGCACCACGTTCCGCAGCGAAGAGGGCTGGTCGGCCGATACTGCCCTGCCGGCGGCCCCGGGGTGTGTGTTCGTCCTGTCGCCCATGTGCCTCGCCTCCCGGTCTGCACCTGTTGCGTTCTTTCGAGCTTTCCACCGCTCTCAGGCCGCGTCCATACGTCCGGACCCCGGGCACGCCCCGGGTGCCCTCACCCCGGGCAGGCGCGCGCTGGCTACGATGGGGCGGCGCCGGTGGCCGTAGGGGCCGCGCGGCCCCCACCGACCCTCGGGAAGGCCATGCTGAACAAGTACGCGCGTGCGTTTTTCACGCGTGTTCTCACACCGTTCGCCTCACTCCTGCTGCGCCTCGGCGTCAGCCCCGACGCGGTCACGCTCACCGGTACCGCGGGCGTCGTGGCGGGCGCGCTGGTCTTCTATCCCCAGGGCGAGCTGTTCTGGGGCACTGTGGTAATCACCCTGTTCGTCTTCTCGGACCTGGTGGACGGGAACATGGCCCGGCAACTGGGCAGGTCGAGCCGGTGGGGCGCCTTCCTGGACTCCACGCTCGACCGGGTCGCGGACGCGGCGATCTTCGCGGGGTTCGCGCTCTGGTACGCGGGCGGCGGCGACAGCATCGCGCTGTGCGCGGTCGCGATCTTCTGCCTGGCCAGCGGGCAGGTCGTCTCGTACACCAAGGCGCGCGGCGAGAGCATCGGGCTGCCCGTCAATGTGAACGGGCTGGTGGAGCGCGCCGAGCGGCTGACGATCTCGCTGGTGGCGGCGGGCTTCGCCGGATTCGAGACGTTCGGGGTGCCGCACATCGGGATCCTGCTGCCGATCGCCCTGTGGATCGTGGCCGTCGGCAGTCTGGTGACACTGGGGCAGCGTATGGTCACCGTACGGCGTGAAGCCGCGGAGGCCGACGCGAGTTCGGCCTCGGCGCAGGGGAGCGAGGCGTGATGACGGGGATCGGGCACCGGCTGACGGACGGGCTCTACGGCCTGGGCTGGAGCACGGTCAAGCTCCTCCCCGAGCCCGTGGCCGTGAGGCTGGGGCAGCAGATCGCCGACGCGGCCTGGAGACGGCGCGGCAAGAGCGTGCTGCGCCTGGAGGCCAACCTCGCCCGCGTCGTCCCGGAGGCGGGCCCCGAGCGACTCGCGGAGCTGTCCCGCGCGGGCATGCGCTCGTACCTGCGGTACTGGATGGAGTCCTTCCGCCTCCCCGCCTGGAGCAAGAAGCGCATCGCGAGCAGCTTCGAGGTCAAGGACATCCACTTGCTGGAAGAGGGCCTGGCCGCGGGCAAGGGCGTGATACTCGCCCTGCCTCACCTGGCGAACTGGGACCTGGCCGGCGCCTGGGTCACCACCAAGCTCGGCGTGCCCTTCACCACCGTCGCCGAGCGGCTGAAGCCGGAGACGCTCTACGACCGGTTCGTCGCCTACCGCGAGGGCCTGGGCATGGAGGTCCTGCCGCACACCGGCGGCCGCGCGTTCGGCACCCTGGCGCGGCGGCTGCGCGCGGGCGGCCTGGTCTGCCTCGTCGCCGACCGCGACCTGTCGGAGTCCGGAGTGGAGGTGTCCTTCTTCGGGGACACGGCGAGGATGCCGGCGGGGCCCGCGATACTCGCCCAGCAGACGGGCGCCCTGCTGCTCCCGGTCACCCTCCGGTACGACGAGCCGCCGCTCATGCGCGGCCGCGTGCATCCGGCGATCGAGGTCCCGGCGACCGGCAGCCGGGCCGAGAAGACGTCCGCGATGACCCAGGCGCTCGCCGATGTCTTCGCCGCCGGGATCGCCGAGTACCCGCAGGACTGGCACATGCTGCAGCGGCTGTGGCTGAAGGATCTCGAGCCCCGGGAGCCGGCCGGCGGTGCCGCTGCCGCCGCTCCTGGAGAGGCAACAGGCGCCGCCGGCCCGGGCGTTCAGGACAGCGGTTCACGTGACGACGGCTCCGGAACGGAGAAGCCTTGAGGATCGGCATCGTCTGCCCGTACTCGTGGGATGTGCCGGGCGGCGTCCAGTTCCACATCAGGGACCTGGCCGAGCACCTGATCCGCCGCGGCCACGACGTCTCCGTCCTGGCCCCGGCGGACGACGAGACGCCGCTCCCGCCGTACGTCGTCTCGGCCGGACGCGCGGTCCCGGTGCCGTACAACGGCTCGGTGGCGCGCCTCAACTTCGGCTTCCTGTCCGCCGCGCGGGTCCGCCGCTGGCTGCACGAGGGCGACTTCGACGTCCTGCACATCCACGAGCCCACCTCGCCCTCGCTGGGATTGCTGTCCTGCTGGGCCGCTCAGGGCCCGATCGTGGCCACGTTCCACACCTCCAACCCGCGCTCGCGGGCGATGGTCGCCGCGTACGCGATCCTGCAGGCGGCCCTGGAGAAGATCAGCGCCCGGATCGCGGTGAGCGAGTACGCGCGCCGCACCCTCGTCGAACACCTCGGCGGTGACGCCGTGGTCATCCCGAACGGTGTGGACGTCGGTTTCTTCGCCGACGCCGAACCCAAGCCCGAGTGGCAGGGCGGCACCATCGGCTTCATCGGCCGCATCGACGAGCCCCGCAAGGGCCTGCCCGTGCTCATGAAGGCGCTGCCCCGGATCATCGAGGAGCGGCCGGAGACGCGGCTTCTCGTCGCCGGGCGCGGCGACGAGAAGGAAGCGGTCGCCGGACTGCCGGCCGAGGTGCGCAAGCGCGTGGAGTTCCTCGGCATGGTCAGCGACGAGGACAAGGCGCGCCTGCTGCGCAGCGTGGACGTGTACGTGGCACCCAACACCGGCGGCGAGTCCTTCGGCATCATCCTCGTCGAGGCGATGTCGGCGGGCGCCCCGGTCCTCGCGAGCGACCTGGACGCGTTCGTTCAGGTCCTGGACAGGGGAGAGGCCGGCGAACTGTTCGGCGTCGAGGACCCGGACGCGCTGGCGACCGCCGCCGTACGGCTGCTCGGCGACCCCGCGCGCCGCGAGGAACTCAGCGACCGCGGCACCCGTCACGTACGCCGCTTCGACTGGGAGACGGTGGGCGCCGACATCCTGGCGGTCTACGAGACGGTCACCGACGGCGCGGCCTCGGTCGCCGCGGACGACCGTACGAGCGGTCTGCGCGCCCGCTTCGGGCTGGCCCGGGACTGACGCCACGGGCGCCCGAGGCGACTGACGCCGCGTGCATGCGAGGGCGACGGCGTGCCCTATCTCGGGTGAGTGCCTGGGGTCTTGGGGGTCTGTCGGTTGGGGGCGTTGGGTGTACTTCCCGTGCCGGCGGGCGCCGGTGGGTGGTGTTCGAGCATCGGGCGGGGTGGGGGTCGGCTGGGCTGGGTGTCCGAGGGTCGGGCGTCGTTGGGGTTGCCCGACGAACGGGCGGGCGTGGCACGGGCGTTTCAAAGTGCTTGACCGAAGGCAAGCGTTTTTGCAACGGGTACGGGGGCCAGTTCGGGCCCGTTTGAACTGTGGCCGACCACCGGCCCGTGCTGCGGGTGCGGGCCTGTACCGGGCTGCCGCCGCCCCGCTGCTCCGCTTTGCGCCGTCGGCGCGAGACGAAACGGCTACCCGTGGGGCGGTCCCAGCCGATTCGGCCCAGTTGAGACCTGGGCCGATCGACCGGACTTCCGCCGGAGCGCCCCGCAGGGCACCGCGGTGATTCGCCGTGCCGGAAAAGGATTTCCCGGCCGGTAGCCTTTCCGCCCGTGACCTCGACTTGGATCTGGATCGCGGTGGCGCTCGTCGCGATCGCGCTGTACCTGAGCTGGACCGCGGGACGGCTCGACCGGCTGCACGCACGGATCGACGCCACCCGCGCCGCGCTCGACGCGCAGCTTCTGCGCCGCGCCTCGGTCGCTCAGGAGGTGGCGACGTCGGGTGTGCTCGATCCGGCCGCGTCGATCGTGCTGTACCAGGCCGCGCACGCCGCCCGCCAGGCGGAGGAGGAGCAGCGCGAGGTGACCGAGAGCGAACTCAGCCAGGCGCTGCGCGCGGTGTTCGGCGAGGCCGCGCAGGTCGATGCCGTACGCGACGCCCCCGGGGGCGAGGAGGCGGTCGGGGAACTGGCCGCAGCGGTGCGCCGCGTCCCGATGGCGCGGCGCTTCCACAACGACGCCGTGCGCGCGGCGCGCGCCCTGCGGCGCCACCGCAAGGTGCGCTGGTTCCGGCTCGCGGGGCACGCGCCGTTCCCGATGGCCTTCGAGATGGACGACGAGCCGCCGGCCGCCCTCGCGGCCCACGCCCGGCCCTGAGCCGCGCCGCGGCCACGGTGTGATGCACGCCATCGCGCGGTGGCGTCCTGGTACGGCCGGCTCCGCTGCGGAGCGTCCTCGTGCGGCCGGAGTCCGGGGAACGACCGGGCCACCGGCGGTTGATTGGCCCTTGTCGCGGCACGGCGGCGCGCGGTTGTCTCTTCCCGGTAGCAGGCCCCCGTGGTCGTGCGGTCCACCCGAGCCGGGTGCGGGTCGGGGACGGACTTCGAACGGGCCTACGATGGGCTCATCGCACATTCGTCATCGAGTGAGGTCAAACCGTGTCCAGCACGCTCCCCAGCACGTCTGCCAACGCTTCCTCCGGGACCCCCGAGACCGGCACCGCGCGCGTCAAGCGCGGCATGGCCGAGCAGCTCAAGGGCGGCGTGATCATGGACGTCGTCACGCCGGAGCAGGCGAAGATCGCCGAGGACGCCGGCGCGGTCGCGGTCATGGCGCTGGAGCGTGTGCCCGCCGACATCCGCAAGGACGGCGGCGTGGCCCGGATGTCCGACCCGGACATGATCGAGGGCATCATCGGCGCCGTGTCCATCCCGGTGATGGCCAAGTCCCGTATCGGCCACTTCGTCGAGGCGCAGATCCTCCAGGCGCTCGGCGTGGACTACATCGACGAGTCCGAGGTCCTCACCCCGGCCGACGAGGTCAACCACAGCGACAAGTTCGCCTTCACCACCCCCTTCGTCTGCGGCGCCACCAACCTGGGCGAGGCCCTGCGCCGGATCGCCGAGGGCGCGGCCATGATCCGCTCCAAGGGCGAGGCCGGCACGGGCAACGTGGTCGAGGCCGTGCGCCACCTCCGCCAGATCAAGAACGAGATCGGCAGGCTGCGCGCCTTCGACAACAACGAGCTGTACGCCGCGGCCAAGGAGCTGCGCGCCCCGTACGAGCTGGTGAAGGAGGTCGCGGAGCTCGGCAAGCTGCCCGTCGTGCTGTTCTCCGCCGGCGGTGTCGCCACCCCGGCCGACGCCGCGCTGATGCGTCAGCTCGGCGCCGAGGGCGTCTTCGTCGGCTCCGGCATCTTCAAGTCCGGCGACCCGGCCAAGCGCGCCGCCGCCATCGTGAAGGCCACCACCTTCTACGACGACCCCAAGATCATCGCGGACGCGTCCCGCGGCCTGGGCGAGGCCATGGTCGGCATCAACTGCGACACCCTCCCCGAGACCGAGCGGTACGCCAACCGCGGTTGGTGAACGGGATCTTCGACAGGTGGGCGGTCGGCGGGGGACCGCGGGCCGCCCACCGGCCGTCAGCCCCTGAGACCCGGCCGCGGAGCTGCGTAACCCGTAGAGCTGCGTAACCCGCACCGCCCGTACGCCACCCACACCGCTGAGAGGTCCCTCCCGTGTCCACCCCAGTCATCGGCGTCCTCGCCCTCCAGGGCGACGTCCGTGAGCACCTCGCCGCGCTCGCCGGGGCCGGTGCCGAGGCCCGCCCGGTCCGCCGGGCCGAGGAGCTCGCCGAGGTCGACGGCCTGGTGATCCCCGGGGGCGAGTCGACCACGATGTCCAAACTCGCGGTGATCTTCGGCCTCCTGGAGCCGCTGCGCGAGCGCGTCCGCGGCGGCATGCCCACGTACGGCACCTGCGCGGGCATGATCATGCTGGCGGACAAGCTGCTGGACGGCCGGGACGACCAGGAGACGCTGGGCGGCATCGACATGATCGTGCGCCGTAACGCCTTCGGGCGGCAGAACGAGTCCTTCGAGGCCGCCGTGGACTTCACCGGCATCGAGGACGGGAAGGTCGAGGGCGTCTTCATCCGCGCCCCGTGGGTGGAGTCGGTCGGCGGCGACGTCGAGGTGCTGGCCACGCACGAGGATCACATCGTCGCCGTGCGTCAGCGCCATGTGCTCGCCACGTCCTTCCACCCGGAACTCACCGGGGACCACCGGGTTCACCGTTTGTTCGTGGACACGGTGCGAGGCGGTGGCTGAGCGGATCCCGGTAGGATCACCGGTGTTGGTCCAGGAACGGGTTACGTGAAGGAGACAGGCGGATGTCCGGCCACTCTAAATGGGCTACGACGAAGCACAAGAAGGCCGTGATCGACGCCAAGCGCGGCAAGCTCTTCGCGAAGCTGATCAAGAACATCGAGGTCGCGGCCCGCATGGGCGGTGCCGACATCGACGGTAACCCGACGCTCTACGACGCCATCCAGAAGGCGAAGAAGCAGTCGGTTCCGAACAAGAACATCGACTCCGCGGTCAAGCGCGGTGCGGGGCTCGAGGCCGGCGGCGCCGACTACGAGACGATCATGTACGAGGGCTACGGGCCCAACGGCGTCGCGGTGCTCGTGGAGTGCCTCACCGACAACCGCAACCGCGCCGCCTCGGACGTGCGCGTCGCCATGACGCGCAACGGCGGCTCGATGGCCGACCCGGGCTCGGTGTCATACCTCTTCCACCGCAAGGGCGTGGTGATCGTCCCGAAGAACTCGCTGGGCGAGGACGACGTCCTGGCCGCGGTCCTCGACGCCGGTGCCGAGGAGGTCAACGACCTCGGCGAGAGCTTCGAGGTCCTCAGCGAGGCCACCGACCTCGTCACGGTGCGCACGGCGCTCCAGGACGCGGGCATCGACTACGACTCGGCCGACGCCAACTTCGTCCCCACCATGCAGGTGGAGCTCGACGAGGACGGCGCGCGCAAGATCTTCAAGCTGATCGACGCGCTGGAGGACAGCGACGACGTGCAGAACGTCTTCGCCAACTTCGACGTCGCGGACGACGTCATGGAGAAGGTCGAGGCCTGATCCCGGGTCACCCACGGGGTCGACCACCTGCGGCAGTGGGCCGGCGGGGCAACATGCCCGGCCGGCCCGCCGCTGTATGTGCGGGAGTTGTCGGTGGGGGCCGATAGCCTGCGGGAACGCAGGAACAGGTGCGCGAGAGAGTGGGGAGGGGCCGCGGTGCGGGTGCTCGGCGTGGACCCAGGGCTGACCCGGTGCGGCATCGGCGTGGTCGAGGGCGTCGCCGGCCGGCCGCTGACGATGCGCGGAGTCGGCGTCGTACGAACCCCCGCGGACGCGGACATCGGCGAGCGGCTGGTGGCGATCGAGCGCGGCGTGGAGGAGTGGCTGGAGGAGTACCGGCCCGAATGCGTCGCCGTGGAGCGGGTGTTCAGCCAGCACAACGTCCGCACGGTCATGGGCACCGCCCAGGCCAGTGCCGTGGCGATGCTCTGCGCCTCGCGGCGCGGGCTCCCCGTCGCCCTGCACACCCCCAGCGAGGTGAAGGCCGCCGTCACCGGCACAGGACGCGCCGACAAGGCGCAGGTGGGCGCGATGGTGACCCGGCTGCTGCGGCTGGACGCTCCGCCCCGGCCCGCCGACGCGGCCGACGCCCTCGCGCTCGCCATCTGCCACATCTGGCGCTCTCCGGCGCTGAACCGGCTCCAGCAGGCGCACGCCGCGGCGCGGCGTACCGCGCCGTCCCGTATCCCGCCGACCCCGAAGGGCACCGCCCGATGATCGCCTTCGTCAGCGGCTCCGTCGCCGCTCTCGCCCCGGACACCGCGGTCGTCGAGGTCGGGGGTGTGGGCCTGGCGGTGCAGTGCACCCCGGACACGCTCTCCGGGCTCCGCCTCGGGCAGCCCGCCCGGCTCGCCACCTCCCTCGTCGTGCGCGAGGACTCCCTCACGCTCTACGGCTTCGCCGACGACGACGAGCGGCAGACCTTCGAACTGCTGCAGACCGCCAGCGGCGTCGGCCCGCGCCTCGCGCAGGCCATGCTCGCCGTGCACTCCCCGGATGCCCTGCGGCGCGCGGTCGCCACGGGGGACGAGAAGGCGCTCACCGCCGTACCGGGCATCGGCAAGAAGGGCGCCCAGAAGCTGCTGCTCGAACTGAAGGACCGGCTCGGCGCACCGACCGGCGCGGTCCAGGCCGCGGCGCCGGCGGCCGGAGCGGCCGGCTGGCGCGACCAGCTCCACACCGCCCTCGTGGGCCTGGGGTACGCCCCGCGCGAGGCGGACGACGCGGTCACCGCCGTGGCGCCCCAGGCCGAAGCGGGGGACGGCCCGCCCCCGCCCGTGTCCCAGCTCCTGCGCGCGGCCCTGCAAACCCTGAACCGGGCGCGATGACGCGTGCGTGAAGCGGCCGCGGGCGCCCGCGCACCCGGCCCCGTACAGGACCACGCGCACCACAACGACAGGCAAGGAGCACCGAGTTGAACTGGGAAGACGGCGCGGACCGCCTCGTGGGCCCCGCCGCCGACGGCGAGGACCAGGCGGTCGAGGCCGCCCTCCGCCCGAAGGACCTCGAGGAGTTCATCGGCCAGGAGCGGGTGCGCGAGCAACTGGACCTCGTGCTGCGCGCGGCGCGCGCCCGCGGCGCGACCGCCGACCACGTCCTGCTCTCCGGCGCCCCCGGCCTGGGCAAGACCACCCTGTCCATGATCATCGCGGCCGAGATGGGCGCCCCGATCCGCATCACCTCGGGCCCCGCCATCCAGCACGCGGGCGACCTCGCCGCGATCCTCTCCTCCCTCACCGAGGGGGAGGTCCTCTTCCTCGACGAGATCCACCGGATGTCCCGGCCCGCCGAGGAGATGCTCTACATGGCGATGGAGGACTTCCGTGTCGACGTGATCGTCGGCAAGGGCCCTGGCGCCACCGCCATCCCGCTCGAACTCCCGCCATTCACCCTGGTCGGCGCCACCACCCGGGCCGGCCTGCTGCCGCCCCCGCTGCGTGACCGCTTCGGCTTCACCGGTCACATGGAGTTCTACGAGCCGGCGGAGCTGGAGCGCGTCCTCCACCGCTCGGCCCGGCTGCTCGAGGTCGACATCGAGCCGGAGGGCGCCGCCGAGATCGCCGGCCGCTCCCGCGGCACCCCGCGCATCGCCAACCGCCTCCTGCGCCGCGTGCGCGACTACGCCCAGGTCAAGGCCGACGGGGTCGTCACCCGCGACGTCGCAGCCGCGGCCCTGGGGGTCTACGAGGTCGACGCCCGCGGACTGGACCGCCTGGACCGCGCCGTGCTCGGCGCCCTGCTCAAGCTGTTCAACGGCGGCCCGGTGGGTCTATCCACACTCTCGGTCGCCGTCGGTGAGGAGCGGGAGACCGTCGAGGAGGTCGCCGAGCCCTTCCTCGTACGGGAGGGACTGCTGGCCCGCACACCGCGCGGGCGGGTCGCGACGCCCGCGGCCTGGCAGCACCTCGGTCTCGTACCGCCCCAGCAGGGCGGTGGGGCGCCGGGACAGCAGGGTTTGTTCGGGGTGTGACCATACGGCTACGGCGCGGGACTCGCCGCACCCGGAACCCGGGTGCCATGCTGAACGTTGTTCCTCTGGTGCGGACTCGCTTAGACTCCGCCGATGCCGTCTTTGCCGGATGGCGTGCCCACCCCCGAATACCAGGCCGCCCCAGTGCGGTCGTGCGAAGGAAACCTCGTCCCGTGAATAACGTCGGTCTCTTCCTCCCGTTCCTCGTGCTGATCGGGGCCATGTTCCTGATGACCCGGTCTGCGAAGAACAAGCAGCGCCAGGCCGCAAACATGCGTGACCAGATGCAGCCCGGTACCGGCATCCGCACGATCGGTGGCATGTACGCCACGGTCAAGGAGGTCGGTGACGACACGGTCCTTCTCGAGGTCGCTCCAGGCGTCCACGCGATCTACGCGAAGAACGCCGTGGGTGCGGTTCTCGAGGACTCCGAGTACAACCGCATCGTCCACGGCATCGAGTCCGACGACGATCTCAAGGTCGACGGTCCTGTGAAGACCGATGGCCCGGTCGTCCCGGACGACGCCTCCTCGCTGATCTCCGACGGAGCTCCCGCCTCGGCCGACGGCGACAAGCCGCGCATCGACCTCGGCAAGTCCGACGAGGACGCCGAGGACGGCACCGACGCGGCGGCCGGCACCAAGGGTGCCGCCGAGGCCAAGGACGGCAAGAAGGACGGCGACGCCGACGCGAAGTAGCCCGCCTCCGGGACCGCGCCGCACCGAACGCCGCACCGAACGGGGTGCCCGGCGCGGTTCCGGGACGGTCGGGCATCGGCGGGGCGCCGACCCCCACAAGACTTCGTGGCCGCCTCCGTACATCTGATACGGGGGCGGTTGGACAGGGAGAAACGAGAAGGTGGCAGCACCGAAGAAGGGCCGTAAGCCCTCCGGGGCCCAGGGCAGGCCGGGGCGTGCCCTGGCACTGATTCTGATCGCCCTGGTGGCGCTCACCGGGGGGATGTTCCTCTCCGGGCACACCAAGCCACGCCTGGGCATCGACCTTGCGGGCGGCACGAGCATCACGCTCACCGCCAAGAGCCAGCCCGGCGAGAAGAACGCGATCAACCCGACCAACATGAACACTGCGGTCGACATCATCAACCGCCGTGTCAACGGTCTGGGTGTGTCCGAGGCCGAGGTCCAGACGCAGGGCGACCAGAACATCATCGTCAACATCCCGCGCGGGACGAACGAGAAGCAGGCGCGGGAACAGGTCGGTACCACCGCCCAGCTCTTCTTCCGCCCGGTGCTGACCGCGGCCCAGGGCAAGAAGACGCCTGAGCCGAGCGCCAGCCCCAAGGCCCCGGACAAGGCCAAGGGCGGGGACCAGAAGAAGAGCGACGAGCAGGCCAAGCCCTCGAACGAGCCCTCTTCGAGCCCGACGACCCAGGGCCGCGCCGTCACCGACGCGCTGAAGGCCGACGACGCCCCGAAGAAGGCCGACGACGCCCCGAAGGGCGACGCGGCGAAGGCGGCCCCCTCTCCGTCCGGCAACCCCTCGCAGTCGCAGCCGCCGGCCCCCCAGCCGCAGCCCGGCACCGCCATCCCGGCCGATCTGCAGAAGAAGCTGAACGCGCTGGACTGCTCCACGCCGAAGAAGCGCGCCAATGCGGGCCTGGGCAGCAAGCCCGACCAGCCCACCGTCGCGTGCGAGGAAGACGGGTCGGTCAAGTACGCGCTCGGCCCGGCGGACGTCGAGGGCGTCGACGTCGATGCCGCGAAGGCCCAGTTCGACCAGACCCGCGGCTCCGGCTGGGTCGTGACGCTGGACTTCAACGACAAGGGCGCGAAGAAGTTCGCGGACTCCACCGGCAAGCTGGCCGGCAAGCAGCAGCCGCAGAACCAGTTCGCCATCGTCCTGGACGGCGAGGTCGTCTCGGCGCCCGGCGTCGACAACGCGATCACGGGCGGCAACGCCGAGATCTCCGGCAGCTTCACCCAGCAGAGCGCCGAGGACCTGGCGAACGTCCTGTCCTACGGTGCGCTGCCGCTGACGTTCGACACGTCCGCCGTGGACACGGTCTCGCCCGCGCTCGGTGGCGAGCAGCTCAAGGCCGGTCTGATCGCCGGTGCGATCGGTCTCGCGCTGGTCGTCCTCTACCTGGTGATCTACTACCGAGGCCTGTCGCTCGTCGCCATCCTCAGTCTGCTGGTCTCCGCGGCCCTCACCTACTCGATCATGACGCTGCTCGGACCCGGTATCGGTTTCGCACTGAACCTGCCGGCGGTCTGCGGTGCGATCGTGGCGATCGGTATCACCGCGGACTCGTTCATCGTGTACTTCGAGCGCATCCGCGACGAGATCCGCGAGGGCAGAACGCTCCGGCCCGCGGTCGAGCGGGGCTGGCCGCGTGCCCGGCGCACCATCCTGGTGTCCGACTTCGTGTCGTTCCTCGCCGCGGCGGTGCTCTTCGTCGTCACGGTCGGCAAGGTGCAGGGCTTCGCGTTCACGCTCGGCCTCACCACGCTGCTCGACGTGGTCGTGGTGTTCCTCTTCACCAAGCCGCTGATGACGCTGCTGGCCCGCCGGAAGTTCTTCGCGAGCGGCCATCCCTGGTCCGGTCTGGACCCGAAGCGGCTCGGCGCCAAACCCCCGTTGCGCCGCAGCCGTCGTACCTCCGGTGCTCCGACCGACCCCAAGGAGGCGTGAGATGTCGCGACTCGGCAGTATCGGCGCCAGGCTCTACCGCGGTGAGGTCGGCTACGACTTCGTCGGCAAGCGGATGATCTGGTACGGCCTGTCCGTCCTGATCACCATCACCGCCATCGTCGGGCTCGGGGTCCGCGGCCTGAACATGGGCATCGAGTTCTCCGGTGGCGCGGTCTTCACCACGCCCAAGTCCAGCATCTCGGTCGCCGAGGCCCAGGAGGCCGCAGAGACGGCGTCCGGACACCAGGCGATCGTGCAGGAGCTGGGGAGCGACGGCATCCTCCGCATCCAGATCAGCGAGGTCGAGACGCAGCAGGCGGACAAGATCCGCGAGGAGCTCGCGAAGGACTTCGGCCTCAAGGCGCAGGACATCAACGCCGAACTGGTGGGCCCGAGTTGGGGCGAGCAGATCGCCAACAAGGCCTGGCTGGGCCTGGGGATCTTCATGGCCCTGGTGGTGGTCTATCTCGCCATCGCCTTCGAGTGGCGCATGGCGATCGCCGCCCTCATCGCGCTGATCCACGACCTCACGATCACCGTCGGCATCTACGCCCTCGTCGGCTTCGAGGTCACACCGGGCACGGTCATCGGTCTGCTCACCATCCTCGGCTATTCCCTCTACGACACCGTCGTCGTCTTCGACGGCCTGAAGGAAGCCAGTAAGGACATCACCAAGCAGACCCGCTGGACCTACAGCGAGATCGCCAACCGCAGCCTCAACGCGACCCTGGTGCGCTCCATCAACACCACGGTCGTGGCGCTGCTGCCGGTCGCCGGTCTGCTGTTCATCGGCGGCGGTGTCCTCGGCGGCGGCATGCTCAACGACATCTCGCTGTCGCTGTTCGTCGGTCTGGCCGCCGGTGCGTACTCCTCGATCTTCATCGCCACACCGCTGGTCGCCGACCTCAAGGAGCGCGAGCCGAAGATGAAGGCCCTGGCCAAGCGGGTGCGCGCCAAGCGTGCCTCCGCCGCCGCCAAGGCGGAGAACGAGCCGGAGGACGCCCAAGGTGACGGCGCGGCCGAGGAGGCCCTCACGGGCGGCGAGGCGGCCGTGGTCGGCCAGCGCAGCCGTCCGGCGCCCCGCAGCGGCGGCGGCCGCCGTGGACGCCCGTCGGGCAAGCGCCGGTGACCGCGGTGGAGCAGAAGGCGCTGCAGGACCTTCTTCTCGCCCGTATCCGTGATGTGCCGGACTATCCCAAGCCCGGTGTGCTGTTCAAGGACATCACCCCGCTGCTCGCCGACCCGGCGGCCTTCGGGGCCCTCACCGAGGCGCTCGCGGAGCTGTGCGTCCGGCACGGCGCCACCAAGGTCGTCGGTCTGGAGGCGCGCGGCTTCATCCTGGCGGCGCCGGCGGCGCTCCGGGCCGGACTGGGCTTCGTCCCGGTGCGCAAGGCGGGCAAGCTGCCCGGCGCGACCCTGGCCCAGGCGTACGACCTGGAGTACGGCACGGCCGAGATCGAGGTGCACGCGGAGGACCTGGAGCCGGGCGACCGGGTCATGGTCATCGACGACGTGCTGGCCACGGGAGGTACGGCCGAGGCCTCGCTGGAGCTGATCCGCCGCGCCGGTGCAGGCGTCGCGGGCCTTGCGGTCCTGATGGAGCTGGGCTTCCTCCCCGGCCGGGAGCGCGTCACCCCGGCCCTGGGAGACGCTCCGCTGGAGGCGCTGATCACGGTGTGAGACGGCGCGCACACCGACCGTAGGAGCGCATCGCCGCGCGAAGGGGCGGGCACCCGGGAGAACCGGGTCCCCGCCCCTCGGTCGTGCGCCGGTGGCGGACTGCCGACTTGCTTCACGCCTCGGGTCGATACCATGGGGGTTCTCCGGTCCTGATCGGAGGCCGGACGAACCCTCCTGGCATGCCCTCGCGAGGAGGGGCCCACCCGAGGAGTGCTCTTGCCCGACAAGGCTCAGCCGCTGACCGCCGCGGAACCGGAGCAGCCCGCAGCCGAGACCGCCGCGGCCGGAGACGGGTCTGCCGAGACCGCCTCCGAGGCCGCCCCGCGCACCCCCGCCGCCGAGGCCCCCGTCTCCGGCCCGCAGCCGCCCGCCGCCGAGCGTCCGGCCGCCGCTGCCACCGGGCCCAACGGGTCCTCCGCCGCGGGGCGCCCGACGCAGGGTCCCGCCGCCAGGTCGGCCTCCTCCAACCGCGTGCGCGCCCGCCTGGCCCGCCTCGGTGTGCAGCGCTCCAGCCCGTACAACCCGGTGCTCGAGCCGCTGCTGCGCATCGTCCGGAGCAACGACCCGAAGATCGAGTCGGGGACGCTGCGCCAGATCGAGAAGGCGTACCAGGTCGCCGAGCGCTGGCACCGCGGCCAGAAGCGCAAGAGCGGCGACCCGTACATCACGCACCCCCTCGCCGTGACCACCATCCTGGCCGAGCTGGGCATGGACCCGGCGACCCTGATGGCGGGGCTGCTGCACGACACCGTCGAGGACACCGAGTACGGCCTGGACACCCTGCGCCGCGACTTCGGTGAGCAGGTCGCCCTGCTCGTGGACGGCGTCACCAAGCTGGACAAGGTCAAGTTCGGCGAGGCGGCTCAGGCCGAGACCGTCCGCAAAATGGTCGTCGCGATGGCCAAGGACCCGCGCGTCCTGGTCATCAAGCTCGCGGACCGCCTGCACAACATGCGCACGATGCGCTACCTCAAGCGGGAGAAGCAGGAGAAGAAGGCCCGCGAAACCCTGGAGATCTACGCCCCGTTGGCGCACCGGCTGGGCATGAACACCATCAAGTGGGAGCTGGAGGACCTCGCGTTCGCGATCCTCTACCCCAAGATGTACGACGAGATCGTGCGGCTCGTCGCCGAGCGCGCGCCCAAGCGCGACGAGTATCTGGCCGTCGTCACCGACCAGGTGCAGAGCGATCTGCGCGCCGCCCGCATCAAGGCGACCGTCACGGGCCGCCCGAAGCACTACTACTCCGTCTACCAGAAGATGATCGTCCGCGGCCGGGACTTCGCGGAGATCTACGACCTGGTCGGCATCCGCGTCCTCGTCGACACCGTCCGCGACTGCTACGCGGCGCTCGGGACCATCCACGCGCGGTGGAACCCGGTGCCGGGGCGGTTCAAGGACTACATCGCGATGCCCAAGTTCAACATGTACCAGTCGCTGCACACCACGGTGATAGGGCCCAGCGGCAAGCCCGTCGAACTGCAGATCCGTACCTTCGACATGCACCGTCGCGCCGAGTACGGCATCGCCGCCCACTGGAAGTACAAGCAGGAGGCGACGTCCGGCGCGTCCAAGGTCCGCAGCGACGCCCCGAAGAGCAAGGCCGGCAAGGACGACGCCGTCAACGACATGGCGTGGCTGCGGCAGTTGCTGGACTGGCAGAAGGAGACCGAGGACCCGGGCGAGTTCCTGGAGTCGCTGCGCTTCGACCTCTCCCGCAACGAGGTCTTCGTCTTCACGCCCAAGGGCGACGTCATAGCGCTTCCGGCCGGTGCCACCCCCGTCGACTTCGCGTACGCGGTGCACACCGAGGTGGGCCACCGCACGATAGGAGCACGGGTCAACGGGCGGCTCGTGCCGCTCGAATCGACCCTGGACAACGGCGACTTGGTGGAGGTCTTCACCTCCAAGGCGCCCGGGGCGGGGCCGTCCCGCGACTGGCTCGGCTTCGTCAAGTCCCCGCGCGCCCGCAACAAGATCCGCGCGTGGTTCTCCAAGGAGCGCCGCGACGAGGCGATCGAGCAGGGCAAGGACTCCATCGTCCGGGCCATGCGCAAGCAGAATCTGCCGATCCAGCGGATCCTGACCGGCGACTCGCTCGTGACGCTCGCGCACGAGATGCGCTACCCCGACATCTCCGCGCTCTACGCGGCGATCGGCGAGGGCCATGTCTCCGCGCAGAACGTCGTGCAGAAGCTGGTGCAGGCCCTCGGGGGCGAGGAGGCGGCCAACGAGGACATCGCCGAGACCGCGCCGCCGATCCAGCGCCGTACCAAGCGCCGGTCGAGCGCCGATCCGGGCGTTGTCGTCAAGGGCGTCGACGACGTGTGGGTCAAGCTGGCCCGCTGCTGTACGCCCGTGCCCGGTGACCCGATCATCGGCTTCGTCACCCGCGGCAACGGCGTCTCGGTGCACCGCGCGGACTGCGTCAACGTGGACTCACTGTCCAAGCAGCCCGAACGGATCCTCGAGGTCGAGTGGGCCGCCACCCAGTCCTCGGTCTTCCTGGTCGCCATCCAGGTCGAGGCGCTGGACCGCTCCCGCCTGCTCTCGGACGTCACGCGCGTGCTGTCCGACCAGCACGTCAACATCCTGTCCGCGGCGGTGCAGACCTCCCGCGACCGGGTCGCCATCTCCCGCTTCACCTTCGAGATGGGTGACCCGAAGCATCTCGGCCATGTGCTGAAGGCCGTACGGGGTGTGGAGGGCGTGTTCGACGTGTACCGCGTGACCTCGGCCCGCAGGCCGTAGAAGACAGGCCCACATGGGAAACGGCCCCGGCGCTCAGGCGCCGGGGCCGTTCACTTCGCAGTCGGTCAGCGGCTCAACCGCCGAACTCGTGCAGGCCCTTGAGCGCCTGGTCGAGCAGCGCCTGACGGCCCTCCAGCTCCTGCGCGAGCTTGTCCGCCTTGGCGTTGTTGCCCGCGGCACGCGCCTGGTCGACCTGCCGGGCCAGCTTGTCGACGGCGGCCTGGAGCTGCCCGGTGAGACCCTCGGCGCGGGCCCGCGCCTCCGGGTTCGTACGCCGCCACTCGCTCTCCTCGGCGTCCTGCAGCGCACGCTCCACCGCGTGCATCCGGCCCTCGACCTTGGGACGCGCGTCCCGCGGTACGTGGCCGACGGCCTCCCACCGCTCGTTGATCGAGCGGAAGGCGGCCCGCGCGGCCTTGAGATCGGTGACGGGGAGCAGCTTCTCGGCCTCGGCCGCCAGCTCCTCCTTACGGCCCAGATTCTCCCGCTGCTCCGCGTCGCGCTCGGCGAAGACCTCCCCGCGGGCCTGGAAGAAGATGTCCTGGGCGCCGCGGAAGCGGTTCCACAGGTCGTCCTCCGCGTCGCGCTGCGCACGCCCCGCGGCCTTCCAGTCCTGCATCAGCTCGCGGTACCGCGCCGCGGTCGGACCCCAGTCGGTGGATCCGGACAGCCCCTCCGCCTCGGCGACGAGCTTCTCCTTGATCCGCCGGGAGTCCTCGCGCTGCGCGTCCAGCGCCGCGAAGTGCGCCTTGCGGCGCTTGGAGAACGCCGAGCGGGCGTGCGAGAAGCGGTGCCACAGCTCGTCGTCGGTCTTGCGGTCCAGACGGGGCAGGCTCTTCCAGGTGTCGACCAGCCCGCGCAGCCGCTCACCGGCGGCCCGCCACTGCTCGCTGGCCGCAAGCTCCTCGGCCTCGGCGACGAGCTGCTCCTTGGACGCACGAGCCTCTTCCGACTGCCGCGCCTTGGCCGCCTTGCGCTGCTCGCGGCGCGCATCGACGTCGCCGGTGAGCTTGTCGAGGCGCTTCCTCAGGGCGTCCAGATCGCCGACCGCGTGGTGCGCGTCAACCTGTTCCCGCAGGTGCTCGATCGCGGTCGTGGCGTCCTTCGCGGACAGGTCGGTGGTCCGCACCCGGCGCTCGAGGAGGCCGATCTCGACGACGAGCCCGTCGTACTTCCGCTCGAAGTAGGCGAGCGCTTCTTCGGGTGATCCCGCCTGCCACGATCCGACGACCTTCTCACCGTCGGCCGTCCGCACGTATACGGTCCCCGCCTCGTCGACGCGTCCCCATGGGTCGCTGGTCACAGCGCCTCCTCCACATGATGCTCGCGCGGGGGTGCAGCCCACGGGCATCGTCCACAGTTTCGTCACCGCCAACATAGGCGAACCATGGGTCGGCTGTCCGCATCCAGCACGACCGAAATTTGACGTTCGCGCGTGTCAGGACTTGCTTACGGTGGCTTTGTCGATCACAACTGTCGCGTTGGGCGCGGTGTTCTGAGCGGCGTCCGGCGGGGTGGCCCCGGCGTCGGCGATCTTCTTCAGGACGTCCTGGCCGGCCTTGATCGTCCCGAACGGCGTGTAGTCGGGGGGTAGCCGGCTGTCCTGGTACACGAGGAAGAACTGACTGCCGCCGGTGTTGCGCCCCTTCTTCGACCGGGCGTCGTACTGGTTGGCCATCGCGACCGTCCCCGCCGGGTACACCTTGCCCTTGAGCTTCGGGTCCTTGAGGTTCTCGTCCGGGATCGTGTAGCCGGGGCCGCCCTGACCGGTGCCCTTGGGGTCGCCGCACTGCAGGACGTAGATACCGCCCGTGGTCAGGCGGTGACACCTGGTGTGGTCGAAGAACCCTTTGCCCGCCAGGAAGTTGAAGGAGTTCACCGTGCGCGGCGCCTTCGCGGCGTCCAGCGCGATGCCGATGTCGCCGCAGGTGGTCCGCAACGTCATCGTGTACGCGGCCGACGAGTCGATCGTCAGCGCCGGCTCCTTCTTCCACTGCTGGGTGCCGGGCGAGCCCTTGGCGGGCTCGGCGCAGGGGTCCTTGGCCGTGGGCGAGGCGGACGGGGACGCGCTGTCGCTCTTCTCGTCCTCGCCGCCGAAGCCGCTGACCGCGTACGCCGCGGCACCCGCCGCCAGTACGGCCGCCAGGCCTCCCGCGATCACGACGTTGCGCAGCCGCATCTTCCGCCGCTGCACGGAACGCCGCTGCTGCTGCCGCTGGAACTTCTCCCGGGCGAGCTGCCGCCGCCGCTGGTCCTTCGTGGCCACCGGGCCTCTCCTCGCATGCGTCGTACGCCTTGCGGGCGTGATGTCAGCCGTACGGTAATACGGGTTCGCTGTGGCCCGTACGTCGCCGGTAGGCTCTGAACTGCTCAGATTGCTGATGCCGGACGACACTGAGGAACGAACGTGCTGATTGCCGGGTTCCCTGCCGGAGCCTGGGGGACCAACTGCTACCTGGTCGCCCCTGCCGCAGGCGAGGAGTGCGTGATCATCGACCCGGGCCACGAGGCCACCGAAGGGGTCGAGGAGACGCTGAAGAAGCACCGACTCAAGCCCGTCGCCGTCGTCCTCACCCACGGTCATCTCGACCATGTCGCCTCGGTCGTCCCGGTGTGCGGCGCCCATGACGTCCCGGCATGGATCCACCCCGAGGACCGCTACATGATGAGCGACCCCGAGAAGGCGCTGGGCCGGTCGATCGGACTGCCGCTGCTGGGGGACCTGACCATCGGCGAGCCCGACGACGTACGGGAGTTGTCCGACGGCTCGGCGCTCGAGCTGGCCGGCATGGAGTTCTCGGTCGCGCACGCGCCCGGCCATACCAAGGGGTCGGTGACCTTCCGGATGCCCGAGACCTCCGACATCCCGTCGGTGTTCTTCTCGGGCGACCTGCTGTTCGCCGGCTCCATCGGACGCACCGACCTGCCCGGCGGCGACCACGCCGAGATCCTCGAGTCGCTGGGCCGCGTGTGCCTGCCGCTCGACGACTCGACCGTGGTGCTGTCCGGCCACGGCCCCCAGACGACCATCGGCCGCGAGCGCGCCACCAACCCGTTCCTGCGGGAGGTGGCGGCCGGCCTCGGAGACGGCGGAACTGCCGCTCCGCGACGAGGAATGTGACGACTTCTTCCGTGAGCACCTTCAAGGCCCCCAAGGGCACGTACGACCTGATCCCGCCCGTGTCCGAGACCTTCCTCGCCGTACGGGAGGCCCTCGCCGCTCCGCTGCGGCGGGCCGGGTACGGCTATGTGGAGACCCCCGGGTTCGAGAGCGTCGAGCTCTTCGCGCGCGGTGTCGGGGAGTCCACCGACATCGTGACCAAGGAGATGTACGCCTTCACCACCAAGGGCGGTGACGAGCTGGCGCTGCGCCCGGAGGGCACCGCGTCCGTGCTGCGCGCCGCCCTGGAGGCGAACCTCCACAAGGCGGGCAACCTGCCCGTGAAGCTCTGGTACTCCGGCTCGTACTACCGCTACGAGCGGCCGCAGAAGGGGCGCTACCGTCACTTCTCGCAGGTCGGCGCAGAGGCGATCGGTGCCGAGGACCCGGCGCTGGACGCCGAGTTGATCATTTTGGCGGTCGACGCGTACAAGTCGCTGGGCCTGCGCACCTTCCGGCTGCTGCTCAACTCGCTGGGCGACAAGGAGTGCCGGCCGGTCTACCGCGCCGCGCTCCAGGACTTCCTGCGCGGTCTCGACCTCGACGACGACACCCGCCGACGCATCGACATCAACCCGCTGCGCGTACTCGACGACAAGCGGGAGGCGGTGCAGAAGCAGCTCACCGGCGCGCCGATGATGCGGGATCACCTGTGCGAGGCGTGCAAGACGTACCACGAGCAGGTGCGGGAGCTGCTGACGGCGGCGGGCGTGGAGTTCGAGGACGACCCCAAGCTGGTGCGGGGCCTGGACTACTACACGCGGACCACCTTCGAGTTCGTCCACGACGGCCTCGGCTCGCAGTCCGCGGTGGGCGGCGGCGGCCGGTACGACGGCCTGTCCGAGATGATCGGCGGCCCGGAACTGCCGTCGGTCGGCTGGGCGCTGGGCGTGGACCGTACGGTGCTGGCGCTGGAGGCCGAGGGCGTGGAGCTCCATGTACCCGCCTCCACCCAGGTGTTCACGGTCGCTCTGGGCGAGGAGGCGCGCCGCACGCTGTTCGGCGTGGTCACCGAGCTGCGCAGGGCCGGGGTCCCGACGGACTTCGCGTTCGGCGGCAAGGGCCTGAAGAACGCGATGAAGTCCGCGAACCGGTCGGGTGCGCGGTACGCGATCGTGGCCGGCGAACGCGATCTCGCCGAGGGCGGGGTGCAGCTCAAGGATCTGCAGAGCGGCGAGCAGGCGCCGGTGGCGCTGGGCGAGATCGTCGCGGAGCTGCGGCGGAAGCTCGTCTGACAGGGCAGGGCGGCGGCCCGCCGGAGTGCGGTGGGCCGTCCGTTTCCGCCCGGTTGGTGAGTCCCGGTGCCCCGGCTGGTGAGTCCCGCTGCCCCGGCTGGTGTGTCCGGGTATGCGGATCCTTACGTTCATCGAACGCGCGCAGGGCAACCATGGGTGCGCACGGTCACTCGTCCGGTGGGCGACGCCCTGCGGGCGCCCGAACTGCGGCACAATGTGCGTGTCCGGTAGGCGGAATCTTCGGTAGCGACGGAAACGGCGATATGGCGACGACAGTGGTTGACGACGTGTCCACCGAGAGGGACGACCGGGAGCACGGCAGTCGCGATGCCGTCGGCAGCAGCCGCGGTTTCGCCTGGCTGCTGGTGATCACGGGAGCGGCGGGCCTCCTCGCGGCCTGGGTCATCACGCTCGACAAGAACAAGATCCTCGAGGCGAAGGCCGAGGGGAAGACGTTCACGCCGGGGTGCAGCCTCAACCCGATCGTCTCCTGCGGCAACATCATGGAGAGCGACCAGGCCTCCGCCTTCGGATTCCCCAACCCCATGCTGGGGCTCGTCACGTACGGCATGGTGATCGCCATCGGCATGGCGCTGGTCGCCGGCGCCCGGTACCGCCGCTGGTTCTGGCTCGGGCTGAACGCGGGCACGCTCTTCGGCGTCGGTTTCTGCACCTGGCTCCAGTACCAGTCGCTGTACGTCATCGGCTCGTTGTGCCTGTGGTGCTGCCTGGCCTGGGTCGCCACCATCGTGATGTTCTGCTACGTCACGAAGTTCAACATCGAGCGAGGCTTCCTCCCGGCGCCCGAAGGGCTCCGGCGCGGGCTGGCGGAGTTCCACTGGGTCCCGCCGGTGGTCTGGATCGGGATCATCGGGATGATGATCCTGACCCGCTGGTGGGATTTCTGGACAGGCTGAGCCCGCAGGCGCGGCCCCTCGGCGGGGCCGGCAGATCTCACCCTGAGGCCCGGGACGGCGTCGCCGTCCCGGGCCTCAGGCGTGCCGCAGCAGGCCGCTCCTGGCCGGTCCCGGCCGGTTCCGGGCGGCGTTGTCAGTGGGGTGACATACGCTTCCGGACGTGGAGCCCGACCTGTTCACCGCAGCCGAAGAGGACCGTCGCGAGAAGGATCCGGCCGCCAGTCCGCTCGCCGTGCGGATGCGCCCCCGGACCCTCGACGAAGTGGTGGGGCAGCAGCATCTGCTGCGCCCCGGATCGCCGTTGAGACGCCTCGTCGGCGAGGGGAACGGCGGGCCCGCGGGCCCCTCCTCGGTGATCCTCTGGGGTCCGCCCGGCACCGGCAAGACGACCCTGGCCTATGTCGTCAGCCAGGCCACCAACAAGCGCTTCGTGGAGCTGTCGGCGATCACGGCGGGCGTGAAGGAGGTGCGCTCCGTCATCGACGGTGCACGCCGCGCCTCGGGCGGCTACGGCAAGGAGACCGTTCTCTTCCTCGACGAGATCCACCGCTTCAGCAAGGCCCAGCAGGACTCCCTGCTGCCCGCGGTGGAGAACCGCTGGGTCACGCTCATCGCCGCCACCACCGAGAACCCGTACTTCTCGATCATCTCTCCGCTGCTCTCCCGCTCGTTGCTGCTGACGCTGGAGTCACTCACCGACGAGGACCTGCGCCGTCTCGTCCGCCGGGCGCTGGAGGAGGAGCGCGGGCTCGGCGGCGCGGTCCGGCTCCCCGAGGACGCCGAGGCGCATCTGCTGCGGATCGCGGGCGGGGACGCCCGCCGGGTGCTCACCGCCCTTGAGGCGGGCGCCGGTTCGGCCCTCGCGAAGGGTGAGGAGGAGGTCACGCTCCAGTCGCTGGAGGAGGCCGTCGACCGTGCCGCCGTGACGTACGACCGCGACGGCGACCAGCACTACGACGTCGCGAGCGCCCTGATCAAGTCCATCCGCGGCTCGGACGTGGATGCGGCCCTGCACTATCTGGCGCGGATGGTCGACGCGGGGGAGGACCCGCGGTTCATCGCGCGCCGGCTGATGATCTCGGCCAGCGAGGACATCGGCATGGCCGATCCGACCGCGCTGCAGACCGCGGTGGCGGCCGCCCAGGCCGTGGCCATGATCGGCTTCCCGGAGGCGGCTCTCACGCTGAGCCACGCCACCATCGCCCTCGCCCTGGCGCCGAAGTCCAACGCCGCCACGACGGCCATCGGCGCCGCGCTCGCGGACGTACGCGCGGGGGTGGCGGGCCCGGTGCCCGCGCATCTGCGGGACGGCCACTACAAGGGCGCGAAGAAGCTCGGCCACGCTCAGGGCTATGTCTATCCGCACGACGTGCCGGGCGGTATCGCGGCCCAGCAGTACGCCCCGGACGCCCTGCACGGCAAGCGCTACTACGAGCCGACGCGCTACGGCGCGGAGGCCCGGTACGCCGACGTGGTGGAGCGGGTGCGGGCCCGCCTGCGGGGCGAAGCCCCCACGCGCCCCGTGGACGCCCCGCCTCCGGCCGCCCCGAAGGGCGACGGCGGCGAGCGCGCGGCGAAGACGAGTGGCGGCGAGAGTGCGCCCAGGAAGGACGGCGGTCAGGGCGCCGAGAAGGACGGCGGCGAGGACGCAGGGGACGGGACGCCTCGGACGTCCGACTGACCGTCCCCGCGCGGCAGTTGGCCCTGGCTCCGGCCCCGAGGCCTGGCCGCGGCACGGCGGTTGGGCGGCGCTCCGTGCCCCGGGGCCCGGCGCCCGGGGTCTGCGCGACTCCCGGCCCGCCCCCGCGCGGACCACGGCCCCAGCGGCCGGGCCGCCGTTCAACGGCGGCCTGGACCGCCGTCGTTCACTCGCTCTCGAGCGCGGCCTCGAAGAGCAGGTGCATCGCCCGGCGCAGCTCCGCGATGTCCGCGACCGGCTCGGGGAAGTCGAAGCGGGCGTCGAAGGGCCGGTCGGCCGCGTCGGCGAACCGGACGCGCAGGCCGAAGCGGTCCAGCGCCACCGGCACGGCCCGCTCCCGCAGCCCGCAGTCCCCCTCCGAGCGCTCGCCCAGCAGGGCGCACAGTCCCCGCACCTGGTCGCCGTGGGCCGCCGCGAGATGCTGCAGCAGCTCGGCCTCGTGGCGTACGAGCGGGTCCGCGGCGGCCGCCGCGAACTCCTCGGGCTCCACGGACTCCGCGCCCCACAGATCGTCGACCGCCGCTTCCCCGAGTTCCAGGCGCAGCAGCATCCAGGCGGGACGGCCGTACTCCCCGGCTCCCGGGTTCTCCCGCAGGGCCTCGCCGATCCCCAGGATCTGGCCCACGGGGTGGTGCTCGGCGAGCAGCATCGCGGCGTCCGCACGGTCCTCGTTCCGTACAGGAGTGAGCCACCCGCCGACCCACCCGCGGCCCCGGATACGATGGGGTACGGCGACCGGCGCGACGTCGGTGATCTCGATCACTGCCGTCAGGTCGTCGTCCTGTGCATGGGCCGCTGCGCGAGCAGCGGGGGAGTCCCCAGGCACCAGCAGCAGTACGTCTCCGTCCGGTGTGACGGCGCGTGCCGCGGGCGCTGCGGCGCCCAGTTCGTCGAGGTCCGCACCCGGAATGCACAGTGCGGCCGAGGCGTTCGACTCCACGAGGGTTCGTACACGCTCGGCGGCCGTCGGCTGTCGAGTCTCGTCCAAGGGGCGCGGCTGACCCGGCCTTGCGCTGTCCGTCGTCGATTCCGCGGCGCGGCCGGTGCTGGGCAGGGGGCTCCCAGGTCGAAACATGCGTTCTCCTCCGCTAAGGTAAGCCTCACCTAACTTACACGGAGGTTCGTTCCACGTGAACCAGTCGCGTCCCAAGGTCAAGAAGTCGAGGGCGCTCGGCATCGCCCTGACCCCGAAGGCGGTCAAGTACTTCGAGGCCCGTCCCTACCCGCCCGGCGAGCACGGCCGTGGTCGCAAGCAGAACAGTGACTACAAGGTCCGTCTGCTCGAGAAGCAGCGTCTGCGCGCTCAGTACGACATCAGCGAGCGCCAGATGGCCCGTGCCTATGACCGCGCTCGGAAGGTCAGCGGCAAGACGGGCGAAGCGCTCATCATCGAGCTCGAGCGCCGTCTGGACGCGCTCGTCCTGCGGTCGGGTATCGCCCGCACGATCTACCAGGCCCGTCAGATGGTCGTCCACGGTCACATCGAGGTCAACGGCCGCAAGGTCGACAAGCCCTCGTTCCGTGTGACCCCGGACGACGTCGTCATGGTCCGCGAGCGCAGCCGCGAGAAGCACCCCTTCCAGGTGGCCCGCGAGGGTGGCTACGCCCTCGACGGCGAGACCCCGCGCTACCTGGAGGTCAACCTCAAGGCGCTCGCCTTCCGCCTCGACCGGGAGCCGAACCGCAAGGAGGTCCCGGTGATCTGTGACGAGCAGCTCGTCGTCGAGTACTACGCCCGCTGATCCAGGCGTAGACACTCCCGGCAGTGCCGGAGACCGGCGGCGCAGCCCGCGTCACCGCTCCGGCGCCCGCCCGCGCAGGGCCCGCTCGTGCGGGCCGTGCGCGCGCACGGCTCAGCCCGCCGTCTCCCCGCCCTTCGCGGAGGGGGAGGCGGCGGGTTCGTGCGTGACCGAGGACGAATCGGCCCGGTCCTCCCCGCGCTGCACCGGCAGCCGGGTACGGCCGCCGTCCCCGCGGCGCGCTCGCGCGACCACCGCGTCCAGGTCGAGGCGCGCCCCCTCGGACAGGCACTCCTCGTACCGCTCGGTGCCCAGTGCCTCCCGCGTCTGCTGCTCGCACTGCTGGTGCGGGGCGTTGAAGTACCGCGAGCCGAACAGCGGCAACCCGACAGAGCGCCAGAGCTGCCCCGCGGCCCCTTGCAGTACGGCCGCCTCCTCGGGATCGCCCTCCTCGGCCGTGAACAGCGCGAGCAGTTCGATGGCCGTCACCGCCCCCACCAGGTCACGGAAGGCGTGATCGATGCCGAGGCACTCCTCCAGCAGCCTGCGGGCCTCGGCGCTCTCGCCGCGCGTCCAGGCCGCATAGCCCAGGACGTAGAGCGCGTACGCCAGGGTCCAGCGCTCTCCGTGGTCCTCGCAGACCTGGCGGACCTCCTCGCACAGCGCGACGGCGGCCGCGAGATCGCCCTGGAAGGCCACCGTGATGCCCAGGGCCACCTGCCCCATCAGCACGTCACTGTTCAGCTCGCCGATCTCCCGGTAGCGCGCCAGGGCCGTGCGCAGCAGTTCCTCGGCGCGCGGCATGTCGTCGGTGACCAGAGCGAGACAGCCGGAGCGGTGCAGCGCGTACGCCGCCGCGAGCTGGTTGCCGGTCCGCTCCGCCTCGTCGCCGCACTCCTGGAGCGCCGTGATCGCGCCGATCGCGTCGCCCTGGAGGAGCGCCACGTACGCGAGCACCCACAGGGCCTTCAGCCGCGACTCCTCGTGCCCGCTCTCCAGCTCCAGCGCCCGGTCGAGCCAGTGGCGGCCCTCGGCCACGTGGCCGCAGCCGACCCAGTAGAACCACAGGCTGCCGGCGAGGTGCTGCCCGATGTGCGCGTCGTCGCTGCCCTCCAGGCTGAATTCGAGCGCGACCCGCAGATTGCTCAGCTCCGCGTCGATCCTGGCCGCCACCTCGGCCTGCCGCGGGCTGAACCACTCCAGCTCGCACCAGGTGGCCAGCCCCAGATACCAGTCGCGGTGGCGCCGGCGCAGCCGTGTGGCGTCGCCCGTCGCCTCCAGCCAGGACGCCCCGTACGCCCGTACCGTCTCCAGCATCCGGTAGCGCACCCCGGTCGCGGTGTCCTCGCGGACCACGATGGACTGGGCCACCAACTCGGCGATCACATCGAGGAGATCGTCGGCCGCGAGCCCGGTGCCGGAGCAGACGTACTCGGCCGCGTCCAGGTCGAAGTGGCCGGCGAACACCGAGAGCCTGGCCCACAGCAGCCGCTCCTGCGGGGAGCACAGCTCATGGCTCCAGCCGATCGCCGTGCGCAGCGTCCGGTGGCGCGGCAGGCCGGCGAAGCCGCCGCCGGTGAGCAGCCGGAAGCGGTCGTCGAGCCGCTGCAGCATCTGCTCCAGGGAGAGCGCGCGGAGCCGCCCGGCGGCCAGTTCCAGGGCGAGCGGGATGCCGTCGAGCCGGTGGCACAACTCGGCGACCGCCCACCGGTTGTCGTCGGTGATCCCGAACCCGGGCAGGACGGAGGCGGCGCGTTCGGCGAAGAGCGCGGGCGCGTCCCGGGCGGCCGGTGGCGTGGTCGCGGTCGTCGTCACGGTCGCGGGGGAGGAGCGTACGGGCGCGGGCGCGGGCATGGGCGACAGCGGGAAGGTCTGCTCGCCCGGCACGCCCAGCGGCCGCCGCCCGGCCGCGAGGACGGTCAGGCCCGGTGCGCGCCGGAGCAGGTCACGGACGAGGGTCGCGCAGTCATCGGCGATGTGCTCGAAACCGTCGAGGAGGAGCAGGAGTTGGCGGTCGGCCAGCATCTCGGCGACCGCGGTGCGCGGAGGCCGGGCGGCGTGTGCGGCCATCCCCAGCGCCTCGGCCAGCGCGTGCTCCAGCAGATGCGGATCGTGCACCGAGGACAGCTCGACCAGCCAGACGCCGTCGGAGAAGCGTTCCTGCCCCAGCAGGGCGGCCCGCAGGGCCAGCCGGGTCTTCCCCACCCCGCCCACACCGGTCACGGTGACCATCCGGGACCGCTTCAGCAGGCGTCCCACCTCGGCGAGTTCAGCCTTCCGGCCCACGAACGAGTTCAGTTCCGCGGGGAGATTGCCGGGAGCGGGATCGCAAGGGCCGTACGGGGCGGTGCCCTGTCGGGTGGAGCGTCGCATGACAAACGGAGAGTACTCGCATATATGCGCACCGTACAATCCTGTGCAGCGGCCGTTGCCGTGGCGACCCGAATTCCGGTACGGGGCGGTGCTCCCGACGCGATAGGGTCGACATCTGCCCGCCGTTCCCGGAGAGACCGCCCGTGACCGGCGGCGACCGATACGTCTACAGGGAGCGGTGCATCGTGTCCGGTGGAGAGGTGGCCGGGATCCTCGTGGCCGTCTTCTGGGCCATCCTGGTGTCGTTCCTCGCCGTGGTGCTGGTGAGGCTCGCGCAGGTCCTCAGAGCGACCACCCGGCTCGTCGCGGACGTCTCCGAGCAGGCGGTGCCGCTGCTCGGTGAGGCGTCGGCGACGGTGCGTACGGCGCAGTCCCAGCTCGAGCGGGTCGACGCGATCGCGACCGACGTCCAGGAAGTCACCTCCAACGCGTCGGCGCTGTCCTCGACCGTCGCCACCACGTTCGGCGGGCCGTTGGTCAAGGTCGCGGCGTTCGGCTACGGGGTGCGCCGGGCGCTGGGGCGCAAGGACGCGCAGCCGCGTGAACGCCGCCGTACCGTGATCGTAGGACGCACCGTGCCGCGTGCCCGGCGAGGCGGCCGCGGCTCCCGCGGCGGAAAGGCCTGAGCAACCGATGTTCCGCCGCACGTTCTGGTTCTCCACCGGCGTGGCCGCCGGGGTATGGGCCACCACCAAGGTCAACCGCAAGCTCCGGCAGCTCACACCGGAGAGCCTCGCCGCGCAGGCCGCGGACAAGGCCGTCGAGGCCGGCCACCGGCTCAAGGAGTTCGCCCTCGACGTCAAGGCCGGGATGGCGCAGCGCGAGGAAGAATTGAACGACGCCCTGGGGTTGCAGTCCCAGGACCACCACGACCGGGAGCTGCCCGCGCCGCGCCGACCCGAGGCGCTGGGCACGAGTCACCCGTACAACCGGAATGAGGACCACTGATGGAGTCGGCTGAAATCCGTCGCCGCTGGCTGCGCTTCTTCGAGGAGCGGGGGCACACCGTCGTGCCGTCGGCGTCGCTGATCGCGGACGACCCGACGCTGTTGCTGGTCCCGGCGGGCATGGTCCCGTTCAAGCCGTACTTCCTGGGTGAGGTCAAGCCGCCGTTCGACCGGGCCACCAGCGTGCAGAAGTGCGTGCGGACGCCCGACATCGAAGAGGTCGGCAAGACCACCCGGCACGGCACGTTCTTCCAGATGTGCGGCAACTTCTCCTTCGGCGACTACTTCAAGGAAGGCGCCATCAAGCTGGCCTGGGAGCTGCTGACCTCCTCCGTGGAGGGCGGCGGCTACGGCCTGGAGCCGGAGAAGCTCTGGATCACCGTCTACAAGGACGACGACGAGGCCGAGGCGATCTGGCGCGACGTGATCGGCGTGCCCTCGACACGCATCCAGCGGCTGGGCATGAAGGAGAACTACTGGTCCATGGGCGTCCCCGGCCCCTGCGGACCGTGCTCCGAGATCAACTACGACCGCGGCCCGGAGTTCGGCGTCGAGGGCGGCCCGGCCGTCAACGACGAGCGCTACGTGGAGATCTGGAACCTGGTCTTCATGCAGTACGAGCGCGGCGAGGGCTCCGGCAAGGAGGACTTCCCGATCCTCGGGGAGCTGCCGAGCAAGAACATCGACACCGGTCTCGGCCTCGAGCGCCTGGCGATGATCCTCCAGGGCGTCCGGAACATGTACGAGATCGACACCTCGCGCATGGTCATCGACAAGGCCACCGAACTCACCGGAGTCGCCTACGGTGCCGCTCCCGAGTCCGACGTCTCGCTGCGCGTCGTCTCCGACCACCTGCGCACCTCGGTCATGCTCATCGGCGACGGCGTCACCCCGGGCAACGAGGGCCGAGGCTACGTCCTGCGCCGCATCATGCGCCGCGCCATCCGCAACATGCGCCTGCTGGGTGCCGACAAGCCCGTCGTCGGCGAGCTGCTCGACACCGTCGTCAAGGCCATGAGCCCGCAGTACCCGGAGCTGGCCGAGGACCGCAAGCGCATCGAGACGGTGGCCCTGGGTGAGGAGGCCGCCTTCCTCAAGACCCTGAAGACGGGCACCAACATCCTCGACACCGCCGTCTCCGACACCAAGGCTTCCGGCGGCAGCGTCCTCCCCGGCGACAAGGCCTTCCTGCTCCACGACACCTGGGGCTTCCCGATCGACCTCACCCTCGAAATGGCCGCCGAGCAGGGCCTGTCGGTGGACGAGGACGGCTTCCGCCGCCTGATGAAGGAGCAGCGGGAGCGGGCCAAGGCCGACGCCAAGGCCAAGAAGCAGGGGCATGCCGACCTGTCCGCGTACCGCGAGGTCGCCGACGCCTCGGGCGCCACCGAGTTCATCGGCTACGGAGACACCTCGGGCGAGTCCCGCGTCGTCGGGCTCCTGGTCGACGGTCTGCCCTCCCCGGCCGCCCACGAGGGCGACGAGGTCGAGGTCGTCCTGGACCGCACCCCGTTCTACGCCGAGGGCGGTGGCCAGCAGGCCGACACCGGCCGCATCAGGCTGGACAACGGCGCCGTGGTGCAGGTCCGCGACGTCCAGCAGCCGGTGCCGGGCGTGAGCGTGCACAAGGGTGTCGTCCAGGTCGGTGAAGTCACCGTCGGCGCCCAGGTGTTCGCCGAGATCGACGTCACCCGCCGCCGGGCCATCGCCCGCGCCCACAGTGCCACCCACCTCACCCACCAGGCGCTGCGCGACGCCCTCGGCCCCACCGCCGCACAGGCGGGTTCCGAGAACGCCCCGGGCCGCTTCCGCTTCGACTTCGGCTCGCCGAGCGCCGTGCCGACCGCCGTGCTCACCGATGTCGAGCAGCGGATCAACGAGGTGCTGGCCCGTGAACTCGACGTCACCGCCGAGGTGATGAGCATGAGCGAGGCCAAGAAGCAGGGCGCCATCGCCGAGTTCGGCGAGAAGTACGGCGAGCGGGTCCGCGTCGTGACCATCGGCGACTTCTCCAAGGAGCTGTGCGGCGGCACGCATGTGCACAACACCTCCCAGCTCGGCCTGGTGAAGCTGCTCGGCGAGTCCTCGATCGGCTCCGGTGTGCGCCGCGTCGAGGCCCTGGTGGGCGTGGACGCCTACAACTTCCTGGCCCGCGAGGCCACGGTCGTCGCCCAGCTCACCGAGCTGGTCAAGGGCCGCTCCGAGGAACTCCCCGAGCGTGTCGCCGGCATGCTGAGCCGGCTCCGCGAGGCGGAGAAGGAGATCGAGAAGTTCCGCGCCGAGAAGGTCCTCCAGGCCGCCGCCGGTCTCGCCGAGGGCGCCAAGGACGTACGGGGTGTGGCGCTGGCCACCGGGCAGGTGCCCGACGGCACCTCCGCCGACGATCTGCGCAAGCTCGTCCTCGATGTGCGCGGCCGTCTCCAGGGCCGCCCGGCCGTCGTCGCCCTGTTCACCGTCGCGGGTGGCCGTCCGCTGACCGTGGTCGCCACCAGCGAGGGCGCCCGCGACCGCGGCATCAAGGCCGGTGAGCTGGTCCGTACGGCCGCCAAGACCCTCGGCGGCGGCGGTGGCGGCAAGGACGACGTCGCCCAGGGCGGCGGCCAGAACCCGGCCGCCATCGAGGACGCCGTGGCCGCCGTGGAGCGGCTCGTCTCCGAGAAGGCGTGACGTGACGGAGGCTCAGCCCATGCGCCGCGGTCGGCGTATCGCCGTGGATGTCGGGGATGCCCGGATCGGGGTCGCCTCGTGCGACCCCGACGGAGTCCTCGCCACCCCGGTGGAAACCGTCCCCGGTCGTGACATTCCGGCCGCGCAGCGCCGGCTCGCCGCCATCGTCGCGGAGTACGAGCCGATCGAGGTCGTCGTCGGCCTGCCTCGCTCGCTCAGCGGCGGGGAGGGCCCGGCCGCGAAGAAGGTGCGCACCTTCGCGCAGGGCCTCGCCCAGGGAGTGGCCCCCGTGCCCGTACGCCTGGTGGACGAGCGGATGAGCACCGTCACGGCGGCCCAGGGACTGCGTGCTTCCGGGGTCAGTTCGAAGAAGGGCCGCGGCGTCGTCGACCAGGCGGCGGCCGTGGTGATCCTGCAGAACGCCCTCGAAACGGAGCGCTCGTCGGGTAAAGCTCCCGGGGAGTGCGTCCAAGTGGTCATCTGATCGCGATACGGTAACGTTCCGCGCGACCGGCATCGTTCGACACACGGATGCCGCCGTACGGACAGAGGCGGACCGGACGCCTGCGCACGGACGACGCGCACCGGAAGCCGTCTCGCGCCTCTAGGGGATCGATGACTGAGTATGGCCGGGGTCAGGGCTCCGAACCGTGGCATCCCGAGGACCCGTTGTACGGGGACCAGGGCTGGCACGGGCAGCCGCAGTGGGACGGTCGGACGACTCCGTACGACGCTGCACAGCAGCAGTACCCCGGCAGACAGCAGCCCTCCCCGCACGGCTATGCCCAGCAGGGTTACGACCAGCAGGACTACGCCCGGCAGGGCTACGAGCAGCAAGGGTACGACCAGCAGGGCTACGGTCATCAGGGCTATGACCAGCAGGGCTACGCCCGGCAGGGTTACGGTCAGCAGGGTTACGACCAGCACGGCGCCGGCCGGCAGCAGGGCTACGGCTGGGACCCCGCCCCTGCCGCACGGCCGATGGCCTACGGCACCCCCGAGGACCCGTACGGACAGCAGCCGCCGCAGCACCATGACCCGTACGGCGGTCAGCGCCCCGATCCGTACGGCACCCAGGACGCCTACCCGCCGCCGCAGCCGCCCGGCAGCCGGAACCAGCCGCACGCCCACCCTCACCCGCATCACCAGCAGCAGCAGGCCGCGCAGCCGTACGGCGATCAGCTGCAGTACACCGAGCCCCCGCGGCGCGGCCGGCCCGCGCAGGACGAGACCGCGGAGTGGCAGGCCGTCCCCGAGCGCGACGAGCACCCCTTCTTCGCGGGTGACCACGGGCGCGAGGACGATGACGGCGACGAGCCCGCCGGCGCGGGAGGCGGTCGCCGTGGCGACCGCGACCGGGACCGGAAGGGCGACCGCGGGCCCAAACGGCGCAGCGGCATGGCCCTGTTGCTCTCCGGTGCCGTGATGCTCGGCGCGGTCGGCGGCGCCGGATACTTCGCGTACGACTTCTGGCAGACCCACTTCGGCCCGCCGCCGGACTTCTCCGGGAGCGGCAGCGGTGAGGTCCAGGTGGAGATCCCGGACGGCGCCACCGGCAACCAGATGGGCAACATCCTCAAGAGCGCCGGTGTGGTGAAGAGCGTCGACGCCTTCGTGGAGGCGCAGAACGACAACCCCAAGGGCGACGCCATCCAGCCCGGGGTCTACGTCCTGCGCAAGGGCATGTCGGCGAATTCGGCCGTCGAGATGATGACGGACCCGGCGAACCTCAACGCGCTCATCATCGCCGAGGGCCTGCGGGCCACCTCCGTCTACCGCGCCATCGACAAGAAGCTCGACCTCCCGGAGGGCACGACCAACTCCGTCGCCAAGAAGAAGGCGGACAGTCTCGGCCTGCCGTCGTGGGCCGACGACAACCCCGCGATCAAGGATCCGCTGGAAGGGTTTCTCTACCCGTCGCGGTACAGCGCGGCCAAGGGAACCAAACCCGAGGACGTCCTGCGCCAGATGGTCGACCGCGCGAAGGGCGAGTACAAGAAGCTGGACGTGGAGGGCGAGGCCAGGAAGCTGGGGCTCAAGTCGCCGCTCGACGTCATCACGCTGGCCAGCCTCGTCCAGGCCGAGGCCCAGGAGGACCACGAGTTCGGCAAGGTCTCCCGCGTCATCTACAACCGGCTCGAGCAGAACATGACGCTGGGCTTCGACTCGACCATCAACTACGCCAAGGGCCGGTCGACGCTCGACACCTCCATCGAGGACACCAATCTGAATTCGCTCTACAACACCTACCGCCACCGGGGCCTGACGCCCGGCCCGATCGACAACCCGGGCCACCAGGCGCTGGAGGCCGCCCTCCAGCCCACCCAGGGCGACTGGCTGTACTTCGTCACGGTCAAGCCCGGTGACACCCGCTTCACCAGGAGCGACGCGGAGCACCAGAAGAACGTCGACGACTTCAACAAGTACCAGCGGGAGCAGCGGAATTCCTGAGGTCCCGTCACGGAGTTCCGTGACGAGGGCCGTCCGTTTCCCGAACTCCGCCGGGCACGGTCGGTGCGATCACGGCTCGCCGCCGTGAGATACGGCTGACGGGTGTGCCGTGCCGTCGCGCGGCCCCGCCCGAGTGCCCGGTGCCCGTTCCTATCCGAGGTGCACATGCCTGGTCAGACCCCGCCCTCGCGCAGAGCGGCGGTTCTCGGTTCGCCGATCGCCCATTCCCTCTCACCGGTCCTGCACCGTGCCGCGTACGAGGCGCTGGGGCTGGACGGCTGGAGCTACGACCGCTTCGAGATCGACGAGGACACCCTCGCCGGCTTCCTCGGCGACCTCCCCGAGGGCGACTGGGCCGGGCTGTCCCTGACCATGCCGCTCAAGCGCGCGGTCATCCCGCTGCTCGACGGGATCAGTGATACGGCGGCCTCCGTGGAGGCGGTCAACACCGTGGTGTTCACGGACGATGGGCGCCGTACGGGCGACAACACCGACATCCCCGGCATGCTCGCCGCACTCCGCGAGCGCGGCGTCGAGAAGGTCGACCGGGCCGCCGTGCTCGGTGCCGGAGCCACCGCCTCCTCCGCGCTCGCCGCCCTCTCCCGGATCTGCACCGGCCAGGTCACGGCCTTCGTACGCAGCGAGGCGCGGGCAGCCGAGATGCGGCAGTGGGGGGAGCGGCTGGCCGTCGACGTGGCGGTCGCCGACTGGGCCGATGCCGCCCTCGCGTTCTCCGCGCCGCTCGTCGTCGCCACCACTCCGGCGGGCACGACCGACGCCCTCGCCGCGTCCGTTCCTGACCTGCCCGGGACGCTGTTCGACGTGCTCTACGAACCCTGGCCGACCCGGCTGGCCGCGGCCTGGTCGGACCGTGGCGGGGCGGTCGTGGGGGGCCTCGACCTGCTCGTCCACCAGGCCGTACTCCAGGTCGAGCGGATGACGGGGCATGCGCCCGCGCCGCTCGCCGCGATGCGCGCGGCCGGGGAGCGGGCGCTGCGGGAGCGTACGGCGGAGGGGTGAGCGTCCGGCAGAGCCCCCGGTGTACGGAGGCGTGAGAGCCCCGAAGGGCTGGACGACGCCTGGGCGCCGAGCCGGGAAGCCCTGCTGTGTCGAACCGCGGGCGGCCGGGCGGCCGGGCGTCCGGGACGATCCGTGCGCCGTCCCGTCCGTCATGGTTCGGCGGAGGGCGTCCGCTCTGTGGACCGGCGTCCGGACGGACCGCCCGGACGTGGGAGGATCGGAGGTGGCGGGCCCAGGGCCGCGCTCCCTCAGCGACCGCGGAGTGGGGGTACCCCCCAGCGGTGGCCGGGGGATCGCCCCGAGGCCGCGCCGCACGACCGAGGCGCGAGCATGAGGAGCATCGTTGAGCAGGTTGCGCTGGCTGACCGCGGGGGAGTCGCACGGCCCCGCACTCGTCGCGACGCTGGAGGGTCTCCCGGCGGGCGTCCCGATCACCACCGACATGGTGGCGGACGCGCTCGCCCGGCGGCGTCTGGGATACGGCCGCGGCGCGCGGATGAAGTTCGAGCGTGACGAGGTCACCTTCATCGGCGGCGTGCGTCACGGTCTGAGCCTCGGCAGCCCGGTCGCGATCATGGTGGGCAACACCGAGTGGCCCAAGTGGGAGAAGGTCATGGCGGCCGATCCGGTCGACCCGGCCGAACTCGCCGAGCTGGCCCGTAACGCGCCCCTCACCCGCCCCCGCCCCGGCCACGCCGACCTCGCGGGGATGCAGAAGTACGGCTTCGACGAGGCCCGTCCGGTGCTGGAGCGCGCTTCCGCCCGTGAGACGGCCGCCCGGGTCGCCCTGGGCACCGTGGCCCGTTCGTACCTGAAGGAGACGACCGGGATCGAGATCGTCTCCCATGTGGTGGAGCTGGCCGCGGCCAAGGCTCCGTACGGCGTGTACCCGAAGCCGTCCGACGTCGAGCGGCTCGACGCCGACCCCGTGCGCTGCCTCGACCAGGACGCGAGCAAGGCCATGGTCGCCGAGATCGACCAGGCCCACAGGGACGGCGACACCCTCGGCGGCGTCGTCGAGGTGCTGGCCTACGGCGTGCCCGTCGGCCTCGGCTCCCACGTCCACTGGGACCGGCGGCTCGACGCCCGCCTCGCCGCGGCGCTGATGGGCATCCAGGCGATCAAGGGCGTCGAGGTCGGTGACGGCTTCGACCTGGCGCGGGTGCCCGGATCCAAGGCCCATGACGAGATCGTCTCGACCGACGAGGGCCTGCGCCGGAGCACCGGCCGCTCGGGCGGTACGGAGGGCGGGCTGAGCACCGGTGAGCGCCTGCGCGTACGGGCCGCGATGAAGCCCATCGCGACCGTGCCCCGCGCGCTGGCCACCGTCGACGTCGCCACCGGCGAGGCCACCCAGGCGCACCACCAGCGCTCCGACGTCTGCGCCGTTCCGGCCGCGGGAATCGTCGCCGAGGCGATGGTGGCGCTGGTACTGGCCGACGCGGTCGCGGAGAAGTTCGGCGGCGACAGCGTCGCCGAGACCCGGCGCAATGTGCAGGGCTACCTCGACCACCTGGCGATCCGGTGAGCGGCGGCGCGGAGCGCCCGGCACCCGGCGACCGGGGGAACGCGAGCGGTCCGGTCGTCGTTCTCGTCGGGCCGATGGGCGTCGGCAAGTCGACCGTGGGTGCGCTGCTCGCCGAGCGGCTCGGCACCGAGTACCGCGACACCGACACGGACATCGAGCGCATGGCGGGCCGCCCCATCCCCGAGATCTTCATCGACGAGGGCGAGGCGCACTTCCGCGAGCTGGAACGTCAGGCCGTGCACGCGGCTGTCGTCGAGCACTCCGGTGTCCTGGCGCTCGGCGGCGGCGCGGTCATGGACTCCGGTACGCGCAAGCTGCTCGCCGGACTGCCGGTCGTCTTCCTGGACGTGGGTGTGACCGACGCGATGAAGCGCGTCGGCCTCAACGCCCCACGCCCGCTGCTCGCCGTCAACCCGCGGCAGCGCTGGCGCGAGCTGATGGAGGAACGACGCCCGCTTTACACCGAGGTGGCCCGCGTCGTCGTGGAGACCGACGAACGCACCCCCGAGGACGTCTCCGACGCCATCGTCGACGCATTGGACCTGCAGGCCGCCGGGACGGCCTCCGCCGACCGTCCCAGCACCCCGGACGGCGACGGCGGCCCCCGCGCGGGGAGGACATCGTGAGGCACCACGCAGTGAGGAACGCATGAGCGAGACCGGCAGCCCCACCCGTATCCAGGTCGGCGGCAGCGCGGGCACGGACCCGTACGAGGTCCTGGTCGGCCATCAACTCCTGGGCGAACTGCCCGGCCTGATCGGCCGTTCCGCCCAGCGCGTCGCCGTCCTGCACCCGGAGGCGCTGGCCGCCACCGGCGAGGCCGTGCGCGAGGACCTGGCCGGACAGGGCTACGAGGCCATCGCGATCCAGCTCCCGAACGCGGAGGAGTCCAAGACCGCCGAGGTCGCCGCGTACTGCTGGAAGGCGCTCGGCCAGACCGGCTTCACCCGTTCCGACGTCATCGTGGGCGTCGGCGGCGGAGCCACCACCGACGTGGCGGGCTTCGTCGCCGCGACCTGGCTGCGCGGTGTGCGCTGGGTCGCGGTCCCGACCACGGTGCTCGGCATGGTCGACGCGGCCGTCGGCGGCAAGACCGGCATCAACACCGCCGAGGGCAAGAACCTCGTCGGCGCCTTCCACCCGCCGGCCGGTGTGCTGTGCGACCTCGCAGGCCTCACCTCGCTGCCCCCCAACGACTACATCAGCGGTCTCGCCGAGATCATCAAGGCGGGCTTCATCGCCGACCCGGTGATCCTCGAACTGATCGAGGAGGACCCGGCCGCCGCCCGTACGCCGGAGGGCCGGCACACCGCCGCGCTCATCGAGCGGTCGATCCGGGTCAAGGCCGAGGTGGTCTCCGCGGACCTCAAGGAGTCCGGTCTCCGCGAGATCCTCAACTACGGCCACACCCTCGGGCACGCCATCGAGAAGAACGAGCGCTACAACTGGCGCCACGGCGCGGCCGTTTCGATCGGCATGGTCTTCGCCGCCGAGCTCGGCCGCCTCGCCGGCCGTCTCGACGACGCGACCGCCGACCGGCACCGGGCCGTCCTGGAGTCCGTCGGACTGCCCCTGGCCTACCGTGGCGACCAGTGGCCCAAGCTGCTGGAGACCATGAAGGTCGACAAGAAGTCCCGCGGCGATCGCTTGCGCTTCATCGTCCTCGACGGCCTGGCCAAGCCGACCGTCCTGGAGGGCCCCGACCCCGCCGTGCTCGCCGCCGCCTACGCGGAGGTCTCGAAGTGACACGCCGGGTCCATGTGCTGAACGGCCCGAACCTCGGGCGGCTCGGCTCGCGCGAGCCCGACGTCTACGGCTCCACCTCGTACAAGGGCCTGGTCGAGGAGTGCACGCGGCTCGGCGAGGAGCTGGGCCTCGAGGTCGAGGTCCGCGAGACCAACGACGAGGGCGAGATGATCCGCTGGCTGCACGAGGCGGCCGACGGGTCCGTGCCGGTGGTGCTCAACCCGGGCGCGTTCACGCACTACTCGTACGCGATGCGGGACGCGGCGGCCCAGCTCACCGCGCCGCTCATCGAGGTGCACATCTCGAACCCGCACGCGCGCGAGGAGTTCCGGCACACCTCGGTCGTCGCCGCCGTGGCGACGGGCACGATCGCGGGTTTCGGCATCGGCTCGTACCGGCTGGCGCTGCGTGCGCTGGCGGACGAGTTGCAGCGCTGAGCCGCGCTGACGGGCTGATCCGGGAGCGGTGGATTCAGCCGGGGTGACGGGCTGAGGTCAACTCCGCACCGCTGCCGGGCACTTCTGCACGCTCCCGGCCGTTCCCCACGGGAGTGGCCGGGGTCCGGCACTCCGCTTCCACCGCTCGCCCCAGGCTCGTCCACGCGCCGGCGGCATTCGGCTGTGGAGCGGGGGAGTTGGGCCCCTGCGGGCGGCTCGGGGTCTGGCGCCCCCTCCCGGCGCGACCGGGATGGGCCCGCGCCCTCGGGGTAGCCGGGGTGGGGAGCGCTCGTCCCCTCGCCGCGAGCAGCCGGTGCCGGGGCGTGGCACCTCGCTGCGGCCGGGGGTGGGGGTACCTCCCGGCGGTGGCGGGGGATAGCGTTCGGGCCACCGGCCGCGACGGCCGTTCGGCCACACGCCGTTCGACCGGATGGGGTTCGGCCCCATGCAGTTCGACCTTGAGACGGAGAGGCAGCGGATGCAGCACGCAGTGGGAGCTCCGCTGCCACCGCCCCACGGGCCCGGGGGACGGCCCGGGCCGGGCTGGAATCCCGTACCGCCGCCGCATGCGCAGGGTGCTCCGCCGCCGCATCCCGGCCGGGGTCCGCACCCGGGCGCCCCGGTCCCCGCGGGCCCGCCGCCGGTACCGGCACCCGCAGGGCCGCCGCCCGGTCCGGCCCACGGCCCGCCGCCCGGAGCCGGTCATGGGCCCGGCTGGTCCGGGCCGCCGCCGCGGCACCCGTCCGCGCCGCCGACCGACACCGGCCACATCCGTCTGCCCCCGGGCGGCCTCGTACCGATGCCGGGCCCGCCCCCGGGCACGGCGGCACCCGACCCCACGCAGGCGACCATCGCGGTGCTCCTCATCGGGCCCGCCGGCGCCGGCAAGACGACCGTGGCCCGCCACTGGGCGGACACCCGCCGGGTGCCGACGGCGCACATCAGCCTGGACGACGTACGCGAGTGGGTGCGGTCCGGTTTCGCCGATCCGCAGTCGGGGTGGAACGACCACTCGGAGGCGCAGTACCGGCTCGCCCGCCGCACCTGCGGCTTCTCCGCCCGCAACTTCCTCGCCAACGGGATCTCCTGCATCCTCGACGACGCCGTCTTCCCGGACCGTCCCGTCGTCGGACTGGGCGGCTGGAAGCGCCATGTGGGACCGGGGCTGCTGCCGGTGGTGCTGCTGCCGGGCCTGGAGATCGTCCTGGAGCGCAACGCCGAGCGCTCGGGCAACCGCAGGCTGTCGGACGAGGAAGTGGCCCTGATCCACGGCAAGATGGCCGGGTGGTACGGCTCCGGGCTGCCGATCATCGACAACTCCCAGCTCGACGTCCCCACCACCGCCCGCATCCTCGACGACGTCCTGGCGCGCAGCATCGCGAGCCCGCCGAGCTGGTAGCCGTAGCGGCGGGCGGAGCTCCGCAGGCCGTGCCCCGACAAGCACCGTCCGCCCCCGCGCACCCGGCTGCCACTCGCGTACCCGCTGCCGCCGCGTGCCGCCTCCTCCCTTCCGCCCGTGTGTTCACGGCCCCGCCGCCCGTACGGCGGTGCTCACCGGGCCGGGTCCCGCCGCCGCTCGTAGGCTCGGAGGCATGGCAGAGGTGCACGCGGCCAGGCGTACGCGCCTGCGTGACATGTGTGCGGCGGCCGGACGGGCCGCCGTACTGGTGTCGCGACCGGCGAACGTCCGTTATCTGGCAGGTGCGGCGCCGCAGGGCGCGGCCCTGCTCCTCGGTCCCGCCGAGGACGTGCTGCTCAGTCTCGGCCCCCCGACCGGTGACCCGGCCGAGGGCCGTCTCGCCGAGGACCTGCGGGTCCTGGCCCTCTCCGAGCCCACCGCGGACGCGGCCGTCGCCGCCGCGGGACTCGCGGCGGACGCCGGAGCCGACTCCCTGGCCGTCGAGGAGCACCACCTCACCGTCTCCCGGCACCGGGCGCTGGGCGAGGCCGCCCCGCAGGTCCGGCTCGCCGACCTCGGCCGCGCCGTCGAGCAGCAGCGGCTGATCAAGGACGACGAGGAGATCGCCTGCCTGCGGATCGCCGCCGAGATCTCCGACCAGGCCCTGGGCGAGCTGCTGGAGTCGATCCTCGTCGGCCGTACGGAGCGGCATCTCGCGCTGGAGCTGGAGCGCCGCCTCGTCGACCACGGCGCGGACGGCCCGGCCTTCCCCACATCGGTCGCGACGGGGCCGAACGCCGGTGCCGACGGTCATCTGCCCACGGACCGCCGCGTCGAGGAGGGCGATTTCCTCAGCGTCCGGCTGGGTGCGAACTACCGCGGCTACCGCTGCGAACTGGGCCGTACGTTCGTCATCGGCACCTCGCCCGCGGGCTGGCAGATCGATCTCTACGAGCTGGTCTTCGCGGCGCAGCGGGCCGGGCGCGAGGCGCTCGCACCGGGCACCGCGTACTGCGAGGTGGACCGCGCGGCCCGTCACATCCTGGACTCGGCCGGCCATGGGGACGGCCTCGCGCCGTCGACGGGGCACGGTGTCGGACTGGAAATCGATGAGGAGCCTCAGCTCTCCCCGACCGCCATGGGTAAACTGGACGCTTGTGTGCCGGTCACCGTCGAACCCGGGGTTCACCTTCCGGGCCGGGGCGGTGTCAGGATCACCGACACGCTCGTCGTCCGTCCCGAGGCGGACGGCGGACCTGAGCTACTCACCATTACGACCAAGGAACTGCTCGCGCTCTAGCATGCGGGCGCGCATCCGAGGTCTACCGCCAGCCAGTCCAGGAGAATTACGCAACCGTGGCCAGCACGAACGACCTGAAGAACGGCATGGTGCTCAAGCTCGACGGGGGCCAGCTCTGGTCCGTCGTCGAGTTTCAGCACGTCAAGCCCGGCAAGGGCCCTGCCTTTGTCCGTACCAAGCTGAAGAACGTGCTTTCCGGCAAGGTGGTCGACAAGACCTTCAACGCCGGCGTGAAGGTCGAGACGGCCAACGTCGACAAGCGCGGCATGCAGTTCTCGTACAAGGACGGCAGCGACTTCGTGTTCATGGACATGGACACCTACGACCAGCTGCACATCCAGCCGGAGACCGTGGGTGACGCCGCCAACTTCCTGCTCGAGGGCTTCGAGGCCGTCGTCGCGATGTACGAGGGCAGCCCGCTCTACGTCGAGCTTCCCGCCGCCGTCGAGCTGGTGATCGAGTACACCGAGCCCGGCGTCCAGGGCGACCGCTCCACCGGTGGCTCCAAGCCGGCCCGTCTGGAGACCGGCTACGAGATCGGGGTCCCGCTCTTCATCACCACCGGAGAGAAGATCAAGGTCGACACCCGCTCCGGCGAGTACCTCGGCCGGGTGAACAAGTAATCGTGGCTGCCCGCAACAAGGCCCGGAAGCGCGCATTTCAGATCCTCTTCGAGTCCGATCAGCGCGATGTCGCTGTGAAGACGGTGCTCGCGGACTGGCTGCGCCTCGCCCGGACCGACGACCGGCAGCCGCCGGTAGGCGAATACACGATGCAGCTCGTCGAGGGGTACGAGGGGCGTGCGGAGCGTATCGACGAGCTGATCGCCACCTACGCGGTCGGCTGGACGATCGACCGGATGCCGGTGGTGGACCGCAACATCCTGCGGCTCGGCGCCTACGAGCTGATCTGGGAGGACGACGTCCCGGACGCAGTGGTGATCGACGAGGCGGTGCAGCTCGCCAAGGAGTTCTCCACGGACGAGTCGCCGGCCTTCGTGAACGGGCTGCTGGGGCGCCTCAAGGACCTCAAGCCCACTCTGCGCCGAGACTGATCCCGCGCGCGGGCTCGCTCCTCGCGAGCCCGCCGGGGAGCAGTGCGAGCGACCCGCACCCGTACGGCACCGGGCCCGGAACGGAAAGCATCGGCTTTCCGTTCCGGGCCCGGTTCGTTCGTCCCGGCGCCCTCGGCGGTGCCGAGGGCGGTCGGCGAAGGACGTGACGTTTCTGCTCCGGACCGGCGCTTCACCGGCTCCGGATCAGGCCGAGAACGAAGGTCAGGCGTCCTCGTGCTGCACGGCCCGGCGTGCGTCCGCGTCCAGCACGCCCCAGCTGATGAGCTGCTCGGTCAGGACCGAGGGCGACTGGTCGTAGATCACCGCGAGCGTGCGGAGGTCGTCCTGACGGATCGACAGGACCTTCCCGTTGTAGTCACCGCGCTGGCTCTGGATCGTCGCGGCATAGCGCTGCAGCGGACCCGCCTTCTCGGCCGGCACATGCGCCAGGCGCTCCAGGTCCAGTACCAGCTTCGGCGGCGGTTCGGCGGCACCGCCGGGGGTGGTCCCCGGCAGCAGCTCCTGAACCGGGACGCCGTAGAAGTCCGCGAGCTCTGCGAGACGCTGCACGGTCACGGCACGGTCGCCACGCTCGTACGAGCCGACGACGACGGCCTTCCAGCGCCCCTGCGACTTCTCTTCGACGCCGTGGAGGGAGAGCCCCTGCTGTGTACGGATGGCGCGAAGCTTGGCCCCGAGCTGTTTGGCGTATTCGCTGGACATATAGCTCCCCGGACGAAGGATGGTAACTCACTGTGAGGTTACGCAGCGTAATCCCACCTCGTCAAGCGGAACGGGTCCACACCTGTTGTCATGGGAGGTCAGAGGGGCTGAGGGGGTGCTGAGGGGGCTCCGGCAGCCTCCTGGTACCGTGGGCCCTGCACATCCCGACGTCCTTTAAGGTCCGTCCCGTGAGGCGGAGAAGGAGGTCCGTTTCGTATGGACACAACAGGCCCGGAAGGCCCGCTCTCCGCGCGCCCCGTGCTCGAGGCACCCGACATCGGCCGGGTCCTCACCCGCATCGCCCACGAGATCGTCGAACGCGCCAAGGGCGCCGACGACGTGGTGCTTCTCGGCATCCCCACCCGCGGCGTCTTCCTCGCCCGCCGGCTGGCCGCCAAGCTCGAGGAGATCACCGGGCGCCCCGCGCCCGTCGGCTCGCTCGACATCACCATGTACCGCGACGACCTGCGCCTGCGCCCCGCCCGCGCCCTCGCGCGCACGGAGATCCCCGGTGACGGCGTCGACGGCCGCCTGGTCGTCCTGGTCGACGACGTGCTCTTCTCCGGCCGCACGATCCGCGCCGCGCTCGACGCCCTGGGCGACATCGGCCGGCCCCGCGCCGTACAGCTCGCGGTCCTCGTGGACCGCGGCCACCGCGAACTGCCCATCCGCGCCGACTACGTCGGCAAGAACCTCCCGACGTCGTTGCGGGAGACGGTGAAGGTCCAGCTCACCGAGGAGGACGGGCGCGACAGCGTGCTTCTCGGCGAGCGAAGCCAGGCGGGGGTCCCCTCGGACGAGGTCCGGGGGAGCGAGCCCGCCTCCGCAGTCGAGCAGTAGCAACCTGCCCACGGACCCGGTGACCCCGGGTGCCGCGGTCACGCGCGCCCGCCCGCACACCTCAACTCCCACCACGGAGCCACCAGATGAAGCGTCACCTCATCTCGGCCGCCGACCTCACCCGCGACGACGCCGTCCTCATCCTCGACACCGCCGAGGAGATGGCCCGGGTCGCGGACCGGCCGATCAAGAAGCTGCCGACCCTCCGCGGCCGGACCGTCGTCAACCTCTTCTTCGAGGACTCGACCCGGACCCGTATCTCGTTCGAGGCGGCGGCCAAGCGCCTGTCGGCGGACGTGATCAACTTCTCCGCCAAGGGCTCCTCGGTCTCCAAGGGCGAGTCGCTGAAGGACACGGCGCTGACCCTGGAGGCGATGGGCGCCGACGCGGTCGTCATCCGCCACCACGCCTCCGGCGCCCCGCACCGCCTGGCCACCTCCGGCTGGATCAACGGCTCGGTCGTCAACGCCGGCGACGGTACGCACGAGCACCCCACGCAGGCGCTGCTGGACGCGTTCACCATGCGCCGCCACCTCGCGGGCGCACCGGACGGCGGCCCCACCCGCCACCAGGGGCCCGGCGACGGAACCGGGCGCGACCTCTCAGGCCGCCGCATCACCATCGTCGGCGACGTCCTGCACAGCCGCGTCGCCCGCTCCAACGTCCACCTGCTGCACACCCTCGGCGCCGAGGTCACCCTGATCGCGCCGCCCACCCTGCTGCCGATCGGCGTCGAGAACTGGCCCTGCGAGGTCGGCTACGACCTGGACGCCGTCCTGCCGAAGTCCGACGCCGTGATGATGCTGCGCGTCCAGCGCGAGCGCATGAACGCCGCCTTCTTCCCCACCGAGCGCGAGTACGCCCGCCGGTACGGGCTCGACGGCGAGCGGATGAGCCGTACGCCCGAGCACGCGATCGTCCTGCACCCCGGCCCCATGAACCGCGGCATGGAGATCACCGCCGAGGTCGCCGACTCGCCGCGCTGCACCGCCGTCGAGCAGGTCGCCAACGGCGTCAGCATCCGGATGGCCGTTCTCTACCTGCTGCTCGGCGGTGCCGAGCCCGCACCGTCGACCCCCCGCACCGAGGAGAGCAAGTGACCGTGAGCGAACCGAAGAAGACCCTCCTCCGCGGTGCGCGGATCCTCGGCGGCGAGCCTGGGGACGTCCTCATCACCGGTGAGACCATCACCGCGATCGGCGCCGATCCGGCGGTCTCCGGCGCCGAGGACGCCACCGTGATCGACGCGGACGGGCAGATCCTGCTGCCGGGCCTGGTCGACCTGCACACGCATCTGCGCGAGCCGGGGCGCGAGGACTCCGAGACCGTCCTGACCGGCACCCGCGCGGCCGCCGTCGGCGGGTTCACCGCCGTCCACGCCATGGCCAACACCTTCCCCGTGGCCGACACCGCCGGCGTCGTCGAGCAGGTCTTCCGGCTCGGCCGCGAGTCGGGCTACTGCGACGTCCAGCCCGTCGGCGCCGTCACCGTCGGCCTCGAGGGCAAGAAGCTCGCCGAGCTGGGCGCCATGCACGACTCCGCCGCCGGTGTCCGCGTCTTCTCCGACGACGGCAAGTGCGTCGACGACGCCGTGATCATGCGCAGGGCCCTGGAGTACGTGAAGGCCTTCGACGGCGTCATCGCCCAGCACGCCCAGGAGCCCCGCCTCACCGAGGGCGCCCAGATGAACGAGGGCGTCGTCTCCGCCGAGCTCGGCCTCGGCGGCTGGCCCGCCGTCGCCGAGGAGTCGATCATCTCCCGCGACGTGCTGCTGGCCGCCCACGTCGGCTCCCGCGTGCACATCTGCCACCTGTCCACCGCGGGCTCGGTCGAGATCGTCCGCTGGGCCAAGTCCAAGGGCTGGAACGTGACCGCCGAGGTCACCCCACACCACCTGCTGCTCACCGACGAGCTCGTACGGTCCTACGACCCCGTCTACAAGGTGAACCCGCCGCTGCGCACCGAGGCCGACGTCATGGCCCTGCGCGAGGCCCTCGCCGACGGCACCATCGACTGCGTCGCCACCGACCACGCCCCGCACCCGCACGAGGACAAGGACTGCGAGTGGGGCGCGGCGGCCATGGGCATGGTCGGCCTGGAGACCGCGCTCTCCGTCGTCCAGCACACGATGGTCGACACCGGCCTGCTCGACTGGGCCCAGGTCGCCGAGCGCATGTCCTTCCGCCCGGCCGCCATCGGCCGCCTGGAGGGTCACGGACGTCCCGTCTCGGTGGGTGAACCGGCCAACCTGACCCTCGTCGATCCGGCATACCGTGGTCTCGTGGACCCCGCGGGCTTCGCCTCCCGCAGCCGCAACACCCCGTACGAGGGCCGCGAGCTGCCGGGGCGCGTCACCCACACCTTCCTGCGGGGCCGGGCAACGGTCGTGGACGGGAAGCTGGCGTGACACCACACATCCGACTCGCCGCCGAGCTGGCCGCCGAGCAGAAGTCCCAGGACGTCACAGACCTCGCCGCACGCCTGGGCTGGGTCGTTGGCCTGCTGCTCTTCGTCGCGCTGCTCTACTGGCTGATGCGCGAGGGCTGGAAGTGGCGCGCCACGCTCCAGTCGGGCATCCCCGATCTGCCCGAGGCCCCGGAGACCGCCGGTGAGCCCCGGCTGACGATGACCGGCCGCTACCACGGCTCGACCACCGCCGGACAGTGGCTCGACCGGATCGTGGCCCACGGTCTCGGCACCCGCAGCCGCGCGGAGCTGACGCTCACCGACGAGGGCCTGTCGGTCCTGCGCCCCGGTGCCCGGGACTTCTTCGTGCCAGCCGGCGCCCTGCGCGGCGCCCGGCTCGACAAGGGCATCGCGGGCAAGGTCCTCACCGAGGGCGGTCTGCTGGTGATCACCTGGCAGCACGGCGACACCCTGATCGACTCCGGCTTCCGATCCGACCGCTCCGAGGAGCACCGGGCCTGGGTCACCACGCTCGACAGCACCACCACCCACCAGGAAGGCGCACGATGACGACCTCCACCCGGGGGGCCAGGACCCCCGCCGTACTCGTCCTGGAGGACGGCCGCATCTTCCGCGGCCGTGCCTACGGGGCCGTGGGGGAGACCTTCGGTGAGGCCGTCTTCTCCACCGGCATGACCGGCTACCAGGAGACGCTGACCGATCCCTCGTACCACCGCCAGGTCGTCGTCATGACCGCGCCCCACATCGGGAACACCGGCGTCAACGACGAGGATCCGGAGTCGAAGCGGATCTGGGTCGCCGGGTACGTGGTCCGTGACCCGGCCCGTCTGCCGTCCAACTGGCGCTCCGTGCGCGGCCTGGACGAGGAGCTGGCCGCTCAGGGCGTGGTCGGGATCAGCGGGATCGACACCCGCGCGCTGACGCGTCACCTGCGGGAGCGCGGGGCGATGCGCGTCGGGATCTTCTCCGGTGCGGCGATCGGCGACGATGCGGCCATGCTGGCGCGCGTCCAGGCGGCGCCGCAGATGAAGGGCGCGAACCTCAGCGCCGAGGTGGCCACCACCGAGACATATGTCGTCCCGGCCATCGGGGAGAAGAAGTTCACCGTGGCCGCGGTCGACCTCGGCATCAAGGGCATGACGCCGCACCGCATGGCCCAGCGCGGCATCGAGGTGCACGTCCTGCCCGCGACCGCGTCGGTGGAGGACATCTACGCGGTGAACCCGGACGGGGTGTTCTTCTCCAACGGTCCGGGCGACCCGGCCACCGCCGACCACCCCGTCTCGCTCATGCGCGGCGTGCTGGAGCGCAGGACGCCGCTGTTCGGCATCTGCTTCGGCAACCAGATCCTCGGCCGCGCGCTCGGCTTCGGCACGTTCAAGCTGAAGTACGGCCACCGCGGTATCAACCAGCCGGTCCAGGACCGCGCCAGCGGCAAGGTCGAGGTCACCGCGCACAACCACGGTTTCGCCGTCGACGCGCCGCTCGACCGCGACTCCGAAACCCCCTTCGGGCGCGCCCAGGTCTCCCACGTCTGCCTCAACGACGGCGTGGTCGAGGGTCTGCGGTGCCTCGATGTCCCGGCCTTCAGCGTCCAGTACCACCCCGAGGCGGCCGCGGGTCCGCACGACGCCGCGTACCTGTTCGACCGCTTCGTCTCCCTCATGGAGGACCAGCGTGCCCAAGCGCACTGACATCCACTCCGTCCTGGTCATCGGATCAGGACCGATCGTCATCGGCCAGGCCGCCGAATTCGACTACTCCGGCACCCAGGCCTGCCGTGTCCTCAAGGCCGAGGGCATGCGCGTGATCCTGGTCAACTCCAACCCGGCCACGATCATGACCGACCCGGAGATCGCCGACGCCACGTACGTCGAGCCGATCACCCCGGACATCGTCGAGAAGATCATCGCCAAGGAGCGCCCCGACGCGCTGCTGCCCACCCTCGGCGGCCAGACCGCGCTCAACACCGCGATCTCCCTGCACGAGTCGGGCACGCTCCAGGAGTACGGCGTCGAGCTGATCGGCGCCAACGTCGAGGCCATCCACAAGGGCGAGGACCGCGACCAGTTCAAGCACGTCGTCGAGGCCGTCCGCGCGCAGACCGGTCACGGTGAGTCCGCCCGCTCGGTCATCTGCCACTCCATGGACGAGGTCCTCGCGGGCGTCGAGGAGCTGGGCGGCTACCCCGTCGTCGTCCGGCCGTCCTTCACCATGGGAGGCGCGGGCTCCGGCTTCGCGCACGACGAGGAGGAGCTGCGCCGTATCGCCGGCCAGGGCCTCACGCTCTCCCCGACCACCGAGGTGCTCCTGGAGGAGTCGATCCTCGGCTGGAAGGAGTACGAGCTGGAGCTGATGCGCGACAAGCACGACAACGTCGTGGTCGTCTGCTCCATCGAGAACTTCGATCCGATGGGCGTGCACACCGGTGACTCGATCACGGTCGCCCCGGCGATGACGCTGACCGACCGCGAGTACCAGATCCTGCGGGACATCGGCATCGCCGTCATCCGCGAGGTCGGCGTGGACACCGGCGGCTGCAACATCCAGTTCGCGGTCAACCCGGCGGACGGCCGGGTGATCGTCATCGAGATGAACCCGCGGGTCTCCCGCTCCTCGGCGCTCGCGTCGAAGGCGACCGGCTTCCCGATCGCGAAGATCGCGGCCAAGCTCGCCGTCGGATACACCCTCGACGAGATCCCCAACGACATCACTCGCGAGACCCCGGCGTCGTTCGAGCCCACGCTCGACTACGTGGTCGTGAAGGTGCCGCGGTTCGCGTTCGAGAAGTTCCCCGCCGCCGACGCCACCCTCACCACCACCATGAAGTCGGTCGGCGAGGCCATGGCCATCGGCCGCAACTTCCCCGAGGCGCTGCAGAAGGCGCTGCGCTCCCTGGAGAAGAAGGGCAGCCAGTTCGCCTTCACCGGCGACCCGGGGGAGCGGGGTGTCCTGCTGGAGACCGCCTCCGTCCCGACCGACGGCCGGATCAACACCGTGATGCGGGCCATCCGCGCCGGCGCCACCCCGGACGAGGTCTTCTCCTCCACCAAGATCGACCCCTGGTTCACCGACCAGCTCTTCCTGATCAAGGAGATCGCGGACGAGATCGCCGAGGCCGACGAACTCGGCCCCGAGCTGCTCGCCGAGGCCAAGCGCTACGGCTTCTCCGACGCCCAGATCGCCGAGATCCGGGGGCTGCGCGAGGACGTCGTCCGCGAGGTGCGGCACGCGCTCGGTATCCGCCCGGTCTACAAGACCGTCGACACCTGCGCCGCCGAATTCGCCGCCCGTACGCCGTACTTCTACTCCTCCTACGACGAGGAGACCGAGGTCGCGGCGCGCGAGAAGCCCGCGGTGATCATTCTCGGCTCCGGCCCGAACCGCATCGGCCAGGGCATCGAGTTCGACTACTCCTGTGTGCACGCCTCCTTCGCGCTGCACGACGCGGGCTACGAGACCGTCATGGTCAACTGCAACCCGGAGACCGTCTCCACGGACTACGACACCTCCGACCGGCTCTACTTCGAGCCGCTCACCCTGGAGGACGTCCTGGAGATCGTCCACGCCGAGACCCAGGCCGGCCCGGTCGCGGGCGTCGTCGTCCAGCTCGGAGGGCAGACCCCGCTGGGACTGGCCCAGGCGCTGAAGGACAACGGCGTGCCGATCGTCGGCACCTCGCCCGAGGCGATCCACGCCGCCGAGGACCGCGGCGCGTTCGGCCGGGTCCTCACGGAGGCCGGGCTGCCCGCGCCGAAGTACGGCACCGCCTTCTCCTTCGGCGAGGCCGGGCGCATCGCCGCCGAGATCGGCTACCCGGTCATGGTCCGCCCCTCGTACGTCCTGGGCGGCCGCGGCATGGAGATCGTCTACGACGAGCCCTCGCTGGCTGAGTACCTCACCCGCCACGCCGGCCTCATCTCCGAGCACCCGGTCCTCATCGACCGCTTCCTCGACGACGCCATCGAGATCGACGTCGACGCGCTCTACGACGGCCAGGAGCTCTACCTCGGCGGCGTCATGGAGCACATCGAGGAAGCCGGCATCCACTCCGGCGACTCCGCCTGCGCGCTGCCCCCGATCACCCTCGGCGGCTTCGACATCAAGCGCCTGCGCACCTCCACCGAGGCCATCGCCAAGGGCGTCGGCGTCCGCGGACTGATCAACATCCAGTTCGCCATGGCCGGGGACATCCTCTACGTCCTGGAGGCCAATCCGCGCGCCTCCCGCACGGTCCCCTTCACCTCCAAGGCCACCGCCGTACCGCTGGCCAAGGCCGCGGCCCGGATCTCGCTCGGCGCGACGATCGCCGAGCTGCGGTCGGAGGGTCTGCTCCCGGCCGCCGGGGACGGCGGCACGCTCCCGTTGGACGCGCCGATCTCCGTCAAGGAGGCCGTGATGCCCTGGAGCCGCTTCCGGGACGCCTCGGGGCGCGGCGTGGACACCATCCTCGGCCCGGAGATGCGGTCCACCGGCGAGGTCATGGGCATCGACTCCGTCTTCGGCACCGCGTACGCCAAGTCGCAGGCCGGGGCGTACGGCGCGCTGCCCACCAAGGGCCGCGCCTTCGTCTCCGTCGCCAACCGCGACAAGCGCTCGATGATCTTCCCGGCCCGCGAACTGGTCGGCATGGGCTTCGAACTCCTCGCCACCTCCGGCACCGCCGAGGTCCTCAAGCGCAACGGCATCAACGCCACCGTCGTACGCAAGAACAGCGAGGGCGAGGGCCCTCACGGCGAGAAGACCATCGTGCAGCTCATCCACGAAGGTCACGTCGACCTGATCGTCAACACCCCGTACGGCACCGGCGGCCGTCTCGACGGCTACGACATCCGAACGGCCGCGGTCGCCCGCGGTGTCCCCTGCCTGACGACGGTCCAGGCGCTCGCCGCCGCCGTCCAGGGCATCGAGGCGCTGAGCCGGGGCGACGTCGGGGTCCGCTCCCTCCAGGAGCACGCGGAGCATCTGACCGCGGCCCGTACGGCCTAGGCCCTCCTCCGCCCACCCGCCCCCGCCGGCGGGTGGGCGGACTTCCGGTCACCCCGGTCCCCGGACATCCCTGCTCGCCGCGGAAGGCCCCGCCCACCATGTACTCCCTCCTGTTCCGACTGATCTTCCGGCGGATGGACCCCGAGCGGGCCCACCACCTGGCGTTCTCCTGGATCCGGCTCGCTGCCCGCGTCCCCGTCCTGCGGACCCTCGTCGCGGCCGTCCTGGCACCGCGGCAGCGGGCGCTGCGGACCGAGGCCCTGGGTCTGCGCATGCCCGGGCCCTTCGGTCTCGCCGCCGGCTTCGACAAGAACGCGACCGGGATCGACGGGCTGTCCATGCTCGGATTCGGCCACGTCGAGATCGGCACGGTGACCGCGCAGCCGCAGCCGGGCAACCCCAGGCAGCGGCTGTTCCGGCTGGTCCCGGACCGCGCCCTGATCAACCGCATGGGCTTCAACAACGACGGTTCGGCCGCCGTCGCCGCCCGGCTCACCGCGCGCCGGGCGGTCTTCCCGGCCGTCGTCGGCGTCAATATCGGCAAGACGAAGGTCGTCCCGGAGGCTGAAGCCGTCGGCGACTATGTGACGTCGACCGAACGCCTCGCGCCCCACGCCGACTACCTCGTCGTCAACGTCAGCTCACCGAACACACCCGGACTGAGGAATCTGCAGGCCGTCGAGCACCTGCGTCCGCTGCTCGCGGCAGTCCGCGAGGCCGCCGACCGTACGGTGACCTCCCGCCGCGTCCCGCTGCTCGTCAAGATCGCCCCGGATCTCGCCGACGAGGACGTCGACGGCGTCGCCGATCTCGCGGTCGAGCTGGGCCTCGACGGCATCATCGCCACCAACACCACCATCGCCCGCGACGGCCTGGGCCTGGCCACCGGGAAGCCCGAGATCGAGGCCATCGGCGCCGGAGGGCTCTCCGGCGCCCCGCTGAAGGCCCGTTCCCTGGAGGTCCTGCGCCGGCTCTACGCGCGCGTGGGCGACCGGATCACGCTCGTCGGCGTGGGCGGGATCGAGACCGCCGACGACGCCTGGGAGCGCATCCTCGCCGGCGCAACGCTCGTCCAGGGCTACAGCGCCTTCGTCTACGCCGGCCCCTGGTGGTGCCGCACGATCAACGCCGGGCTCGCCGACCGCCTCGCCCGGAGCCCGTACGCCACCCTCGCCGACGCCGTCGGCGCCGAGACCCGGAAGGCTGCCGCCTGATGACCGAACCGGAGCCCTTCGGCGCGCGTCTGCGCCGCGCCATGGACACCCGCGGCCCGCTGTGCGTCGGGATCGACCCGCACGCCTCGCTGCTCACCGGCTGGGGGCTGGCCGACGACGTCGCGGGTCTGGAGCGGTTCACCCGTACGGTCGTCGAGGCCCTGGCCGATCGTGTGGCCGTCCTCAAGCCGCAGTCCGCGTTCTTCGAGCGCTTCGGCTCCCGCGGCATCGCCGTCCTGGAGCAGGCGGTCGCCGAGGCCCGCTCGGCCGGGGCCCTGGTGCTCATGGACGCCAAGCGCGGCGACATCGGCTCCACCATGGGCGCGTACGCCGCCACCTATCTGCACCAGGACAGCCCGCTGTTCTCCGACGCGGTGACGGTCAGCCCGTACCTCGGCTTCGGCTCGCTGCGACCGGCGCTGGACGCGGCGTCCGCGGCCGGCTGCGGGGTCTTCGTCCTCGCGCTCACCTCCAACCCCGAGGGGGCCGAGGTGCAGCGGGCCGCCGCCGCGGACGGCCGGTCCCTCGCGCAGGTGATGCTCGACCACATGGCGGCCGAGAACGCGGGCGCGGCTCCGCTGGGATCCGTCGGCGCGGTCGTCGGCGCCACCCTCGGCGACGCGGACGCCGACCTCGCGATCAACGGCCCGCTGCTCGCGCCCGGGATCGGTGCGCAGGGCGCGACGCCGGCGGATCTGCCGGGTGTCTTCGGCGCGGCGGTGGGCAACGTGGTGCCCAGCGTCAGCCGCGGGGTGCTCCGCCACGGTCCCGACGCGGCGGGGCTGCGGGACGCGGCGTCCCGGCTCGCCGACGAGGTACGGGCGGCCGTGCGGGGAAGCTGACGGGACCGGTTCCCGCCGCGGGTCGCTCAGGGAATTCCCTACAGATCGGGTGCGGGCGGAACCGGTGCGGGAGCCCGGACGCGCCCTGCGGGGCCGTCTTTCCGCGGTCGTGCAGGTCACGCTGTTGAACAATTTCGAGGGAAACCAGGGGCTATTTGTCCTAAATGTCCCAGTCAAGCGAGGCTGACCAGGACTTTTCCGCCGTTCTCGCTGACTCAGGCGCCCTTGGCCGCTAGTCTCCGTCGCAGAGCCAACGTGCAAGCGCGTTGCTCGTTGCTCCGCAGGTGTGGGGCGACTAGGTTCCTCACCGGTCCGTATCCGACAGTTCGACATCCGAGGTGACGTAGGCGTGGCTCTTCCGCCCCTTACCCCTGAACAGCGCGCAGCCGCGCTCGAAAAGGCCGCCGCGGCTCGCCGGGAGCGGGCCGAGGTCAAGAATCGACTCAAGCACTCCGGTGCCTCGCTGCACGAGGTCATCAAGCAGGGTCAGGAGAACGACGTCATCGGCAAGATGAAGGTCTCCGCTCTCCTGGAGTCCCTTCCCGGCGTCGGCAAGGTCCGCGCCAAGCAGATCATGGAGCGGCTCGGCATCTCCGAGAGCCGTCGTGTGCGCGGTCTCGGGTCCAACCAGATCGCGTCCCTCGAGCGCGAGTTCGGCGGCGCCACCTCCTGATGTTCCCGGGGACTCCCGGGAACCTGGATAATCGCCCCATGGCCGCTACATCCCGGGGGACGCACCGTCCCCTCGAGACGCCGGGGGAAACCCCGGCCCCTCCGGACGCACGTCCGCGACTGACCGTGCTCTCCGGCCCCTCCGGGGTCGGGAAGAGCACGGTCGTCGCCCATCTGCGCAAGGCTCATCCCGAGGTCTGGCTCTCCGTCTCGGCGACCACCCGCAAGCCCCGCCCAGGGGAGCGGCACGGCGTCCAGTACTTCTTCGTGGAGGACGAGGAGTTCGACAAGCTCATCGCCAACGGTGAGCTGCTGGAGTGGGCCGAGTTCGCAGGGAACCGCTACGGCACGCCCCGAAGAGCCGTCCTCGATCACCTCGACGCCGGTGAACCGGTGCTGCTGGAGATCGACCTCCAGGGCGCGCGGCTGGTCCGCGAGTCCATGCCGGACGCGCAGCTCGTCTTCCTCGCCCCGCCGAGCTGGGACGAGCTGGTCCGCCGGCTCACGGGCCGGGGCACCGAGCCGCCGGAGGTCATCGAGCGCCGGCTCCAGGCCGCGACGACGGAGCTCGCGGCCGAGTCCGAGTTCGATACCACCCTGGTCAACACCTCCGTCGAGGACGTGGCCCGCGAGCTGCTATCTTTGATGCGAGTTTCCTGATCTTCTCCCCTTTCGGAAGGTAGAGCGTGTCCTCTTCCATCACCGCGCCCGAGGGCATCATCAACCCGCCGATCGACGAGCTTCTCGAGGCCACGGACTCGAAGTACAGCCTCGTGATCTACGCGGCCAAGCGCGCGCGCCAGATCAACGCGTACTACTCCCAGCTCGGCGAGGGTCTGCTCGAGTACGTCGGCCCTCTCGTGGACACCCACGTGCACGAGAAGCCGCTCTCGATCGCTCTTCGTGAGATCAACGCGGGTCTGCTGACCTCCGAGGCCGTCGAGGGCCCCGCGCAGTAGCAGCAACCAGCAGTACCGGATCGTTTCGACCCAGGCCCGGCGGCGCGTCCGCCGGGCCTGTGGTGTGTCATGGGTGGGTACAGGCCCGTACGAGGTCACGGTGTGGGGAGAGCGATGGACAAGCCCAAGGTCGTTCTGGGGGTCAGCGGCGGGATCGCCGCCTACAAGGCATGCGAGCTGCTGCGCCGTCTGACCGAGTCCGGCCATGACGTACGCGTCGTTCCGACTGACTCCGCGCTCCACTTCGTCGGTGAGGCGACCTGGTCGGCGCTGTCCGGCAACCCCGTGTCGACCGAGGTGTGGGAGTCCGTCCACGAGGTGCCGCACGTCCGAATCGGGCAGGAGGCCGACCTCGTGGTGGTCGCCCCCGCCACCGCCGACCTGCTCGCCAAGGCCGCCCACGGCCTCGCCGGCGACCTGCTCACCAACACCCTCCTCACGGCGCGATGTCCGGTGGTCTTCGCGCCCGCCATGCACACCGAGATGTGGGAACACCCGGCCACACAGGAGAACGTGGCGACGCTGCGCCGCCGCGGCGCCGTCGTCGTCGAGCCGGCCGTGGGGCGTCTGACCGGCGTGGACACCGGCAAGGGCCGGCTCCCCGAGCCCGCCGAGATCTTCGACGTCTGCCGCCGCGTCCTGGCCCGCGGGGCCGCGGCCCAGCAGCAGGACCTCGCGGGGCTCCACGTCGTCGTCAGCGCGGGCGGCACCCGCGAGCCGCTGGACCCCGTCCGCTTCCTCGGCAACCGCTCGTCGGGCAAGCAGGGCTACGCCCTCGCCCGTACGGCCGTGGCCCGCGGCGCGCGGGTGACGCTCGTCGCCGCCAACACCACCGGCCTGCCGGACCCCGCGGGCGTCGACGTGGTGCCGGTCGGCACCGCCGTGCAGCTCCGTGAGGCCGTGCTGAAGGCAGCCGCCGACGCGGACGCGGTGGTCATGGCCGCCGCGGTCGCCGACTTCCGGCCCGCCCGGTACGCCGAGGGCAAGATCAAGAAGAAGGACGGCGCGGAGCCCGAGCCCATCGCCCTGGTGCGGAACCCCGATGTGCTCGCCGAGATCTCGGCCGAGCGGGCGCGGTCCGGCCAGGTGATCGTCGGCTTCGCCGCCGAGACCGACGACGTGCTCGCCAACGGCCGCGCGAAGCTGGAGCGCAAGGGCTGTGACCTGCTCGTCGTCAACGAGGTGGGGGAGCGCAAGACCTTCGGTTCGGAGGCGAACGAGGCGGTCGTGCTCGGCGCCGACGGTACCGAGACACCCGTGCCGTACGGGCCCAAGGAAGCCCTGGCCGAGATCGTCTGGGATCTGGTGGGGCAGCGCGTCCGCTGATATTTTCCGATCGTTCCGCGTTGGTCCGGAAGCGGACGACACGCCCGACTCATGGAGGGGGAACGGAGGACGAACGACCCGTGAACGGTCGGTTCCGCAGGTCATAGCGCTCCCACAGAGCGAGATGCCCTGTCCGTTCGCCGGAAGTGACCGATAAACTGGTGCCGGATCCGCGTCGGGCGCAGCCCCCGCACGGGTCCAGCCATGATCAGCCAGCAGCCGCTGCAACCCCAGGGAGCGATGTGTCCCGCCGCCTGTTCACCTCGGAGTCCGTGACCGAGGGCCACCCCGACAAGATCGCTGACCAGATCAGCGACACGATTCTCGACGCGCTGCTCCAGGAGGACCCCACGTCGCGGGTCGCCGTGGAGACCCTGATCACCACGGGCCTGGTGCACGTGGCAGGTGAGGTGACGACCAAGGCGTACGCGCCGATCGCCACCCTCGTCCGCAACAAGATCCTCGAGATCGGCTACGACTCCTCCAAGAAGGGCTTCGACGGCGCCTCCTGTGGCGTCTCGGTGTCCATCGGTGCGCAGTCGCCGGACATCGCGCAGGGCGTCGACGCCGCGTACGAGAAGCGTGTCGAGGGCGATGAGGACGAGCTGGACCGGCAGGGCGCCGGCGACCAGGGCCTGATGTTCGGGTACGCCTGCGACGAGACGCCCGAGCTGATGCCGCTGCCGATCAACCTGGCGCACCGGCTCTCGCGCCGGCTCTCGGAGGTGCGGAAGAACGGGACCATCCCGTACCTGCGCCCCGACGGCAAGACCCAGGTCACCGTCGAGTACGACGGCGACAAGGCCGTCCGCCTCGACACCGTCGTGGTCTCCTCGCAGCACGCCTCCGACATCGACCTGGACTCGCTGCTGGCGCCCGACATCCGGGAGTTCGTCGTCGAGCACGTCATCAACCAGCTCACCGATGACGGCATCAAGCTCGACACCAGCGGCTACCGCCTCCTGGTGAACCCCACCGGGCGCTTCGAGATCGGCGGCCCGATGGGCGACGCCGGGCTCACCGGCCGGAAGATCATCATCGACACCTACGGCGGCATGTCCCGCCACGGCGGCGGCGCCTTCTCCGGCAAGGACCCGTCCAAGGTCGACCGCTCGGCGGCGTACGCGATGCGCTGGGTCGCGAAGAACGTCGTGGCGGCCGGGCTGGCCTCCCGCTGCGAGGTGCAGGTGGCGTACGCGATCGGCAAGGCCGAGCCCGTCGGTCTCTTCATCGAGACCTTCGGCACCGCGACGGTCGACGTGGAGAAGATCGAGAAGGCCATCTCCAAGGTCTTCGACCTCCGCCCGGCCGCGATCATCCGCGACCTGGACCTGCTGCGCCCGATCTACGCCCAGACCGCGGCCTACGGTCACTTCGGCCGCGAACTCCCGGACTTCACCTGGGAGAGGACGGACCGCGTCGACGCGCTCCGCGCCGAGGTGGGGCTGTAGCCTCAGGCAGATCACGGCGGCGGCCCCGGACCGAGCGGTCCGGGGCCGCCGCCGTCGCGCGGGCGTGCGCCCGTACGGCGTCCGGGCCGTGAGGTGTCGGTCCCGTCTGGTAGGACGGTGGGTGTGAGCAGCGAGAACGGGCCGCCGGGCGAGGACCCGCGGCAGAAGTCCCCCGGCGCGGACGCGCAGGGCGGCGAGCAGCTCGCGCTCATCCGCGAGACCGTGCGCACGGCGAAAGTGCCGAGGGCCAAGCCCCGCACCTGGCGCGGCGCGGCGCTCGCCGAACACCACCCCGTGGCGCGGGTGCTCGTCGACAAGGGCCTGATCCACCTCGACCAGTTCTTCGACTACGCCGTGCCCGCCGCGATGGACGCCGAGGCCGTGCCGGGCGCCCGGGTCCGCGTCCGGTTCGGCGCCCGCGTCGTCAAGGGCCGCCGCGAGGGCGGTGAACTGCACGACGGGTTCATCGTCGAGCGGCGCGCGGAGAGCGACTACAGCGGGCCGCTGGCCCCGATCGCCCAGGTCCTCTCCCCGGAACCGGTCCTCGGACCCGCCCTCCTCGCCCTGTGCCGGGCGGTCGCCGACCGGTACGCCGGTGCGCTCGCCGATGTCGTCCAACTCGCCGTCCCCCCGCGCCGCGTACGCCCCGAGGGCGAGCCCTTCACGGACCCGCTGCCGTCGCCCCCGCCGCCCGGGCCCGGCCCGTGGACGCGTTACGCCAACGGCCCTGGTTACCTCCAGGCCCTCGCGCGGGGCGACGCACCCCGGGCCGTCTGGGCCGCTCTGCCCGGACCGCACTGGGCGGACGAACTCGCCCGCGCCGCCGCTGCCACGCTCGCCTCCGGGAGGGGCGCGCTCGTCGTCGTGCCGGACGGACGCACGGCCGCGCGCGTCGATGCCGCGCTCACCGCCCTTGTCGGCACCGGCCGCCATGTGCTGCTCACCGCGGACAGCGGCCCCGAGGAGCGCTACCGCCGGTGGCTCGCGGTGAACCGGGGCAGCGTGCGTGCCGTGATCGGGACCCGGGCCGCCATGTTCGCCCCCGTACGGGACCTCGGTCTCGCGGCGATCTGGGACGACGGGGACTCCAGCCACAGCGAGCAGCACGCGCCGCAGCCGCACGCCCGCGAGGTGCTGCTGCTGCGCGCCGCGCACGAGAAGGCCGCCTTCCTGCTCGGCGGGGTCGGCTGCACGGTCGAGGGCGCCCAACTCGTCGAAACGGGCTGGGCGTTGCCGCTCGCGGCACCGCGTGAGCAGGTCCGGTCGGCCGCGCCGCTGATCCGTACCGTCGGTGACGCCGACCAGGCCCGCGACGAGGCCGCGCGCGTCGCCCGGCTGCCCACCATCGCCTGGCAGGTGGTGCGCGAGGGTCTGCGGAGCGGGCCGGTCCTCATCCAGGTACCGCGCCGGGGGTATGTGCCACGGCTCTCCTGCGAGCGGTGCCGGACCCCGGCGCGCTGCCGGCAGTGCTCGGGGCCGCTCGAAGGGCAGGACGAGGGCGGGCTGCGGTGCGGCTGGTGCGGGCGTACGGAATCGGACTGGCACTGCGCGGAGTGCGGGGGAGCGCGGTTGCGCGCGCAGGTCGTGGGGGCGCGGCGCACGGCTGAGGAACTGGGTCGCGCCTTTCCCTCCGTCCCGGTGCGGACCTCGGGGCGCGACCACGTCCTGGACACCGTGCCCGGCGGGCCCGCCCTGATCGTCAGTACCCCCGGCGCGGAGCCGGTCGCCGACGGCGGCTACGCGGCGGCGCTGCTGCTCGACGGCTGGGCCATGCTCGGCCGCCCCGACCTGCGGGCGGGGGAGGAGGCGCTGCGGCGCTGGCTGGGCGCGGCGGCACTGGTGCGGGGCCAGGACGACGGCGGCACGGTCGTGGTCGTCGCCGAGCCGACGCTGCGGCCCGTACAGGCCCTGGTCCGCTGGGACCCCGCAGGTCACGCGGTGCGCGAACTCGCGGAACGGGCCGAACTCGGCTTCCCCCCGGTCTCCCGGATGGCGGCGCTCGTCGGCCGCCCGGACGATGTGACGGATCTGCTCGACGCGGCTCAACTGCCGGAAGGGACCGAAGTGTTGGGGCCGGTACCGCTGCCCGCCCCGCCTCCGGGCCGACCGCGGCGGGCGGGCGATCCGCCGCCGGCCGCGCAGGGCGGATCGCGGACGGGGGAGAACTGGGAGCGCACGCTGTTGCGCGTCCGCCCGGGGAACGGCGCGGCGCTGGCGTCGGCGCTGAAGACCGCGCAGGCGGGGCGTGCGGTGAGGCGCGAGGGGGAGCCGGTGCGCGTCCGGATCGACCCGCCGGATCTGGGCTGAGCCGGCCGCACTCCTGCGGAGGGAGGAGCAAGGGTGCCGGTCCGGCCGTCGCCCATCCGCGGGTTCGGGGTGCTCGTGGGTGCGGAGATGCGCTGTCCCTCGCCCCGTTGAGAGGCGCCGCTGATGGTGTGGCCGTTGACGGAGGCTGTTGACGAAGGGCCTGTCGGGCCGTGTCCAGGCGTCGCGTCGTACGCACCCCCGACACGCAGCGCGGGCCGCCGATCTGCACCAGGTGCAGTGGCGGCCCGATGGCGCGTGACGCGGCGGGATCGGCGTCGAACGGCCAGGCGCCGACGCGGACCGAATCCGAGGTGACGGACGACGTCAGCCGTGGCGTGGGCCCGGCAGGGCGGTGGTGCGGGAGTCCTCGCGCACCGGGGTCCCGGAGGCGGTGTGGGGCGCCACGGACCGGGCCGCGGGCACGGCCGGCTGGGCTGCGCCGTGCCGGAGCGCGGACGGCGAGGGCGTGACGGGCAGCGCGGGGCTGTCGGTCGTACGGACCGGGGTCTCGCTGCCTTCGCCGGTGCTGGTGGCGGTCGTGCGGCGGGATCCGTAACGGCGGTGCACCGCCTGCTTGGTGACCCCGAGGGCGGAGCCCACCGCGTCCCAGGAGAAGCCCAGGGAGCGGTCGAAGTCGACGGCGGCGGTGACGAGGGTCTCGACGCTGTCGCGCAGTTCCTGGGCGAGCCGCACGGTCGGCGCGGGTGCCCTTCCGTAGACGACGAAGCCCGCGGACGGGCCGCTGCGCCGCGGGCGGTAGACGTTGCCCAACTGGGCGGTGAGGGTGCGCAGTGCGTCCACCTGCCGGCGGACCCGCTCGATGTCCCGCACGAGGAGGTGCAGACTGGCACGAGCCTGGGCGTCGTGGGTTGCGTGGTCGGCCATGAAGAAGCCTCTCGAACCGGCGTTGAATAGGATCGGGCCGCAACTGCGGCCCGATTTCGGTCAATCTCTCTTGACCGGACCAACGCGTCATCTGCCGAAGTGGTCACGGTCCGGTGAGCGTGAGCCTGTTGCCAAGGGGCGCGCGGGAGTGCGCGTCGCGCCGCCGACGCGGGCCCCGCGGTGAGTCCACGGGGTCATAGACTGAAGTGCTCCGCCGCGGCCGGCGGCCCCGATGCCGTCGATCCCGCCGGTACCGGACCGAGCACCACCCGAGCACCGCCCGAGTTCCGCGCCGAGTCCCGTCCGAGCCCGCCCGAGAACCGCCTGAGAGGCTGCGCATCACCGATGAAGCTCGTCTTCGCCGGCACCCCCGAGGTCGCCGTACCCGCACTTGACGCCCTGATCGCCTCGGAGCGCCACGAGGTCGCCGCCGTCGTCACCCGGCCCGACGCGGCCGCGGGGCGCGGGCGCCATCTGGTGGCCAGCCCCGTCGCGCAGCGCGCGGAGGAGGCGGGCATCGAGGTGCTCAAGCCGGCGCGGCCGCGCGAGGAGGACTTCCTCGCCCGCCTCAGGGAGATCGCCCCCGACTGCTGCCCGGTGGTCGCCTACGGCGCGCTGCTGCCCGGGACCGCGCTCGGGATCCCCGCCCATGGCTGGGTGAACCTGCACTTCTCGCTGCTGCCCGCCTGGCGCGGCGCCGCCCCCGTGCAGCACGCCGTGCTCGCGGGCGACGAGGTCACGGGCGCGACGACGTTCCAGATCGAGGAGTCCCTCGACTCCGGTCCGGTGTACGGCGTGGTGACCGAGAACGTACGGCCCACCGACACCAGCGGTGATCTGCTGACCCGCCTCGCCTTCGCCGGCGCGGGCCTCCTCGCCGCGACGATGGACGGCATCGAGGACGGCACGCTCAAGGCCGTGCCGCAGGCCACCGAGGGCATCACCTACGCGTCGAAGATCAATGTCGAGGACGCGGAGATCGACTGGTCGGCGCCCGCGCTGCGCGTCGACCGGCTCGTCCGCGCCTGCGCACCCGCGCCGGGCGCCTGGACGGTCTTCCGCGGGGAGCGCCTGAAGGTCATGTCGTTGACCCCGGCCGCGGACCGTACGGACCTGGCGCCCGGCGACCTCGCCGCCGCCAAGAAGACCGTCCACGCCGGGACCGGTTCGCACGCCGTCGAGCTGCAGTGGGTGCAGCCTCAGGGCAAGAAGCCGATGCGGGCTGCCGATTGGGCGCGCGGGGTGCGTATCGCGGGCGCGGAGAAGCTGGGCGGCTAGCGGAGCCCCGCGCCCTGGGCCGGTGCGGATCCGCGTCCGTTCCGGTCCGGATCCGCGTCCGATCCGGTCGCGCTCGAGCTCCGATCCGGTCCTGATCCGGCCAGATGCCGGGGCGCGGTCCACGGGACGTAGGCTGGTGGGCACGAGTCCCCATGCATACCCGGAGCACATTTCCCGTGAGCGACCAGCGCCGTCGTGGCCGTCCCGGCAAGCCGTACCGCCGCCCCAAGAAGGACCCCGTCCGCGTCCTCGCCTTCGAAGCGCTGCGGGCGGTCGACGAGCGCGACGCGTACGCCAACCTCGTCCTGCCGCCGCTGCTGCGCAAGGCGCGGGAGAGCGAGGGGTTCGACGCCCGCGACGCGGCGCTGGCGACCGAGCTGGTCTACGGCACGCTGCGCCGCCAGGGCACGTACGACGCGATCGTCGCCGCGTGCGTGGACCGGCCGCTGCGCGAGGTCGACCCGCCCGTCCTCGACGTCCTCAGCCTCGGCGCGCACCAGCTCCTCGGCACCCGTATCCCGACGCACGCGGCCGTCTCCGCGACCGTCGAACTCGCGCGGGTCGTGCTGGGCGACGGGCGGGCGAAGTTCGTCAACGCCGTGCTGCGCAGGATCGCGGACGACGACCTGGACGGCTGGCTCGACCGCGTGGCGCCGCCCTACGACGACGACCCCGAGGAGCACCTGGCCGTCGTCCACTCGCATCCGCGCTGGATCGTCTCGGCGCTGTGGGACGCGCTCGGAGGCGGGAGTGCCGGGATCGAGGACCTGCTGGAGGCCGACAACGAGCGGCCCGAGGTGACACTCGTCGCCCGGCCCGGCAGGTCGACGACCGATGAGCTGCTGGAGACCGTCGGCGAGGAGGCCGGACTGCCGGGCCGCTGGTCCCCGTACGCCGTGCGGCTGGCGGACGGCGGTGAGCCCGGCGCTCTCGACGCCGTACGCGAGGGACGTGCCGGTGTGCAGGACGAGGGCAGTCAGCTCGTCGCCCTCGCGCTGGCCGAAGCACCCGTGGACGGGGAGGACGCCCGCTGGCTGGACGGCTGCGCGGGGCCGGGCGGCAAGGCCGCACTGCTCGCGGCGCTGGCCGCCGAGCGGGGCGCGGCGCTGGTCGCGGCCGAGAAGCAGCCGCACCGGGCGCGCCTGGTCGACCGGGCGCTGGAGGGGAACCCCGGCCCGTACCAGGTGATCACCGCGGACGGCACCCGGCCTCCGTGGCGGGCCGGGACGTTCGACCGGGTGCTGATGGACGTGCCGTGCACCGGTCTCGGGGCGCTCCGCCGCCGGCCGGAGGCCCGCTGGCGCCGCCGCCCCGAGGACCTCGACGGCTTCGCGCCCCTGCAGCGGGCGCTGCTGCGGGAGGCCCTGGCGGCCGTGCGCGTCGGCGGCGTGGTCGGGTACGCGACGTGCTCGCCTCACCTGGCCGAGACCCGCGCCGTCGTCGACGACGTGCTGAAGGGCCGCGGCGGGAGCGCCCCGGAGGCGGAGTGGATCGACGCCCGCCCGCTGATGTCCGGCGTACCTGCTCTGGGTGAGGGCCCGGACGTCCAGCTCTGGCCGCATCTGCACGGCACGGACGCGATGTACCTGGCGCTGCTGCGGCGCACGGGCTGAGGCCCGGGAGCCGTCGCGTCCCGGATGGGCGTGCCCCGTTCTCATGTCGGGTTCTCACGTCGGTCGGCCACTGCGATTTCTCACGTCGGCCACTGCGGTTTCTCACGTCGATCGGCCACTGTCCGGCCCCATGGCCACGGACGTGGGACGGGTGTTCGTTCGCCGCCTCGCCGACATGGGTGGGCACTCGGGTGCGCTCCGCCCGCGACCTACGGGAGCCCACGTCCGATGGGGCGGCCGGGGCGGTCCTGTCGTGGAACAGTGGAGGGAAGGAGCCCTGCGGAGGTGCGTACCGGGCGAAGGTGAGGACGCAGTGAGCCAGCCTGTGGTCGTCGGCATCGACGGGTCCGAACGCAGTTCGGCGGCAGCCGACTGGGCGGCGCGGGAAGCGGCGTCGCGGGGTGTTCCGCTGCACCTGCTCCATGCCACTCCACCGCTTCCGGACGGCGGCGCCGTGCCGCGTTCGGCAGTGGAGCGGCTGCACGCGATGGGTGAGTGGATGCTCGGGCGGGTGGTTGCCGACCTCGGCGAGCGGCACCCGGACATCGAAGTGCGGGCCGAGCAGGCCGATGACGCCCCCGCCTCGGCTCTCCTCGCCTCGGCCCGCGACGCCGGGCTCCTCGTCGTCGGTACCCGCGGGGCAGGCGGCTTCGCCGGTCTCGCGGTCGGCTCGGTGGCTCTGCGGCTGGCGGCAGCAGCCTCCTGCCCTGTCGTCCTGGTGCCCCAACCGCCCGGCGCCCTCGAGGAAGGGATACGCGAGGCACATGGCAGCGCCCGGATCGTGGTCGGGTTCGACGCGCGTCACCCGGTCCGTGAGGTGGCGGAATTCGCGTTCTCGGCCGCCGAAGCACGCGGTACGCGGCTGCGGGTGGTCCAGGCATGGGCACTTCCTGCCGAGGCGGTCTCCGCGCGGACGCTGGTGGTGACGGAGGAGGACCGCGCCATGTGGGAGGACCAGGAAGTCCTGCGGCTCTCCGACGCGGTGCGCGCCTGGCGGGAGAAGTACCCCCGTGTGCCGGTCCGCACCGGTGTCGTGCTGCTCCATCCCGCGGAAGGGCTCTTGAACACCTCCGGCGACGCGGCCCTGATCGTGGTGGGCCGCCGCACCGATCCGTATGCGGCCGAGGGGCGGCTGGGCCCGGTCACGCACGCCGTACTGCACCACGCCCGCTGCCCGGTGGCGGTCGTACCGCATGCCGGTTCCGACGGATGACGGTCCGTCGCGCGGCGGACCGGCAGGCCCGGTGTGCACCAGGCGAACTCCGGGGCAGTCAGCCGTAGAAGACCTCGAACTCGTCGTACAGTCGCGCGTCGACCGTCTTGGTCTGCGCCGTGGCGTCGGCGAGAGGTCGGCGGACGATCTCGGTGCCCTGCAGGGCGACCATGACGCCGAAGTCACCCTCCTTGACGGCGTCGATGGCGTGCAGTCCGAAGCGCGTGGCCAGCCACCGGTCGAAGGCGCTCGGGGTGCCTCCGCGCTGGATGTGGCCCAGAACCGTGGTGCGGGCGTCCTTGCCGGTGCGTTCCTCGATTTCCTGGGCCAGCCATTCTCCGATGCCTGACAGGCGCACATGGCCGTACTCGTCCAGCGTCTGGTCCTTGAGGACCATCTGCCCCTCCTCGGGGGCCGCTCCTTCGGCGACCACGACGATGGGAGCGTAGTTGATCTTGAATCGGCTCTTCACCTGCTCACAGACCTGATCGATGTCGAACGGTCGCTCCGGGATGAGGATCACGTTGGCACCGCCCGCGATGCCGGCGCGCAGGGCGATCCATCCGGAGTGCCGCCCCATCACCTCGACCACCAGGGTGCGCATATGGGACTCGGCGGTGGTGTGGAGCCGGTCGATGGCCTCGGAGGCGATGCCGACGGCGGTGTCGAAGCCGAAGGTGTAGTCGGTACCGGACACGTCGTTGTCGATGGTCTTCGGCACGCCGACGAGATGGATCCCCTCCCGGCTCAGCTCGGTGGCCATTCCGAGCGTGTCCTCGCCGCCGATCACGACGAGCGCGTCCACGTCGTGTGCGGCGAGGGTGTCCTTCACGCGCTGCACCCCGTCCTGGTGCTTGAACGGGTTGGTGCGGGAGGAGCCGAGGATGGTGCCGCCGCGGGGGAGAATCCCTCGCACGCTGGGGATGTCCAGCGGGATGACCGTGTCCTGGAGCAGACCGAGCCAGCCGTCCCGCACGCCGACGAACTCGTATCCGTACTCCTGGACGCCTTTGCGGACGACGCTGCGGATCACGGCGTTGAGGCCCGGACAGTCACCGCCGCCGGTCAGTACTCCGACCTTCATGGGCTCCTCCCATCCGCTGGTCACCCCGCCTGGTCGCGGCCTTCAGGTGATCGGGAACCGCTGTCGGGGCGCATCGGGTCACCTCCTCCAGCGTCCCTCGGTTCGAGCAGCAGTGACCACTTCAGGCGCGCCGGGTCGGCCGGATCAGGGCGGATCGGCCGGGTCGGCCGGATCAGCCGGGTGGGCCGGATCAGGGCGGATCGCTCGCGGGGGTTCCCGTCTCGCTCGCCAGGGTTTCCGTCCGGCCTGCTGGTCGTCCGGGAGTCCGCTGGGCAGGAGCGCACACGGCAGACCCGTGGGGACGCCCTGTGGCTCGGCCCGGTGCTCATGCCGCAGCGCCCCGAGTACGGCTTCCCCCTCCCCTCGGAGCGCAGATCCGGCCCTCGAACGGTCGCCCAACTCGGCTGGGATCCCTGGTGCTTACCGAGCTCTTAGGTACACCCCGTAGGGTGGCGCCCCATGGCTACTGAGAGCACCAAGATCACTGAGACCACTGACAGCAACACCGAGGGTGAGCAGGACGAGACGCGGGATCCGAAGCAGCTGCGGGAATCCCCCGTCGACGAGGCCGTCGAAGGGGAGGGAGAGGACGCTGACGCCTCCGGCGAGGCAGCCGACGACGACGTCCTGGACACCTCGGTCGACACCGCCCCTGCCGGGGGCTTCGCGGCCGGGGCGGTCGCCGTCGTCAGCGCCGGGCTGGGGCTCTGTTCCCTCACCGGCACCCCCCTCGGCGACATGCTGCGCGCCCGCAAGGAGCTGATCGGTCAGATCGAGGCCAACACCGGTGGTGCCGGTGGTGCCGGTGGTGACCAGATCGATGCCTTCTACGGCGCTCCCTGGCACACCGCGGCCTTCATGAACGGCGTCTTCGCCCTCGCCGCCGTCGTCATCGGCGGTGTGCTGCTGGCTCTGCACGCCGGGCGGGCCGACACCCGGCCGTGGGTGAAGGCCGTAGCCCTGGGCGGCCTCGTGCTCGGCGCGATCGGCCTGCTCGTAGCGGGCGGTATGTACTTCGACCTCTTCGCGAGCAAGCCCGAGCTGCCCCAACGGACCGGCTGAGTACCCTTCCTGCGCCGCCAGTTGAGCCACGTGCTTCCCGGACGTGGAAGGCCCACGCTCATCCCTCGAGTGGGGCGAGATCGCCGGCCGGATCGTCGACCGTATCTGCCGACACCGCGCACGCGTCTCCGAACCGGCTCACTGGCGGGCCGTGGGGGCGTCGCCGCAGCCCATGGTGACCACGGGCCCCGCTCAGCCATGGCATTGATTCGACATATGTCAAACTTCAAGTGTGGCGACGACCGTGAAGACCCTCCCCCTGGCAGCGCCGGATGCGGTGCCCTGCTGCCCTCCGATCACGTCGGCCGAGCTCTCCGAGGCCGATGCCGTGCGCATGGCGGCGATGTTCAAGGCGCTGTCCGACCCGGTCCGCCTGCGGCTCTTCTCCAGGGTCGCCGCCCACGAGAACGGGGAGGCGTGCGTCTGCGACATCGCCGACGTCGGTGTCTCCCAGCCCACGGTCAGCCACCACCTGAAGAAGCTCAAGGACGCGGGACTGCTCACGTCCGAGCGGCGCGGCACGTGGGTCTACTACCGCGTCGAACCCTCGGTGCTGGCCGCGATGGGGCAGATGCTCGCCACCGGGCCCTGATCGTCGTGTCCTGCCAGGCGCAGGGGCATGGCTGCCTGCCGTGACCTGTTCCGCGACGGTCCCGGCCTCCCGATGACGTCACCCCGAAGCGACGACATCGGCAGCTGGTGAAGTCTCCCCGGCAGGGCCCGCACGCGGGCAACTTCCTGCACGCCGGCAGCCGACGCCGCACTCGTGAACGCGATCAGCGGGCCTTGCGGCCCACGAGGCGAACGCGATCACGGGTACGACGAACATCGAACGGACGGCGGTGGCGGTAGGTGCCCCCCCCCGCGTCCAGCCTCCGCCGACCCCCGCCCGTCGTACGGTCGCCCGGTGGCGCCACCACGGTCCGGTGGCCACCGCCGCGATGGCGGCCGTCGCCGCAGCGCTCCGCCGGGCCGGATCGGCATCGGGTACGCCGTCCGGGTCCAGTGCCGTCGAGCCGGTCGAGCGCACGCTCAGAGGGTGCGCTCTCGCCTGTGTCCCGAGCCGAACCGGGCACATCGGCACGGGACTTGAGGTAGCCGCTCCCGCGCCCCGCCCACGGGGCCGTCCCGCACATGCGAGTCCGCCGCTGCGGGCCCACGTCTGTTCCATGAATCATGCAGGATGTGTGATTGATGTCATCGCGAGGCTCGTTTCATACGTCATGTGTGATACACCTGAAAGGGCAATCACACGTACTGGATGATTCGGGTGACCTGGCTGGCCCGAGGCCCCGTGCCCTGACCTCCTGAACAGCGAACCACCGAGAGGAACATGACATGAAGGCCGCTCAGATCACCGCCTTCGGCGCACCGGACGTCCTGCGGATCAACGACGTCGCCCGTCCCGCCCCCGGAGCCGGCGAGGTCGTGGTGACGGTGGAGGCGTCCAGCGTGAACGGACTCGACACGATCGTGCGCGCGGGCGGCCTGCGGATCGTGACCGGACGCCGGTTCCCGATCGGTGTGGGACTGGACTTCGCCGGTGTCGTCGCCGCGACCGGAACCGACGTCCGTCAGCACCGCGTCGGCGACCGGGTCTGGGGCACGGTGCATCCCATGAAGCGGCACACCGTCGCCGGAGCCGCCGAGTGCGTCACGGTCCCCGCGGACCGCATCGGACCGGCACCGGAAGCCCTCTCATCGGTGGAGGCGGCCTCACTGGTCGTCGCGGGGACGACGGCCCTGACCGCACTGCGGGACACGCTCCGCCTCACGAGCGGCGAACGTCTCCTCGTACGGGGCGCCGCCGGCGGAGTCGGCACGGCCGCCGTGCAACTCGCCCGTGCGACGGGCGCGCACGTCACCGCCCTGTCCCGCGGCCGTCACGCCGAGGCGCTGCGCGAGCTGGGGGCTGACGAGGTCTTCGACTACGGCACGACCACGCCGGAGCGCATAGGGCCGTTCGATGTCGTTCTGGACACCGTCGGTTCGGACATGAACGGTTTCCGGCGCCGGCTGGCCCGTCACGGCAGGATGGCCACCATCGCCCTGTCGGCGTCCTCCGTGGCCGCGATCGCCGCGTCGAGCGTGCACGGCGGGCGCCGCATCCGCGCGCTGAACTCCAATCCCGACACCGCGCTGCTGCGTGACCTCGCCGGCCATGTGACGTCCGGCGGGCTGCGGCCCGTCATCGACAGTGTGTTCCCGCTGGCGGACATCGCCTCGGCGCATCGGGCGTTCGAGCGGGGCGGTGTGGTGGGCAAGCAGGTGGTCGCCGTGTCCGATGCGTAACCGGGGACGTGCCCTCTCCGGCCCGGCGGCAGTCTGCGGCGTCCCGTCTCCGGCCCGGGACACAGTGCGATGCGCGCGCATGACAGGGTGAATCCCATGACGCCGCTGCACCAGGACACCTCCGGCCACCCCCCTGCGTCCGCCGGGCCGTGGCCGGACGGCGTCCCGGTGCACGGAGCACTCCTCGCGGCGAGGAGGCGCGTCTACGACCCCTGCGGATTCCGCTGCACGCTGCCGGTGCCCGAGGCCGAGAGCGCCGAGTACGCGGCGCACGTCTTCACCCTCGACGGTCGCTCCGTCCGGTTCCGCGCCGCCAGGACGACCCCGACGAAGGTGGGCCAGTTCGTCACCGTATGGAAGCGGACCCCGGGCGGCGGGCCGATTCAGCCCTTCGACGCCGCGGACCCGGTCGACCTCTTCGTGATCGCCTGCGGAGACGCGGACCACTCCGGGCAGTTCGTCTTCACGACGGACACGCTCCGGCGGCAGGGCGTCGTATCGGTCGGCGGTTCCGGCGGGAAGCGGGCCGTCCGCGTGTACCCGCCGTGGGTGACCACCACGAGCCGACAGGCCGGTCGTACGCAGGCGTGGCAGCTCGAACACTTCCTGCCGCTGCTGGAGGGCGCCCCGGTCGACCTCGATCGTGCGCGGGAGCTGTACCTCCGGTAGGCGGGCGGCGGCACACCCGGCACACCCGGCACACCCGGCACGCCCGGCACGCCCGGCGCGCCCACCGGCGCGGCTGAGGTCAGGACATCGAGGCGTCCGACGCCGTCTCCTGTACGTCCCCCCAGCCCAGCGGATACGTCTGCGTGCCGTCCGCATCGAGCGGCGATTCCCCGCCCGCCTCACTGAAGGCTGTCAGCGCCTCGATCAGGGCCGCCCGCTGCTCCGGGGCGAGACGCGCCACGATCGAGGCGATCTCGCGCCGGCGCCTGACCATGACGTCGTCGACGAGGCTGCGCCCCTCGTCGGTCAGCCGCAGAAGGGTCTCGCGGCGGTTGTCGGGGTTGGTTCGGCGGTCCGCGAGGCCCGCAGTGATCAGACGGTCGATCATCCGCATCGCCGTCGACGGATTCACCCCGAGCCGGTCGGCGAGCGTCACGAGCTTCGCCGAACCGTGCGTGGACAGCACCACGAGCAACCGGAACTGAGCGAGGGTCACGCGGTCCTCGACGGCCGCCAAGGACCGTGCCGACACCCCGACCAGCAGCCGCGACGCAGCGAGTACCGCACGCGTCACCGCGTCGACGTCGTCGGTCTCCGGCGAAGGCGGCGAAGGCTCGGTCATACCTCCTTTCTATCGCGCCCCGGTGCGCTCCCCGTCCGCCGCGGCCCCTACCCGCGGCGCCGGTCCCCGCACCCCCCCCGCGGCCGCGCGGGCCCCCGCCGCTTCCGGCGGGTACGTTCGATCAGCTCGCCGTGTGGACGCCGAGATCCTCGGCATGGGATTCCGGACGAAGCGATCGGTGAACAGCGGGGCTGGGTAGGACAGTTGGAGAACGCGTTCGGGCCCGAGCTCGACCGGCTACGCCGACCTGCCGCACCGCGCGACGAGGCCGTGGCGCCGACGAGCAGGGGCCGAAGCGGCGGAACCGGGCGAGGAGGGCGGCGCCACGCGCCTCAGCCCCTGGACCTGACCTTTGCACTGTGCAATCCTCTCCTGCGAGGAGGGCCCGGCCGTCCGGCACCGGCCCATGCCCGGGATCGCGGCACCGTCACGGTGACGCGACTCGCCACGGCACGCGACCGGACCGTCGACCGGAGTTCTCCTCGGCGCTCGGGTAGGCGCCGGCGCGAGCCGTCCGGCACGTCGGGGGAGTCGGGTGGCGCGCCCCGGCGCCGCGTCGCCCCCGGCCGCCAGTGCCGCCGGTCCGCCGTCTCCCGTACGAGGCGCGCAGTCGGACGAGGCCCCGCGTGCCGTGCGACCTTCAGTGCCGCCGGTGGGAGGCCGCCCTCACGAGCCGCCGTCGACCTCGCGCCAGAACGCGTCGACCCGGGCGTTGAACGCCTCCGGGGCCTCCTGGAAGGGCTGGTGCGCCTCCTCCTCCATCACCTCGAAGCGGGCGCCGGGAATGGCGTCGGCGACGGCGCGTCCCAGGCGTGGAGGGGCGGAGATGTCGACCCCGCCGGCCAGGACGAGCGTCGGCACGGCGATGTCCGGCAGACGGTCCGTGGTGTCGTGCACCGCGAAGGCGTCGATCATCCCCTGTACCGCCTCGAGCGACGGCTGGTACGGGAAGGCGAGCACCTCGTCGATGATCCGGTCCACGGTCCCGTCGGCGTGCGCGCGCGGTGTGTAGATCCACGCGTAGAACGCCTCCAGGAAGGCCCGTTCGCTCGGGGCCAGCTCTGCCATCCAGCGCCAGGAGGTGACCATGGCGCGGGCCAGCGCGTCGCACCGGGCCCAGGTGCTGACCAGGACGAGGCTCCGTACGAACTCCGGGTGACGCAGCGTCAGCTCCTGGGCGATGATGCTGCCGCCGGAGAACCCCGCGACATGAGCGGACGGGATGTCCAGCGCCCGCAGCAGCCCTGCCGCGTCGTCGGCCAGAGCGGACACCGTGACGGGCTCGGGGCGCATCGGGGAGCGTCCCATGCCGCGGTTGTCGAAGGCCGTGAGGTGGTACCGGTCGGAGAGGCCGTCGAGCTGGGCCCCCCACGCCTCGACGGGGTCGCCGAGGCCGGCGATCAGCAGCACTTCGGGGCCCGTCCCGCGCCGGTCGGTCCAGAGGTCGATGTCGGCGGTGCGTACGCGTTCCCCCATGGCGCATTCCTCGTCCCGTAGGGGCAGTCATGACCATTCTCCGCCCCCGCGCCGGATCGGCACGTCCGCGGCGAGGGTCAGGGCGCAACGGGTCGGGACGCGGTGGGGATCAGGGTGCGGTGGGCGTTCCCGGCGGGGGTGTGCTGCCCGGGCCCGGCGGGGGTGTGCCGCCCGGCGCCTGCGGCGGCCCGGGTGGCGCAGGTTCTTCGTGGGCCAGCCGGTTCGGCCACCACATCCGCGGCCCGATGTCCAGGAACAGCGCGGTGACCAGCACGGACCGTACGACGAAGGTGTCCAGCAGGACGCCCAGCGCCACCGCGAAGCCGATCTCGGCGAAGCCCACCAGCGGCAGCGTGCCCAGGGCGGCGAAGGTGCCCGCCAGCACCAGGCCGGCCGAGGTGATGACGGCACCGGTCGCGGCCAGGGCCGTACGGGCCCCAGGCCGCGTGCCCTGCCTGCGGGCCTCCTCGCGGACACGTGTGGTCAGGAAGATGTTGTAGTCGATGCCCAGGGCGACCAGGAACACGAAGACGAACAGCGGGAACGCGGGGTCCTCGCCGGCGTAGTCGAAGACGTACCGGAACGCGAGGGCGCTGATGCCGAGGGCCGCCGCATAGGACAGCACCACCGTGGCGATCAGGACCAGCGGGGCGATCAGGGCACGCAGCAGCGCGCACAGGATGATCAGCACCACGACCAGGATGAGCGGGATGACGACCTCGTTGTCCCGGGCGGAGGCGTTCTCGGCGTCGAGCAGCGTGGCCGTGGTGCCGCCCACCTTGGCGTCGGCGTCCGGGACGGCGTGGACCGCGTCCCGTACCCGTTCGACGGTGTTCTTCGCCGACGTGCTGTCCGAGGGATCGGTCATCGTCGCCTCGAAGAGGACCTTGCCGTCCTTCTCCGGCGCGGCGCCCACCGGCACGGCGATCGACCGCGGCACCACGCCGGGCGTGGTCGCGACCGTACGGCCGACCTCCCGGGCCTGGTCGGCGTTGGTGACGACGACGAGCGGGTCGCCGCTGCCCGCGGGGAAGTACCGGGCCGAGATCTCCTGGCCCTTGATCGAGTCCTGCTCGTCGGTGAACGCGTCCGCGTTGCTGATCCCCTCCGCCCGCAGCACGAGGATGCCGAAGGACAGCGCCGCCAGGATCACTGCGGTCGTCGTCCACACGGCACGCGGCCGGTGCGAGATACGGGTTCCCGTACGCGCCCACATCCCGCGCTCGGTCGGCTCGGCCGAACCCTCGTGAGGGATGAGCGGCCAGAAGATCCAGCGCCCGCAGATCACGAGCAGGGCGGGGAACAGCGTGACCATCGCGATCAGGGCGACCAGCACGCCGACCGCACAGACCGGCCCGAGCCCGCTCGTGGAGTTCATCTCCGCGACCAGCAGCACCAGCATGCCCGCGCAGACCGTGGCACCACTGGCGATGACGGCCGGGCCCGCCCGGTGCAGAGCCAGGGCCATCGCCTCGTGCCGGTCCGTATGGCGGCGCAGCTCCTCGCGGTACCGGGCGGTCAGCAGCAGCGCGTAGTCCGTGCCCGCGCCGAAGACGAGGACGGTGAGGATGCCGGCGCTCTGCCCGTTCACCGTCAGGTCGGCGTAGCGGGCGAGGAGGTAGATGATCGCCTGGGCGGTGAGCAGGGACGCGATGGCCGCGACCACCGGCACGAGCAGCAGGGTGGGGCTGCGGTAGGTGATGAGCAGGGCGACGATCACGACGCCGAGCGCCGCCACCAGCAGCGTGGAGTCGATGCCCTCGAAGACCTCCGCGAAGTCGGCGTTGGTGCCGGCGGGGCCGGTCACGTACACCGAGAGACCGCCGCCGCCTTCGCCGACCTCGGCGCGGATGTCGTCGACGGCGTCCGACAGCCGCTCCCAGCCCTCCTCGTCGACCGTGACCGGGACGAAGATCTCCGCGGCACGCGGATCGTCCGGCCGGTCGAAGACCGGGCCGCGCGTCTCATCGCCCCGGATCCCGTTGGAGGTCAGGTCCTTGAGCTGGGCCGCGTCCTGTTCGATGGTGGCGCGGTCCTGCGTGGTGAGCCCGCTGTCACGGGCGTAGACGACCACCGCCGGGATGGTCTCGGGCCGGAAGTCCTCGGACAGATTCAGGACCTGGGTGGATTCGGCGTTGCCGGGGAGCCAGGACGTCGCGTCGTTGTCCTGGGCGGACATGAGCTTCCCGGCCAGCGGACCCAGCAGGAAGATCGCGATCACCCACAGGACCAGGACCAGCCACTTCGTACGGCGTCCGCAGACCAGCCACGCCACTCCCTGGCGCTGTCCATCCGGCATGGGGCTCCTCGGATTGTGTCCACCACGGTCCGTCAGCAGCCGTCGGCCATGGCAGGCTTGTGCCATGGCCGTTCAGATCAGCCCCAGTATCCTGTCCTCCGACTTCTCGCGCCTCGCGGACGAGGCCCGCGCGGTGGAGGGAGCCGACTGGCTCCACGTCGACGTGATGGACAACCACTTCGTGCCCAACCTGACGCTCGGCGTGCCGGTCGTCGAGTCGCTCGCGCGGGCCGCGGACACGCCCCTGGACTGCCATCTGATGATCGAAAGCCCTGATCGCTGGGCTCCCGCGTACGTGGAGGCCGGCGCCGGATCGGTCACCTTCCACGCCGAGGCTGCCGCCGCGCCCGTACGCCTGGCGCGCGAGATCCGGGCCAAGGGGGCCCGCGCGTCCATGGCGCTCAAGCCGGCGACGCCGGTTGAGCCGTTCGAGGACCTGCTGCCCGAACTCGACATGATCCTGATCATGACCGTGGAGCCCGGCTTCGGCGGCCAGGACTTCCTCGACATCATGCTGCCCAAGATCCGCCGCACCCGTGAGCTGATCGCCAAGCACGGCCTGGAGATGTGGCTGCAGGTCGACGGAGGCGTCTCGGCCGACACCATCGAGCGGTGCGCCGAGGCGGGGGCGGACGTCTTCGTCGCGGGCTCCGCCGTCTACGGCACGGACGACCCCGCCGCGGCGGTGCGCTCGCTCCGCGCGCAGGCGCAGGAGACCACCGCGAGCGCGGCGTGGGCCTGCAACCACTGAGCGTCAGCTCGGTGAACGCGGAGGCAAGAGCTGATCGGCCACCGCCGCTTCTGACAGGATGAGCAAAGGGGACACCCCCAGCCGACCACGCCGGGGGCGCCCCGATGCGGGCTGGGGATTGCCCAGCAAGGTGCACTAGTGAAGGAGAATGCGGTGTCTGCTATGTCGGCGGGTCGGCCTGCCCTGCGGATGGGACCCGCGGAGCTGGTGCAGGCGGCGGCCATGGCCCGCCGCTTCTACCTCGAGGGCAAGTCCAAGATCCAGATCGCCGAGGAGTTCGGCGTCAGCCGCTTCAAGGTCGCGCGCGTGCTGGAGACGGCGCTCGAGCACGACCTCGTACGCATCGAGATCCGTGTCCCGGCCGAGCTGGACGCCGAGCGCTCCGACGCGCTCCGCGCCCGCTACGGGCTGCGCCACGCGGTCGTCGTCGAGTCCCCGGCGGACGCGGAGGCCGACGCGCCCGACCCGGAGAACCTCGGCGAGGTCGCGGCCGACCTGCTCGGCGAGCTCGTGACCGAGGGCGACGTCCTCGGCCTGGCCTGGGGGCGGTCCACCATCCATATGGCCGCGGCGCTCGACCGGCTGCCGCCGTGCACGGTCGTCCAGCTCACCGGTGTCTACGACGCCGGGACCGCCGAGCGCGGCTCCGTCGAGGCCGTACGCCGCGCCGCCCAGGTCTCCGGCGGCGAGGCGCATCCCATCTACGCGCCGATGCTCCTGCCCGACTCCGCAACGGCCGACGCGCTGCGCGGCCAGACGGGGATCGCCCGCGCCTTCGAGTACTTCGACAAGGTGACCGTCGCCTGTGTCTCCATCGGTTCCTGGGAGGCGGGCATCTCCACGGTCTACGACATGCTCAGCGAGGAGGAGCGGGAGCACTACGCCTCGCTGGGCGCCGCGGCCGAGATGTCCGCGCACCTCTTCAACGCCGAGGGCCGCCGCATCGGCCGCGACCTGGGCGAGCGCTGCATCACCGTCGAGGCCGACCGGCTGCGCCGCATCCCGGAGGTCGTGGCCATCGCGGGCGGCGGCCGCAAGGCCGAGGCGATCGGCGCAGTCCTGCGCTCCGGGCTGGTCACGAGTCTGGTCACCGACACCGCGGCCGCCGACCATCTGCTGCACGAGGCGACGCCCGGGCTGCGCCCGGCGCTGGAGCGTACGGACCCCGACGGAGCCTGAGCCGGAGCGTTCCCGGACGGCGCGTTCTACGCCCCTGCGCCCCTGCGCCCATGTCGGGCGCCGGGATGGCGGCCCTGCGCGCACCGGTCCTGCGCCCCTGCGCGCACCGGGGTCGCCGCGCGGCCGGGCTCGGTCGGCAGAGCAGCCGGATGGCTAGGGAAAACATCCGCGTGAGGCCGTTCCGGCAGGTGCGGTTTCCATGGCAGAGTGCCCCGAAACGATCGTGGGCCGGGCACGGTTCGCGCGGCGCACGGGCGGCGGGAGGCGGACCGGGCGCCCCCTTCGGAAGGGCCTCATCCGGAAGTCGGAGGGGGCCGCCGTCAGAGATCAGACCACCGGCGGACTCCATGGAAACCCCGGTCGGACGCAAGGGAACGGCGCCGACCGCCACCCTGGTGCGCCACGGGAAGCCCATCACCAGGTGACGGAGATGACCACGTGAGTCTCGGGGAGCCACAGAGCGCGTGCGGCAGGGACTGGCCCCTGGTCGGCCGGGACGGCGCGACAGCCCAACTGGACGAGGTGGCAGCACAGGTCCTCGTCGGCCGCTCCACCGTCGTACAGATCGAAGGGCCGGCCGGGATCGGCAAATCGGCCCTGCTCAGCAGCTGGTGCGGCCGTGCGGATTCCTTCCGCGTGCTGCGCGCCCGGTGCCATCCCCTGGAGAGCGAGTTCGCCTTCGGCGCCGTACGGCAGCTCTTCAAGCCGCTCGTCGACCCGGCAGGAGAGGCCGGGCAGGAGGCGTTGCGGGACGGGACGGCCGCGGCCGCGCTGCGCGTCCTCGACGACCGGGCCGCCGGCGGTCCGCCCGAGGGCGCCGACGTCGTGGCCGCGGCGCTCAGCGGTCTGGACGGCCTGGCCCTGGCCGTCTCCGCCCGCCGGCCCCTGGTGCTGGCGATCGACGACCTCCAGTGGATCGACGCGCCCTCCCTGCGCTGGCTGACGCACTTCGTCCGCCGGGCCGGCCGGCGCTCCGTCCTCGTCGTCGTCACCAACCGGACCACCGAACTGCGCAAGCCCGATCCCCTGGTCGCCGAACTCGTCCACCCGACGAACTGTCACACGGTGACCCTGGAGCCCCTCGACGCCGCCGCCGTACGGGAGTTGGCGCAGGCGGTCTGGGGCGAGGGCGAACCCGAGGCGTCCTTCTGCGCCACCTGCCACGCGGCCACCGGAGGGCACCCGCTGTTCGTCCGCGCCCTGCTCCACCAGGCACGGATCCGCGGGGTACGGCCGACGGCGGAGTACGAGGAGCGCATCCCCACGGTCAATCTCTCCGTCCTCGGCCGGGAGATCATGCACCGTCTCTCCCAGGCCGGCGAACCCGCCGTGCAGCTCGCCCGCGCCCTCGCCGTCCTCGGTGACCGCAAACCGCCCCAACTCCTCGCCGCCTACTGCGAGAAGGGGGAGGCCGTGGTGCAGGCGGCCGCCTCCGACCTCCGCGCGCTGGGCCTGCTGCGCGCGGAGGGGCAGCGCTTCGTCCACCAGGCCGTGCGCGACACCGTGCTGGCCACCCTCTCGCCCGAGGAGCTGGGGCGCGAACACGCCCGCGCCGCGCAGGTGTCCTACCTCGGCGGGCGGCCCGACGAAGAGGTGGCCGCCCATCTCCTCGCCGCGGGACCGGTGGAGGGCGAGTGGGTGCTGCTGGTGCTGCGAAGAGCCGCCGACGCCGCGCTCGTCCGGGGCGCGCCGGAGGTCGCCGTCACCTATCTGCGCTCCGCCCTCAACCAGCCGCTGCAGTCCGCCGAACGCGGTTCGGTGCTCTTCCAGCTCGGCATCGCGGCCGGGCACTACGACGCGGCGCTGGCCCTGTCGTACATCACGAACGCGCTGGAGACCCTGACCGACGAGAGGTCCCGGCAGGAGGCCCTCGGGGTGCTCACCTACTCGCTGCTCTTCTCGCACCAGTCGCCCACGATGGTCTCGAACATGGACCGCGTCATCGCTGAGCTCAGCAGCCAGGCGGACCTCGGCTGCGGATCCGACCGCGAAGTCATCCTGCGGGTACGGGCGTTGCGTGCCTGGATGGAGTACGAGCGGCCTTCCGCCCGCACCCTGGAACCGCTGTCCGACGCCGCCGATCTGGCCGGACGGTCCTCCGGGGAGCGCCAGCTCCTCGCCCTGCACGCCTTCCACGCCCTGCGGCAGGCCCTTCCGGCCCCGTACGTCCGCGAGTTGGTGAACCTCGCGTCCGTCAGCCTGCCCGTTTTCTCCTACGACCTGTATCCGCTGCACTACTTCGTCGTCCAGACGCTCTTCTATCTGGACGACCTCACGGCGGCCGAGGCCCTGCACGAGGAACTGGCCCAGGAGACCAGCGACAAGGGCATGGACATCGTCGTCTCCGCCCTGACGGTCTATCAGTCGGCGTTGTCGCTGCGGCGAGGCAACGTCCCCGACGCGCTCGCCGCCGCGAACCGCGTGGTCTCCGCCCCGGGCAACGGCGCGGTGCCGTACGGGACGGCGCTGGACATCATCAGGATCGACTCGCTGCTCGAACAGGGCCGGGTCGACGAGGCCGATCGGATCGCCCTCGCGCACACGGCGGGAGGGCCCACGGGCGCCGCGTGGGAGCGGCCGCTGTTCCACATGTGCCTGGGCGGACTGAGGCTCGCGCAGGGCGACCTCCGAGCCGGGCTCTCGCTCATCCGGGAGTGCGGTCAGGAGGTGCAGGAGGCGGGCACGGTCAACCCGGCCATCGTTCCCTGGCGTTCGAAGGCCGCCGCGGCTCATCTCCGTCTCGGCGAGCGGTCGGTGGCGCAGGAACTGATCGAGCAGGAACTCGACCTGGCGCAGCGCTGCGCGATTCCCCGTGCCCTCGGTGTGGCCCTTCGGACGGCGGGCAGTGTGACCGGCGGCGCGGCCGGCCTCGACCAGCTCGCGCAGTCGGTGGATGTGCTCTCCGGCACCCCCGCCCGCCTCGAACTCGCCCATGCCCTGCACGACTTCGGCACCGCGTCGCTGCGGCGGGAGGACCGGACGGGGGCGCGCCAGGTGCTCCGGCGCGGGCTGCGGGTGGCCGGTGAGTGCGGCGCGACCGCGCTCGCCGACCGGCTGCGGGACCGGCTGCACGAGGCGGGCGGACGCGTCACCCGGTCGAGCCTGAACGAGGGGCCCGCGCTGACGCCGGGTGAGGAGCGGGTGAGCACCCTGGCCGCCCAGGGGTACCGCAACAAGGAGATCGCCGAACGGCTCTTCGTCTCGCTGCGGACCGTGGAGACCCATCTCACCGGCGCCTACCGGAAGTTGGGCATCGAGGGGCGCAGCGGCCTGGCCGCCGCCATGACGCAGCGGACGGCACCGCGGAACGGCGGAGGACCGGGTGACGCGTCCTGAAGGACGGGCACTGTTCGGCTGTGTGACGGACGGTGCTGCCGCGGAGGTGCCGGTGCGGCCGGAATCATGAAAGAAAGGACTCCGTTCGAACGGCAGCGGAGAACCAGTGGGTAGCGGATGCGGGACACACCTCAGGCGGCGTACGCGACCGATGGAAGCGACTTCCGGGGCGCGGTGAAGCACCGCTACGGGATCGCGGTGAGAAGATTCCTGGCGTTCTTTCCGGCCTTCCTGGTCATGTGGGTCCAGTTGTTCGTGTGGCAGATCGATTCCTTGCTGCCCTTGGCCATCCTCGGATTCATCGGCGGCATATGGACGTTGATGCTGTTCTGGGGCCGGATGGGCCGGGTCCGGAGGTGCTCGCGCGTCCTCCGCACCTACCCCCTCGCGCTCCGCGCCCCCGTGGAGAGGGTGGGCGAAGAGGGTTCTCTCACCGTCTTCCTGCGTCTGGGAGCACAGGACGGCGGCTCATCGACGATGCGCGCGCAGGACACCGTGGGGTCGAAGCGCCGGCCCGTCGACGTCACGTCCGGATTGTGGTTCGCGGGGGACGATCCCTTCGGTGGTGCGGCGATCGTGCCGGGCAGCGGCGAGTTGCTGTTCCTGCAGCCCAAGGACTGGGCGGTCAGGGCCGGGGAGCGGAGCAACGCCGGGGAGGAACGGCTCTGCGCGGCGAGGAGGGCGGGCATCACACGGCCCGCCCGCTTCCGGTAGCGCGCGACAACACGCCACGACCGGTCACGGCCGGTCACGACCATGCACCGGTGGAGCGGCCCCGGAGCGGCCCGCGTATCCGTTGAGTAGCCCTTGAACAGCCGTTGAGCAGCCCTTGCCCTGGAACGGTCCCGGACCGGTCCTGGAGCGGTCCAGGGGCGGCGCTCCGCCGGGCCCGCCGCGGGTCGGTGCGGAACGGGAGGGCCAGTCATGGCTCCTCCCTGCGGGCCACCACCCGGTAGGCGTTGGAGAGGCCCCACCGGTGTGCCACCGGCCTCAGCAGCAGGTCGAGGAGATGGGCGACGACCACGAACGGCACCCCCGCGCCCAGGACCGCACCGCGGAGCACCCGGCGGAGCGTGCCGGGCGCCTCGGCGTACCAGGGTTCGTCCCGGCGCGGTGCCACGCGGTTGACGGCCAGACACGTGGCGGCCACCAGGTCCACGGGATCGTGTGCCGCGGCGTGCTCCTCGGCGACCACCGTGAACCCGTGGTCGGCCAGCCGCCGGCGCAGATTGCCCACGGGGAAGAGGTGGAGATGCTGGGGCTGCAGCCAGGGCAGCCACCAGCGTCCCAGCAGCCGGGCGAACCGGGACGCCGGATCCGGCACCTCGACGACCAGCAGCCCGCCCGAGTGCAACACCCGCCGGGCGGCGTCCAGTTCGGCGTCCGGATCGGCGCTGTGCTCCAGGTAGTGGAACATGCTGATCACGTCGTACCCGTCGGTGGCCAGCTGCGGAGCGAGGCCGGTGAAGCTGCCGCGGTATCCGCGGCGCAGCAGGCCGCGCCGCTCCGCCGATCCGACACCCGCTCCGATGTCCAGCCCGTCGAAGACCGTCCCGGGCAGCACGGTGCGCGCGGCCTCGCAGAAGTGCCCATGGCCCGTCCCCACGTCCAGCCAGGTCTTCGGTGCGCGGGTGAAGGGCAGGACGGACTCGGCCCGGGGGCGGTGGAAGCGGCCGTGCGAGCGGAAGAGGCCCGCGAGGTTCTCCTCGCCCAGCCCGTCGTAGAAGTCCCGGTAGTAGAAAGCGAGTCCGTTCTCGTTGAGCTGCGGGTTCTGGAAGACATGGCCGCAGGTGTCGCAGGCGTCCAGGACGAACTGTCCGGGCTTGTGCTGGAGCAGGTCAGTGGTCCGCAGCCGTACGCGCAGCCGCCTCGACCCGCACCACGGGCAGTCCTCCCGCCTGGGAGCGAAGAACCGCTCGGTCCCGGCGGCCAGTTCGGCCTGGTACTGGTGGCGGCACGCCGCCACCAGCGCTTCCCGGGAGCCGGGCGCCGCTGCCTGCGGTGACCCGGGCCCGGGGTCGGGCGCCTGCCGTGGCCCGGGCCAAGGACCCGGCACCTGCTCCGCCTGCCGGGTCCTGCTCCCGCGCTGCCGGTTCGGTGCCACCGTCAGAACCTCCCCGAGAGCGCGCGCGACCGTACGAGCTGTTCCAGGTGGACCGCCGCGACCGCCGGGCCCCCGGACGCCCGCAGCGAACGGCCGACCCGTACGGCGGCGGCCCGGAAGCCCGGCTCGTCGAGGACGGTGTCCAAGGCCGTGCCCAGATGGTCCGCGGTCGCGCGGTTGAACCGGACCCGTACGCCGGCGCCCGCGTCGACGACCTGGCCGGCGATGGTGGGCTGGTCGTCCCGGATGGGGGCGACGACCAGGGGCCGGCCGTGCCACAGCGCCTCGCACACCGTGTTGTGCCCGGCGTGGCAGATCACGGCGTCGCACCGCTCCAGCAGGGCGAGTTGGGGCACGCCGCGCCGCACCAGCACACGCTCTCCCGTCCCGCTCACCGTGCCGGACGGGTCCACGACCACGGCCTGCATCCGGTCCGACCGGGCCCCGACCGCTTCGGCGCAACGGGTGAGGAAATCCCCGCCGGCCTCCCCGTTGGCCGTGCCGAGTGTCACCAGGACGGTCGCGAGTCCCGGGTCCAGCCACTCCCACGGAAAGCCGGACGTGACGGGCCGGGAGGAGACCGACGGGCCGACGAACCGCACCTGGCCGCCGAAGTTCCCCGGCCCCACCAGCTCACGGGAGCTGAAGGTGAGCACCAGGCGGTCGGACAGCCGGGGATCCACCGTCCCGGCCGGGTCGCCGATCCGCCGCCGCAGGCCCTGCAGCACCTCGGCGATCCACTCCTCCACTTTCGGCAGATCGGCCAGCGCGGTGAACCCCGCCGACGTGGTGGCCGATGTCGCCCACGCGACCCCGAGCTGCTCGGCGACCAGCCCGCCGGCGACGGCCTGCTGATCGGCGATCAGGACATCGGGCCTGAACTCCCGTACCGCCGAACGGATTCCGGGAGCCATCGCCTCCGCCAGCGGTACGAGGAACCGTTCCCAGAGGAACTTGAGTGCCGCAGGACCGCGGAGCGAGGGCGGTCGCAGCAGCGCCGGGTCGTTCAGCGGGGGAGCGGCGCACCGGTGGACGGCCGCCTGCTCGCCCACGAGGGGTTCCACGACCTCCGGCACGCCCGCCCAGGCCACCTGGTGGCCCCGCCGCGTCAGCTCCGCCGCCACGCCCACCGTCGGATTGATGTGCCCGACCAGAGGCGGCACCACGAAAAGGAACCTGCTCATCGCCCGTCGACCTCCGCTTCCGGTGCGCGGTCGTGCTCGCGGATCCACTCCAGGACCAGATCGCTCACCAGCGCCGTCGCACCCATCAGCACCCAGTGCTCCTGGTCGGGCACCACGACCGTACGGCAGTGCGCGAGCAGCGACTTCAGCCACGGCTCCTGGGCCGCGAGGTCCGACTCGCTGCCGTAGATGGCCAGCACGGGGCAGCGCAGCGACCGGAGCTGCTCCTCGTCCATCAGACGGCTGGCCGGGACGTCGCGGGCCATGGTGCTGGACTCCAGCAGCCGCGACGCCGATCTGACGCGCTTGGTCACATGCGGCCCGTGCTCCTCGGCGAGCCGGCGGTGGAGGTCCGGGCGGGCGAACTCGGTGGCCGCGCGCTCCAGATTGGCCGCCATCTTGCGCGACCAGGCGTCGGTGGCCGGCTCGGACTCGATGACCGAGATGCTGGCCACCCGGTCCGGACGCAGGGCCGCGTAGCCGAACGCGACCGTCCCGCCGTAGGAGTTGCCGACGAGGTGGACCGGGCCGGGCACCTCCAGTCCGTCGAGCAGCGCGTCGAGGTCCCCGAGGAAGTCCTCCACGGTGTATCCGGTCGGCAGCCGCTGACTGCGGCCGTGCCCGCGCAGGTCGTACATGATCACGTCCATGCCCGAGGCGGCGAACACCGGGGCCAGGGTGAAGTAGTAGCTGATGAGGCTGTCCACGAGCATGCCGTGCACGAAGACCACGGTGGGCGGGGTCGCCCCCTGGGCCGTGTTCCGGGCGGGCATCCGCTCCACGTGCAGTTCCACGCCTCCGGCGTCGACGACTCCCACCGGTCAGCCCTCCCCGGCGTCGCGCAGGCATCCGGCCACGTACGCGGCGAGTCGGCCGACCCTGAGGTAGATGATCTCCTCCAGTTCGAGCCCGGCCAGGAACTCGGCGAAGTTGACGCGTTCGCCGTAACACGCCGTCAGATGCCCGCCCAGGGTGACCAGATCGATGCTCTCCAGGTCCAGGTCGTCATGGAAACGGGTGTCCATGGTGATCTCGATGTCGTCCAGCCCTTGCTCGTCCAGGACGACGTGGAGCATCGCCACGATCTGGCCGAACACCACCGCCTCGTCCGCGGCGGCCGGCGGCACGGTCTCGCTGCTGTTCACTGCTTCGACTCCCGTTCCTTCTCGGTCGTTCCCGCCGTCCACGCGACGACGTAGTCCCGTACGGGCAGGCCGTCCGGGTTGCTGATCCGGCGGCACCGCACCCGGTGCTCGCGCCCTCCCGCGGACACCAGCAGCTCATCGGGCGCCGCCCCCACCACGGCGAAGTCCCGTGGCCGTCCCCGCAGTCCGGTCCCGGCCGCCTTGGCGACGGCCTCCTTCGCCGCCCAGAAGCGGGTGAACCACACCGCCTCCGGCTCGCCGGAGGCGGCGCATTGCTCGGCGAGCAGGTCGCGCTCGGCGGGGCCGAGCGCCACCTCCCGTGTCTCCGGCGGCCGTTCGGCGATCTGCTCGATGTCGATACCGGTGCCGCTCGGGGCGCCCGATGCGCCCGGGCGGTGCGGGCGCACCAGCGCCACCCCGGCCTCCGCGCTGTGCGCCAGCGTCACCTCCAGGGGCGGGAGGCTCCGGCCGTGCACCCCGGTGACGCGCGGCGCGCCGCTCTCGTCGTTGCTCACCCGGATCTCGGCGGGGAAGACCGGCCCTTCGCCCAGGTCCCACAGCAGGCGGCGTACGGCGTCCTTGACGGCGATACGGCCCAGGAGCCACTGGCGGCGGCGCCGGGGCGGGCAGCGTTCGTAGTCGTCCCGTTCCGCGCTGCCGAGGTGGTTGCGCATGACCAGGTCGCGGGACGCCAGGTCCGGCCAGCGGTCGTGCACGAGGCTCCAGCCGCCCGGCTGCGGGCGGGAGAGGGTGTTCCGCTCGGGGAACCGCTCCTGCGCCCGCGTCTCGGGGTGGTTGTCGAAGCGCCGGTCCCGCCAGCCGGTGATCTCCGCCCAGACCCGGCCGTCGGCGACCAGCTGCACATCGGCCTCGACGGCGGCCTCGGTGACGGCTGTGACCCTGATGAGGCAGTCCAGTTGGGTCCCGGCCGCCGGGTGGGGGCCGAAGAAGCGGATCTCCCGCATGGCGACGGGAAAGACCACGTTCCGTTCGGGGAGGGTGGTGATGATCCAGTAGCCGAAGAGCTGGCCCACGTTGTCCAGGAGTGCCCCAGGCGCGGCGGGCGCCGTCAGGATCCCGCGTACATGGGACGGGCCGATCGCGGTCAGCTCCGTGACCCCTTGGAACCGCGGACCGTGGAACATCCAGCGTTCGGTGTAGAGCTGATCGGCGGTCAGATGAGGGGCGCGCTCGAAGGCGGGGTCGAAGCGCCATGGGCTCGGGGCTCCGGCCGGGTACCGCGGCGCCAGGTCGACGTGTGCCTCGGCGTACGGGCCGAAGGCCACCTGGGCCGCACCGGGACCGGCCGGTGTCACGGTCACGGGCACGTCGACCGGCGGGGTGGCGGCCACCCACCGGTTCAGCCGCACCTCGCGCACGGCCACGGCCGTCGTACCGGGCGTGCCCTCCTCGGCGTACCGCATCATGTGGTGGACCACCGTCGTGGCCGGGACGACCGGCCGGCGGTCCGACTCGTCGGGCCAGCCGGGCCGTTGAGCGAAGAAGCAGTGGTCCAGCAGGTACGGCATCGCCGCCGTGGACACCCGGAGGACGCTGCTGTGTCCGTCCGGGCCGGCCGGGGGCGCGGGGGAGGGCGACGGGGACTCGGGCGCTGCGGGCACCCAAGTGGACGCGGTCCGGGGCGGGTCGGCGGATGCGGGGGTGTGCGGCGTACCCGTGGGGTGGGTACTCGGGGCGAGAGGCATACCCGTGGGGTGGGTACTCGGGGCGAGAGGAGTGTCCGGGGTGGCCGTCGCGCCCGACGTGGCCGCGTCGATCAGCGCGACGGCCGTGTCCGCGGTGTCCCTCAGCAACGCGGACAGCTCACCGGCGAACGGGAACCGGGCCGCTGCCCGCTCCAGTTCGGCCGCTCTCCCCGGCACACCGCCGGGCGCGGCCTCGGCGGCGGCCGCAGGCGCTCCGCCAGGCCTCTCGCCGAGCGCCGTACGGAGACCGTTCAGTGTGTCCCGGTCCAGGGAGACCAGGCGCCCGCCCAGGTCCAGCCGGACCGCCGGATGGCGGCGACCGTTCCCGGAGCCGGTTCCCTTCCCGGCACCGCTGCCCTTCCCGGCGCCGGTGGCGTTCCCGGCGCCGTACGCGCTCCGGCGGGCCCTCTCCAGCACCTCCGCGGCGGGTTCCCCGCCCTCCGCCCAGAGCGCGGTTGCGACGCGGCGGAGCTGCGCCAGCCCGCCGCGGTGGGGCGAGTCGGCGGCCACCGTCAGATGCGGGCGGTCCTGCAGGGTGTTGCCGATCAGTGCGCCGAGCTGCCCCGGCCCCACCTGGACGAACACCCGGATCCCGTCGGCGTGCATCGCCTCGACGAGCGGCCGGAACCGTACGGGCTCCAGCAGATGCCGTACGAACAGCTCCCGCACCCGTGCCTCCTCGCGCGGGTAGAGCGTGGCGGTGGTCGCCGACCACACCGGCACCGTGGGCGGATGCAGGTCGAAGCGTTCGGACGCCTGCCGGATCGGCTCCAGATAGGGCGCCAGCATCGGTGTGTGGAAGCCGGACCGGAACGGCAGCACCTGGCCGACGACACGGCGCGCGCGGAACCACCGCACCAGCTCGTCCACCGCATCCGGGGGCCCGCACACCATCGACTGGTCCGGTGCGTTGTCGTGGGACAGGACGACTCCGGGCCGGTCCTCGACGGCGGCCGCGACCTGGTCGGCGGGCGCGCCCAGGACGGCGAAGGACAGCCCCGGCACCCGGAGTTCGTCCGGGTCGAACGTCTCCAGGAACGCATCCGCCGCGGCTCCGGAGAACAGCCCCCCGGCGACCATCGCGGTCCACTCGCCCACGCTGTGGCCCGCCACCGCATCCGGCACGATGCCCATCCGGCGCAACGCCGCGTCCAGCACCCGGCCCGCGCCGACCACATGGGCGCCGAGCCTCCCGACATGCCCGCTCCCGGCCACGTCGTCGTCTCCACTCCCTTCGCCGCCGCCGCCGCCGTCCGGCCGGTCGTCGTCACCGAGCGCGAGCGGCGCCGTGGACAGCCCGAAGTGCTCGGCCACATCGGCGACGCGCGGCTCGGCTCCGGCTTCGAGACCGGGGAACATGAACGCCGTTCGGCCCCCGTCCGGCTCCGCCAGCAGTGGCTCCTCGGTGAACCACACATCGCCGCGTCCGCGCCAGGGCCGTCCGCGGGCCAGCGCCTTCCGGGCCAGTGCGAGCCTCTTGGCGGTCGGGTCGACGATGCCGAGCCGGGCGGGCCGCCCCTCCCGCGCCCCGGGCCGCAGGGCCCCCGACTCCTCCTGGCGGAGGCCGGCGGCGAGTACGGCGGAATCGTCGGTGTCCAGCAGGGCGGCCAGTTCCCGGGCGCTGCCGGCGGCCAGCCGCAGGACCCGCTCCGGCTCCCGTACGGTCGTGGCGGGCCGTCCTTGTCCGGCGGCCGCGCCGGGCCGCGGCCGCCTGCGCACCTCGGCGCCGGGATCCGCTTCGAGGACCACGTGCGCGTTGATGCCGCCGAAGCCGAAGGCGTTCACCGCGGCGCGGCGCACCCCGCCCCCGCCACCCTCACGCGACTCCCAGGGCCGGGCCGAGGCGAGCGGGCGGAACCGGGTGCCCTCCAGCGCCGGGTGCGGATCCTCGCAGTGCAGGGTCGGCGGCAGGACGCCGTGGTGCACGGCGAGTGCGGCCTTGACGAGTCCGGCGGCCCCGGCCGCGGGCATCGTATGGCCGATCATCGACTTCACCGAGCCGATCGCCGCCCGGTCCTGACCCCGGGAGGGCCCGAACACCTCGGCCACGGTGGCGAGTTCGGCGGCGTCCCCGGACGGCGCCGCGGTGCCGTGCGCCTCCAGGAGGCCGATCGATCCGGGCTCGGCGGGGTCGAGGCCCGCCGCCCGCCACGCCTGCCGCACCGCGCTCACCTGGCCCCGGGGGTCGGGGTTGACGAGGCTGCCGCTGCGGCCGTCGCTCGCCATGCCCGTACCGCGGACGACGGCGTAGATCCGGTCCCCGTCGCGCCGGGCGTCGGCGAGCCGCTTCAGCACCACGACCCCGGTGCCCTCCCCGATGAGCAGGCCGTCCGCGCCCCGGTCGAAGGGGCGGATGCGCTGGCTCGGCGACAGGGCCCGCAGCTGGGCGAACACGCTCCACAGCGTGATGTCGTGGCAGTGGTGCACGCCTCCGGCCAGCATCACGTCGCACTGTCCCGCCGACAGCCGGGCGACCGCGTGGTCGACGGCGACGAGCGAGGACGCGCACGCCGCGTCCACCGTGTACGCGGGGCCGCGCAGGTCGAGCCGGTTGGCGACCCGGGAGGCGGTGAGGTTGGGCACCAGGCCGATGGCCTGCTCCGGCTCGTCGGGCCCGAGCCGCTCGGTGAACGCCCTTCGCACGTCCTCCAGTTGACCCTCGCCCAGCGAGGGCATCAGCTCGCCGAGCGTCCGGACGAGCTGATTGGCCGTCCGTACACGCTGGGAGCCGCGGGACAGACCCGGCGTCAGATAGCCCCCGCGGCCCAGGATCACGCCGATCCGCTCGCGGTCCGGCAACCGGTCCTCGCCACCGGCGTCGGCGATCGCGTCGGCCGCGACCTTCAGGGCGATGAGCTGGTCCGGCTCCGTGCCCGCGACGGAGTTCGGCATGATGCCGAACCGGGTCACCTCGACCTGCGCCAGATCGTCGACGAACCCGCCGCGGCGGCAGTAGACGCGGTCCGAACGCCCCACGGCCTGCGGGTCGTAGAAGAGCTCGTCCCAGCGCCCTGACGGGACGTCACTGATCGCGTCGACGCCGCCCACCAGATTCCGCCAGTAGGTGTCCAGGTCCGGAGCGCCCGGCAGCAGGACGGCCATACCGACGACGGCGATCCCCGGACGGTGTGTGTCCTCGGCCATCGTGCGTCACCAGCCCGACGCCGTGTAGAGGACCGCGTCGTCGCCACCGTCGCCCCAGGCCAGTTCCCGCAGCAGCGCGAGTACGCCCTCCTCGGGGTCGATCAGCCCGATGCCGTGGCGGGCGTACTCGCGCGCCAGCTCCGGGGTCACCATGCCGGAGTGTTCCCCGGAGGGTGCCCACGGGCCCCAGTGCACGGTGAGCGCGCGGCGCGCGCCCGGCGTCGCCCCGCGGCGTGCCCACCGGCTGCCCAGGCTCTCCAGCGCGTCGTTGGCCGCCGCGTAGTCCACCTGGCCGCGGTTGCCGAGGACCGCGGCGATGCTGCCGAACAGGACGGCGAAACGCGGGCCGTTGGGCACGTTCTCCACCGCGTCCAGCAGCGCCCGCGCGCCGTCCACCTTCGTCCCGAACACCCGCCGGAAGGACTCGATGTCCTTCTCCGGCACCAGCCGGTCCTCGATCACGCCCGCGGCGTGCACGACACCGTCCAGCCTTCCGTACTCGGCGTGGATCTCCTTGACCAGACCGTGGACGGCCTCGGTGTCGCGCACGTCGGCCGCGTGGTACCGCACCGGGCTGCCGAGGTCCCGCAGCCGCCCGGCCGTTGCGGCTATCTCGCGCTGCGCCAGAAGGTGCCCCACGGCGCGCTCGATGGCGGCGGGCGACCGGTCGCCGTCACGCGCGGACGCCAGCGCGGTGCGCAGGGCGGCGGGGTCCGACACCGTACGGGCGGTGGCAGGGTCCTCGGGGCCGGTCGACTCGGCGGTTCTGCCGACCAGTTCGATACGGCAGCGGGAAGCGGCCGCGAGCGCTACGGCGAACCGTGCCGTGATCCCGCGCGCGCCGCCGACGAGGAGGACCACCGAATCGTGGTCCAGGCCCATCGCCCGGGCCTCGGCCGTGCCGTCGCCTCCCGGCCCCGCGCCCCTCGAAGCCGACGGGCCGAGGCCGCGCTCGGCCGTCCGCAGGCCGTGGCGGACGCCCCCGGACCGCAGGACGACCGGGGCCGCCGCGGAACACAGCAACTCGTCCGCCAGCGCGGCCGCGACGACCGGGGGCGTCTCGTCGGCCCCGGTCACGACGGTGCGGGCGATCGCGTCCGGGTACTCCCGCGCGAGCGTGCGGAACAGGCCGCGCAGACCGTCCGTACGCCCGTCGTCCGCGGCGGTGGCGGGCGCGGCTGCGATCAGCCACCGGGTGCCCAGGCCGAGCGCCGCGCGGAAGACGGGGAACGCCTCGGGCAGCACGGGTCCCTCGCCGCGGGCGAACGCCTCCAGATGGAAGACGCCGTCCACCGGTCCGTCCTGGTCGGTGAGGACGTGGCCGGGGCCCAGGACGATCGACTCCGCGCCGCGGTCGGCGAGTTCGGCCGACAGGGCACGGACGACCGGGTCGGTGCCGTCGCCGAGCAGGGCGAACCGCAGCCCGGCGGGAAGTGCCGGGGGCCCCTCGGCGGAACCGTGCGACGACTCGGCCGCACCGGGCCCGGGGAGGGCGACGCGCTCCAGGACGAAGCGTGCCGGGGCCGTGCCGGTCACAGGGGCGGCGGCCGCTTCGGGGACGGTCTCCGCGGCGGGCGCGCGGGCGTCGTGGTCGGCCGGTGGCGGTGCGGTTACGGGCGTCGGTGCCGATCCCGGTCCCGGCGGTTCGGGTGCGGCCGGGCGCGGATCGGCGTGCGGGTTCGGAGGCGAGGACGGGGTGGACTCGCCCTGCGGCGCGGCCGGTTCGCCCAGCTTCGCCGTCAGCGCATCGGCGATGCCGGAGGCCGTACGTGCCTTGGACAGGACCTCCAACTCGTCCTCGCCCAGCGCCCGTTCACCGGCGGCGCCCTGCGGCCCGGCACCGACACGGGAGGCCAGCTCCCCGGCGATCTCGATCCGCTTGATCGAGTCGATGCTCAGATCGGCCTCCAGATCGAGATCGGGCTCGATCATGTCGACCGGGTAGCCGGTGCGTTCGCTGATGATGTCCAGGACGGTGCCGAGCACGTCGGCCTCGCCCGTCGCCGCCGGCACGCCGTCCGGTACCGCCTCACCGATCGGCGGTGGCGGGTCCGCGGGCGGGGAGCCGAGCGCGGGCAGTGAGGTGGCCGGATCCGCCGCAGCCGGAGCGGCAGTCGGTACCGGCGCGGTGGCCGCAGGCGACGGCATCGGACCCGCGGCACCCGCGGCACCCGCCGCGCCCGCCGTCGTGCCGAAGTACGTGAGCAGCACGTCGCGCTGCGCGGCCATCATCTCCCGGCTCGTGCGCAGGAATTCGGAGACCATCCGGTCGCGGTCGGGAACGCCGTGGTCGTGTGAGGGGTGGTCGGTCACCGCGGACTCCTGGATTCGTACGGCCGGTGCGAGCGAACCGGGCAGGGGGTTGCCGTCACGGGTGCGGACCAGATGCCCGTCGACGGTCCAGCCGGGTGCCTCGGGCGAGGCCCCGGCCTCCGCCCCGAAGACGTCCCGGCCGTTGAACATCCAGCCGGTGCGCACCCGCGCACCGGCGACGGCCAGCCGGGCCAGGGCGGCGAGGAAACCGGGCAGCCCGCGGCGCTCCGGCGTCTCGCACGTCACCGTGGTGTGCGGCCGGTCGCCCAGGGTCGCGGACACCAGGGACGTGAGCACCGAGCCGGGCCCGGCCTCCACGAACACCCGGGCACCGGCCTCGTACATCGCCTCGATCTGCTCGCTGAACCGCACGGGGGCGCCGATGTGAGCGGCCAGTTCGGCACGGATCTCGTCTGGGCGTACACCGTGGACCGCGGCGGTGCGGTTCGACCACACCGGCACCTCGGGCGTCCGCACCGGGTGGCCGGCGAGGACCTCGGCGAACCGTGGCCCGGCGCCGGCGACCACGGGACTGTGGAAGGCGCAGGCGACGGGGATCGCCCGGGCGCCGAAGCCGCTCTCGCGGAGCCGGTCCACGGCGGCGGCGACCGCCCGCTCCGGGCCGGAGACGACGGTCTGCCCCGGGCTGTTGTGGTTCGCCACGACGACGTCGTCCGCGAGTCCGGCGGCGGCCAGCTCCCGCGCGACGTCCTCACCGCCGGCCGACACCGCGGCCATCGTGCCCGGCTCGGAGCCCGCGGCCGAGAGGATCGCATCGGCCCGTTCGGCGCTGAGCGTCAGCAGGGTCGCCGGGTCGAACGCCCCGGCGGCGCAGAGCGCGACGAGTTCGCCGTAGCTGTGACCCGCGAGCATGGCGGGGGCGACTCCGGCCCGGCCGAGCATCTCGTGCACCGCCAGCCCGACCATGCCCAGTGCGGGCTGGGCGACCCGGGTGTCGGTGACACGGGCCCGCTGCCGGTCCGCGACGCCGGGACCGAACGCCGCCGGGGGATAGAGCGCGCCGGCCCACTCCCGCCCGAGGTGGAGATAGCGCTGGGTCTCCGGGAAGGCGACGAACAACTCGGCCATCATGCCCGGCCGTTGGCTCGCCTGACCGGGGAAGAGGAACGCCACGTCGCCGCCGTCCGCGCCCGTACGGTCGAGGAATGCCACGCCGCCGTCCGCGCCCGTAGGGTCGAGGAATGCCGCGCCGCCGCCGCCCGGGTCCGGTTCGTCGAGGAACACCCCCGCGGACGGGTCGTGTTCACCGGCGAGCGCCCGCCGCAGCAGGACGGGCAGCTCGTCGAGGTCCCTCGCCACCACCGCCGCGCGTACCGGCTTCGCGGAGGCGTCGGCGCGCCGCGAGGCGGTCAGGGCGAGCTCCGCGAGCCGCCACCGGCGTCCGTGAGGGGCGTCCGCCTCGGCGAGGTCCAGCAGGTGTTCGATGGCTCGTGCCGTGTCCGCCCGGTCCGTGCCCCGGAAAAGGAACAGCTCGGCGGGCCACACCCCGAGCCCCTGCGCCGGCGGAGGCCCCGCGTCGTACGCGCCCAGCACCACGTGGAAGTTGGTGCCGCCGAACCCGAAGGCGCTGACGCCGGCGATTCGTTCGGCGGGCGGAGCGGGCCACGGTTGCGCCGTGGTGTGGAAGACGAACGGGCTCTCGCCCTCCTGCCAGGCCGGGTTCGGCTCCTCCAGCAGTCCGGTCGGTGGTGTGACGCCGGTGTGCAGGGCCATGGCCGCCTTGATCAGCCCGGCCAGTCCGGCCGCGCACTTGGTGTGGCCGATCTGCGACTTCACCGATCCGAGCGCACAACTCCCCGGCGCCGCACCGGACTCGGTGAACAGCTCGGTGAGAGCGCCGAGTTCGGTACGGTCGCCCACGACCGTCCCCGTCCCGTGCGCCTCGATCATCCCGACATCGGCGGGCGAGATCCCCGCGTTGCGGTACGCCCGCTCCAGGGCGGACCGCTGACCTTCGGGTCGGGGCGCGGTCAGCCCGCGCGACCTGCCGTCGCTGGAACTGCCGACGCCCTTGATGACCGCGTAGACCCGGTCGCCGTCGCGATCCGCGTCGGCCAGCCGCTTGAGCACCAGGCACGCGACGCCCTCGCCGAGTGCGATGCCGTCCGCGCCGCGGTCGAAGGTACGGGAGCGGCCGGTCGGGGACAGCGCGTGCACCGAGGAGAAGAGCAGGTAGTCGTTGATCCCGTTGTGCAGGTCGGCGCCGCCGCACAGCACCAGGTCGCTGGTACCGCCGGAAAGTTCCTTGCAGGCCACGTCGACCGCGGCGAGCGAGGACGCACAGGCGGCGTCCACCGTGTAGTTGGCGCCGCGCAGATCGAGCCGGTTGGCGATGCGCCCGGAGATGACATTGGCCAGCATCCCGGGGAAGGAGTCCTCGGTCAGCCGCGGCAGTTGGGCGTCCAGGCCGGGCGGCAGCTCCCCGAGGTAGGCGGGCAGCAGGGTCCGCAGTGTGGCCGCGTTCGACAGATCGCTGCCCGCTTCCGCGCCGAAGACCACCGACGCCCGGGAGCGGTCGAACTCCCGCCGCCCGTAGCCGGCGTCCTCCAGCGCCCGCCGTGCGGCCTCCAGCGACAGCAGCTGCACCGGCTCGATGCTGCCCAGCGACGAGGGCGGAATGCCGTAGCGCAGCGGGTCGAACGGGATGCGCGGCAGGAAGCCGCCCCACTTGGACTCGGTGCGGTCGCCGCCGGCGCCGGGCGCGTAGTAGAGGGCCGGGTCCCACCGGCCGGGCGGTACCTCGGTGACCGTGTCGGTGCCCGCGACGACGTTCGCCCAGTACGCGTCCAGGTCCGGGGCGTCCGGGAACATGCACGCCATGCCCACGACGGCGATGTCGAGCGGCTCCGGTGCCTCATCGCCGCGCTGCTCCTCGTCCGCGCCCAGGCCCGCGCGCTCGCGGACCGCGGCGGCACGGTCGGAGAGGAACACGGCTGCCCCGGTGGTGACGGCGGTGTGCAACGCGTCCATCGTCGTGACCTCGGACCGCAGGACGGCCACGTCCCCGGCCATGAACATGCCCTTGGCCAGCTGCTCGTCCTCGTCGCGCAGGGCCAGTTCCTCACCGACCCGCTCCACGCCCTTGCTGGCGATCCGCAGCCGCCCGACGTTCAGCCGCTCCAGCTGCTCCCACACCTCGCGGTCCGGTACGCCGCGGCCCCTCAACTCATCCTTCAGGGCACGGTAGTTCTCGGTGTACGGGCTGGGGACGCAGCGCGTGGCATGGCCCGGCGCGGTCTCCAGCAGCTCGGTCCGCCGCGCCTGGAGGACCTGCCGCTGGAAGACGGGCCGGACCGCCCCGCTGCCGACGGCTTCCTCCGTGAACAGATAAGCGGTGCCCATGAGGAGGCCGACGGCGACACCGCGCGCCGTCAGGGGCGCGGCGAGCGCCGCGACCATGGCCGACGACCGTTCGTCGTGCACGCCCCCCGCGAAGAACACCCGGAAGCCGGCCGGGTCGGGGCGGTCCGCGGTGTCCAGGAAGTCGGTGAGGACCGCGATCTGCGCCTCCCACAGGGCGAAGCTGCTCCGCGGTCCGACGTGGCCCCCGCACTCCGAGCCCTCGAAGACGAACTTGCGGGCTCCCGCACCGAGGAACTGCCGGAACAGGCCGGGGGAGGGGACGTGCAGATACGTCTCGACGCCGGCTTCCTCCAGTGACGCCGCCTGCGAGGGCCGGCCCCCGGCCACGATCGCGCAGGACGGCCGGAGTTCGCGGACGATCTCCAGCTGAGCGCTTCGGATCCGATCGGGAGCGAATCCGAGCACGCCCACCCCCCAGGGCCGTTCCCCCAGCCGCTCACGGGTCTCCTCCAGGAGAGCCCGCGTCCGGTCGGGGCCGGCGAGGGCGAGGGCGAGGAACGGCAGTCCGCCGTGTCCGGCGACGGCCTCGGCGAACCCGGCCTGGTCGCTGACCCTGGTCATCGGCCCCTGCGCGAGCGGCAGCGACGTCCCCAGCGCCCGGCTCATCTCCGAACCGGGCAGCAGGGCGTCCGCAGGCGTACGGTCGCGCGCCGTATCCCGTACGACATCCCGTACGGCATCGGTCACCGCGCGTACGGCACCGCCGACATCGCCCCACCGCTCCGCGAAGTGGGCCGCCAGAAAGCCGTCCTGACCCACCGGCAGCAACCGCGTCCGCGGGTCCTCCGCGCCGAGCAGCGCGGCGACGTCGGCGGGGTCCTCCGGGTACGGCGGCGCGTCCGGGCCCCGGCGGCGCAGGACCCGGTGGCCCGCGACCACCACGGTCTCCGAGCCGTCCATCGTGCGGACGGCCGCGGCCACCTCCTCGGGCGGACACGCCTCCGCGAGCAGCGCGAGCTGGGTGTCGAGGACGACCCCGGCCGCGCCACCGAGCAGGGAGGCCGCCGCGGTGCGCGGGCCGATGCCGCCGCACGCCCAGACGGGCACCCCGGCCAGGTCCGGGTCGGCGAGGAGCTGCTGGAGGAGGACGAAAGTGCTCAACTCCCCGACGCGGCCGCCGCTTTCGTTGCCGCGAGCGACCAGGCCGTGCGCCCCCGCGCCGACGGCGGCCGCGGCCTCGTCCCGGTCGGTGACCTCGACGAGTACGCGGTGGGCGGCGGCGAGAGTGCTCGGGGCCAGGGGGGCTCCGGCCCCGAGCAGCACGGTGTGGACGGCTCCGCCGTCCAGCAGGTCGCGAGCGCTGGGAGTGCACCCGGCGGCCATCCGGACGCCGAACGGCCCCGGCACCCACTCCCGTACCGAAGCCAGCGCCTCCCGGGCCCGCCTCCCCCCGTCTCCCAGATCCAGGATCCCGAGTCCGCCGGCCCGGCAGACCGCGGCGACGACTCTCGGATCCGGCTCACCGAACGGGCTGATTCCCAGGACCGTTTCGGTCGCGGGTGCAGTGGTCACGGGCACTCCGAAAAAGAGGGTTCATTCCGGGGAAAACGAACCGGCCGGCGATGCGGAAGGAAGATGCGGAAAGAAATTGTGGAGGGGAGACGGGGCAGGTGGCCGATAGCCTGTGGGGGCGGTGCGTCGTGCGGGCCGAGCGAATTCCGCGTGTGCCGGCCGGTGAAATCAGCCTGTTCGCGGGCCGGGTGGGGTGTCAATGAACACTAGGGATCCTCCGGTCGGACCGGTCCCGCCTCGTGGCACCCACGAGATTTAGCGCGTCGTGGTGACCACGAGACGGATGCGGGAACCACGAGAAACCCCAAACCAACTGCTGTGGCGCGGAGTTCGGAAGGCAGGGCGGGCGAGCGTGCTCGGGCAGCGGAAGGATGGGCCACGGTCGCGGGAGAGATCCGGTCGGCGGCCGATGTCCCGTCAGGGCCGCACCGCTCGCCGAGAGGAAAGAGTGACGTGCACGGGAATTCCGTACGAAGCCCGGTGCGCGGGAATTCCGTGCGCGGTCATCCGGAATTTCCGTGAACGATTCCCGTGCGGCGTGGGCGGACAAGGGTTGGATCAGGCTTTGAGGCGGCGCGTGGTGCTGCGCTCCCACTGGCCGATCCAGGACTTCAGCGGGATCAGCAGCGCCCAGAAGAGCTTCGCCCCGGTCGGGGTCGCGAAGGCCAGGGGAACGGCGAGACCGAACATCACCACGGTGGACGCGAAGTCGGCGGCCTGCAGTCGGCGGAGCCGGTGGCCGAGCGGCTGGTCCGGCGGCGGCAGGCGCCGCTGGACGGCGAGCAGCAGGGCGAGGTGGACCGCGTTCGTGGCGGCGACGCTCAGGGAGTAGATGGCGACGGGCAGGGACTCGTTGCCGTACTCCGCGAGGAGGGCCGTGGGAAAGGGAAGCAGCGCGATCAGCCCGAGCCCCAGCAGCGTCAGCCCGGTGACCCAGCCGTCGACCGCCCGCAGGGAGCCGAGGATGCGGCGGTGGTCGGTCCAGAACTCGGCGATGACCGCGAAACTGATCGTGTAGGCGGCGAGGTTGGGTAGGACGTCGTCGAGGGCCTCGTGGAACTGCTCGGGGTTCAGTCCGGGCGGGATCGACACATCGAGCACCAGCAGGGTCATGGCGATGGCGAAGACCCCGTCCGACAGAGCCGTCAGACGCTGAGCGGCGGTGTCGGACTCGGTGAGGGCCGGTGCGTGCTGCATGCGGGAAACGCTATGCAGGGGACGGGTGGGCTCCGCCGGGCTCGCCCGCGAACGCGGTGGGTACAGATGTTCCAACGGGGCGGACGGGGAAGGGCGGTTGACGCGCGCCGGGCTCAACGGGCCCGCGGGATCACGCCGTGGGGCTCGTCCCGTGGGGAGCCGGTGGTCGGGGCCTCCCGGTCGTCGTGGACTCCCGGACGCGGTGGCGGGCGGGTGCCGGGCCGCGGTCACGGCACTGGACGCGTGCACGATCTCCGGATCGCCGCCCGCTCCCCGTGGATCAAGCCCCCGCCGCGGCCGGGCGGACGCAACCAGGGACCCGAACTGAGGGGGCCGTCGGGACGACCCGCCACGGCCGCAAAGGTGCCGATCATGGGCGGACCCGTCCGTGCCGCTGTCACGGATCATGAGCGACGGCGTCCGCCGACCGGCCCCGCGGCTTGGCGGAAGCCACAGCCCGTCCACGGTCCCGCTCGGCCGATGCCACAAGACATCGGGTCGCTGTTGGCCAAGGCCGGGCGAGGTCGGTGACAATGGCGTAGGAGCCGCAGCCCGATCCAGCTCGGCCCGGTGCTGACTCCCCGCCCGCCCTTACGTAAAACCGCAGGTGAGAGAGTTAGATGCGCTTCCTCAACGACCAGAAGCCGCCGTACGACCTGACGTACGACGACGTGTTCATGGTGCCGAGCCGCTCGGCGGTCGGATCCCGGCAGGGCGTCGACCTGTCGTCCCGTGACGGCACCGGCACGACGATTCCCCTCGTCGTCGCCAACATGACCGCGATCGCCGGCCGCCGCATGGCCGAGACGGTCGCCCGGCGCGGCGGGCTCGTGGTGCTCCCGCAGGACATCCCGATCGACGTCGTCGCCGACGTCGTCGGCTGGGTGAAGGCGCGCCATCTCGTGCTCGACACCCCGATCGTCCTCGCCCCGCACGCGACGGTCGCCGACGCGCTGTCCCTGCTGCCCAAGCGGGCGCACGGCGCCGGTGTCGTCGTGGAGGACGGCCGCCCCGTCGGCATCGTCACCGAGTCCGACCTGACCGGGGTCGACCGCTTCACGCAGCTCACCGAGGTCATGTCCCGGGAACTGCTGCTCCTGGACGCCGGCATCGACCCGCGCGAGGCCTTCAACCGTCTCGACGCCGCCCACCGCAAGATCGCGCCCGCGGTCGACCGTGACGGCAAGCTCGTCGGCATCCTCAACCGCAAGGGCGCCCTCCGCGCGACCCTCTACACCCCGGCGACCGACGCCGACGGCAAGCTCCGCGTCGCCGCCGCCGTCGGCATCAACGGCGATGTCGCGGGCCGGGCCAAGGCGCTGCTCGCGGCCGGTGTGGACACGCTCGTCGTGGACACGGCGCACGGTCACCAGGAGTCGATGATCAGCGCGCTGAAGGCGGTGCGCGGACTCGACCCGCAGGTGCCCGTCGTGGCGGGCAACGTCGTGGCCGCCGAGGGCGTACGCGACCTCATCGCCGCCGGAGCGGACATCGTCAAGGTCGGGGTCGGCCCCGGCGCCATGTGCACCACGCGGATGATGACAGGCGTGGGCCGCCCGCAGTTCTCGGCCGTCCTCGAATGCGCCGAAGAGGCACGGAAGTTCGGTAAGCACGTGTGGGCGGACGGCGGCGTGCGGCACCCCCGGGACGTGGCGATGGCGCTGGCGGCCGGGGCGTCCAACGTGATGGTCGGGTCCTGGTTCGCGGGCACCTACGAGTCCCCCGGCGACCTCCAGCACACCGCCGACGGACGCCCGTACAAGGAGAGCTTCGGCATGGCATCGGCGCGCGCCGTGCGCAACCGGACCTCGGAGGAGTCCGCGTACGACCGGGCGCGCAAGGGTCTCTTCGAGGAGGGCATCTCCACCTCGCGGATGTTCCTCGACCCGGCCCGTCCGGGCGTCGAGGACCTGGTCGACTCGATCATCGCGGGCGTGCGCAGCTCGTGCACGTACGCCGGGGCGGGCTCGCTGGAGGAGTTCCACGAGCGGGCCGTCGTGGGTGTGCAGAGCGCCGCGGGCTACGCGGAGGGCAAGCCGCTGCACGCGAGCTGGCAGTAGCGGACCGGTAGCCGCTCCGGCAGCCCGTCCCGCAGGGGGGTCCTGCCGCGATCTCCGGACGGGCGCCGCGCGTCCTCGGGCCCGGCTCGGGCGCGCCGGCGGTCCGGCACCTTGCGCCCCGCCCGGTTCGCCCCGGGCGGGGCCGTGCCCTCCGGCCGCCGTCGTCCCCGGGGCGGCTCGGTCCGTGCCCGTCCGCGGGGAGGACTCAGCCGGTCCGTACGGCGACCCGTCCTGCTCCGGGCTCCTCCCGCGGACGCCCGGCGGCGTCCGGCGCCTCTTCGGCGGGGGTGGTGTGGGCGGGCTCGGCCTCGACGGGCGCCCATCCGGCGGGGACGGCCCCGGCGGAACCGGCCACGGCATGAGGTGCTGCCCCGTGGGGTGCGTCGGTGGGCGGTGTCCACCACGCGACCTCACCGCCCTCCAGGTACGTCAGCAGGATCCCCTCGCGCAGCGCCCACGGGGAGATGACGACCCGGTCGAGCCCGATCAGCTTCATCGTCGTGTGCGCGACCAGGGCGCCGGCGAGCGACTGCCCGGCGCGGGCTCTGGAGATGCCCGGCATGCTCGCCCGCTGGTCCGTGGGGAGGGCGGCCAGCGCCTCGATCGCGGGCCGCAGGTCCCGCCGCGCGAGCCCGCGTTGGACGAACGGGCCCTCCCGCCCGGGTGCCGCTCCGCACAGCCGGGCGAGCTGCTGGAACGTCCGTGAGGTGGCCACGCCCGTACGCGGTCCCTCCCACCGTATCCGCGCCGCCACATCGCGCAGTTCATGGCGGACGCGCCGGCGGAGCTCCCTCACCGCGGGGGGACCGGGCGGATCGTCGCGACCGAAGTGTTCCCGGGTCAACCGGCCCGCCCCCAGCGGAAGGGAGGCCGCGAAGTCCGGCATTCCGCTGCGTCCGAAGGCGACTTCGAGCGATCCGCCGCCGATGTCGAGCAGGACGAGCGGCCCCGACCGCCACCCCATCCACCGCCGGGCGGCCAGAAAGGTCAACTCCGCCTCCGTGCCCCCGGACATGAGGCGGAGCGGCATGCCGGTACGGCGGAGCACCGCCGCCAGGACGTCCTGGCGGTTGGGTGCGTCCCGCACGATCGACGTCGCGAAGACGAACGGCGCTGTCACGCCCCACCGTTCGGCCTCCTGCCGCGCCGCGGCCACCGCGTCGGCCAGCAGCGTCACGGCCTCCCCGGAGATCCGGCCGCTGCCGTCGATGTGCTCGGCCAGCCGGAGCCGGCGCTTGGCGGTGTGCACCGGTAAGGGGACGGTGCCTGCGCCGTCCGCGACCATCAACCGCACCGTGTTCGAGCCCACGTCCACTACGCCGAGTCGCATGGGGGCTGCCTACCCGTGGCACCGGCGCAGCAAGCCCTTGCCGCTCACTCCCTGACGTGATCCGAGCTCGCTCGGTGACCGCGGTCTGATTTCTGATGGAAAGTCGTATATGCCCCATACTGGAAGTGGTGTTGGACCTCCACGCTTCGCGGGGGCGGGCGCTCCTGCGTGCTTCAGGTCACCGTGACGCGGCAACGCGGCAGTCCCCGTGGCGCGGCAACAGCGAGACGGAGGGACGACGATCATGAAGAACGGCCAGACGGCGCTCGCCATCGCCGGTGGCTACGTCCTCGGACGTACCCGTAAGGCACGCATCGCTCTCGGACTGGCCGCCCTGGCCGCCAGCCGTGGACTGGGGAGCCGAGGTCTCGGCCAGGCCGGCGAGGCCGTCAAGTCGGTGGGGGGCGACAAGCACGCCGCGGACCTGCGCGGCAAGCTCGTCACGGCGGGCAGGACGGCGGTCGCCGGCGCGGTCGGCCACCGGGTCGACGCCCTCAGCGACCGCATCGAGCGCAGGACGACGGCGCTGCGCGGCGGAGCGTCCGGCGACGGTGAGGCGGAATCCGCCGAGTCCGACGGTGAGCACGACTCCGGGAAACGGAAGCGGGCGGAAGCTCGCTCGAGCAAGCGGTCGTCGGGCGCGGCATCCGGGGCCGGGAGCAAGAAGAGCGGGAGCGGTTCGGGCGGAAGCGGCACCAAGGCCGGTACGGGCAGGACGGGTACGGGCGCGGCACGGACCGGCACTCGTAAGACCGGTACCGGCCGGACCGGTACGGGCACATCCAAGACCGCCAAGAAGCAGACGGGCGGCGGCCGTTCGGGAGCCGCGGGGAAGAGCGGCGGATCGAGCGGTTCGGCCCGGCGGAGCCGAGGGTGATGACGTATGGCTGATCGGTCCAGCGGCAGCACGAACGGAGACGGCGGCCTGAGCCAGGACCTGCACACCGACCGCCTGAAGCAGGAGGTGCAGGACCTCCTCATGGTGCTCGGTGAGCGGGCGATCGGATCGCTGAGCGACCGGGTGAGTGGCGTCACCGAACGGCTGTCGGACATCGCGCCGGACGGCTCCGGTGTCGTGGCTGCGCTCACCGGTGGGAAATCACCGGTGGGGGCGTTGCTCGGAGGTGGCCTGTCGAGCGTGAAGGACAAGGTCAAGGACGCTCTGACCGGCGGTGACGGGGGCGGCGGGGGTGACAAGGGCTCGAAGATCAAGGTCACCAACATCGTCGAGCAGATCGATGTGGGAGTTCCGGTCTCGACCGCGTACGACTACTGGACCCGGTTCGAGGACTTCCCCGGGTTCATGAAGAAGGTGGAGGACGTCGAGCAGGGCGAGACGGAGGCGGAACTGGAGTGGAAGGCGCAGGTCCTGTGGTCGCACCGGAAGTGGCAGTCGACGATCCTGGAGCAGGTGCCGGACGAGATGATCGTCTGGGAGTCCAAGGCGGAGAAGGGGCATGTGGACGGTGCCGTCACCTTCCATGAGCTGACGCCGAATCTGACGCGCATCCTGCTGGTGCTGCAGTACCACCCGCAGGGCTTCTTCGAGCAGACGGGCAACATCTGGCGGGCCCAGGGGCGGCGGGTGCGTCTGGAGCT